>NZ_KB235922.1:2360210-2701221 GCF_000332195.1 Pleurocapsa sp. PCC 7319
ATATAGATATTTGTCTAATTGATAACTCAACACGGTAATTATTTTAGCGTTCTAGCTTATCGATACTAATACGACTACATCGATCGCTTCATTAGATCTTTACTTTTTTTAAGATCGCGCTTTGGCTAACGCAAGTAGAGCGGATACAACTTTTTAAATCGCTTATGTGAATGAATGTAAATACTCAAATATCAAGAATTAATACCGTCGAACAAGCGATCGCTGTTCTGAGTCAATGCTCTGTCATTTCTGGAATTGGCGATGCTGTCAAATATCTGGAACAGAGAGCATTAAGATATCAATTGCTATTTCTTTACAGTTATTATTTTCCCCAGCAATACAGTCAAAGCAGAGCTTCAGTTTATCCCAATTTGGAAGAAGAGGAAGAATGGCTGAAGTATACCGAGCGAGAACTGGAATTTCTCCAGCTCATCAACAATAATTTGTTTCCTTTAGGTTATTTGGACTACCTCTTGGAAGAACACACGTACCTTATCGAGCCGAGTCAAATTCTTGTAACCCCCCTAGGAATGGGACAGCTAGAAGATTATGAAATGTCTTACTGTGACTTAGCGATCGCCGACAAAGCTTTATTACCTATGTCCAATATTGGTAGAGAAAACTTAGAGCATTGGCAAAATCATCTCGGAGAAGATTGCTACAGCGAGTGGTTTGACGCAGAATTCTCATCTATGCCTGAGATGAATGAGATTGCTCATCCTAACAACGTTAATTATCGCCAGCTTAGGCATTTATGTTTTGAAGCAGGATCGCCTATTTGCTATCTACCCATAGCGTTAAAGTTACTAAACCAAAATACTAACAATATTTGGCTTGATGAAGATGGAGGTTGGTCACAAGGAATGGGAGGAACAACCTTGGATTGGTCAATGGAAAATGTTAACTACCTTCACAAAGAGTATCTAAAAGCTCAGAGGATCTTAAATATTGTGGGTTCTCTTATTGACTGGCTAGAAAGCGATTTAACTACTAATTTTCAATACATTGTAAAAATATGGAATCAATGCACGACTCGCCGATAATATCTGGAGATACCCTTAGAGAAATTATTTCCAAAGCACCAAGAAATCTAAACCATTTAGATGCCGAACTTTTATTTGTCGATCGCAATTATATTCTTCATTACTTAGACGGTAACAGGCATATCTATAAAAGCCTGACCTCAGACATTTTACGTCGTGCTTTTGACAATGAACCTGCCGACACAGGATGGCTGCCTGAGAACGTTATTCGTCATGGTAGCAGCGTGCTTGGAGACTGGGTTGTCTGCTTCTTTCCTCAACAGCGTTATCGTCTACAAATACAGTCAGAGCAATTATACGTACCCTTACCGAGCTTTGTCTTTGTCGGAATTTCTAGTAGCTATTATGTCTGGGCGGTTAAAAAGATAAGATTTAATTCTCAGCTATTAATACATCATGCACCTCTACCCAACGTGATGAACGACGGTAGAGTTTGCTGGGGAAATATTTGTCCTCTAATCGCTAGCCTATCAACTATAGAATCCACCTGGTGGAAGTTTATCGGCAGTACATTTAACCAAGATTATACTCAGGGTAAATCGATAAAGTTTGATAATGTTGTCGAGCAGCTAAAACTCCAGAATCGAAGAGCCAGAATTTCTAATCGCTCTCGCTATCCAATCTCCGATCTCATTCCTATTCGGGATAACTTGACCGTGGAAGAAGCAGTGGAATACGTAACAAAATCCACTAAATGAAATTAAGCTAAATGAAAAGTAATTTAAGAAATTTAATATGCGGTATATTCTCAATTACGATGACGTTATAGTAATTGAGAATATAGAAACGTCTAATTATCTCAAAAGCATAACAGCGTCAGCTTGTAGAACCTTCTTCTTTTGCCAAAATAGAGTCAATTTCACGCATTTTCTTCTCCATTGCTTTTCTTAGAGATTTTAGATGATTGGCTTTTAACTGTTTAACAGAAAGTTTTGACAGCCCCTGTTTGACTTCTTGATATCGATCGATAGTTTTTTCCTTGGTTTCAGTTTTTAGTTTCTTAGTTCCGTGTTCTTCTAGTAACTCTGTTACAAATTTCCTGGTATCTCTAACGCTAAGAGCTTCTTTCAAAACGCGTTCGACTGCTTGGGTTCTTATTTCCAAAGCAGCAGCATCGTCTTTACCCAGTTTTTTAGCGGTAAGTTTGCCCAATGCTTTTGCCTGGTGGCAGGGTAAATTTCTTTCACGAACGGCTTGTTTTAGATCTTCCGTCAGAGAAATCATTGCTAAGTCATTAGCAACAAATGAATGTAGTTCTACTTGAAAATCAAGTAGGATCAGAATTATTTCAATCTGTAAGGGATTTAATTCTAGTTTCTCTAAAGCTTTCTGCTGTTCTTCTCTAGTAGCTTTTTCGATTAACTGCAAAGTTCGATCTGCTGCTTCGTTTTTGCGGAATTGATAGTCAAGATTTCTGAGGATTTTTTTGAGCTTGGCAACCGCTGCCTGAGATCTTGATTGTCCTTCTTCTACTTCATCTTCATAAATATCTAAATCTACATTCCAATTAAGTTCTCGTACAAGCGATTCAGCCCGATCTAGAGAATTCAAACTTTCGCTATGGAGATGGTGTAGTAGAGTACGGCGGTGAATCTCTTTTTCATTACCGACAAGAGGAGAAATGACCGCTTCCAAGCTTTTCCATTTTTCGTTTCCAGCTTCTACTAAATATTTAGCTGCTCTCCAAGTCACTTCTCCATCTTCAAGCTGATACTGGTTTGCTTTGTCTGTTGATGGAATCAAAATTAGCGAATCAAGCTGTCCTTCTCGCTTTAAAGATTCAACTCTTTTCAAAATTACTGCTTCAGTAAATGTTTTACGGCATTGATCGCTAGGTGTAATGTTCTCAATTGAAACTAATACTTTGCCGTTTCCTTGTTCTAGTTGAGAACGTAACTGAATCAATAGTTCTTCTCTTTTCTCAACTTCTTTTTGAGTCCGATCGAGCTGCTGCTTCAGGTCTTGAATTACGTCGTGTCGCTTCTTAGCAGCGAGCGCCGAATCAAAATCCTCGTCAATTAAATTAGCAACAGATTGTCTTCTACCCATTAAACTAGTTCTCCTTAATTTTTTCTAAATCGTCTACTATACCAGCAAAAATTGAATTCATGCGATCGCCCGATCTGATGATTTTCAAAGGTTTACCCAAAATAGCTGAATTGTTGAGATACTGCCAAGTACGCAGTGGTGGATAAAGCTTAATCTCTAGCTGCTGAGAGATTCTGGTTAGTGCTTCGATAAAATCTTCGTGGAAAGCTGCATCTTTGTTGTAATGATTGGGAATTAAGCCCATCATTCTCGGCGATGGAGACAACTCTAATTCCTCAAACTCTTGCCAGATAATATTAACGAGAGAAGATACCGTTCTTGCTTTTACTCCCATATCAACGGGAATTAAAATGTCTGTACTGGCTGCTAAGGCATTTTCAGTTAAAAGATCGAATCCTGCTCGACAATCAAGAATGATTAATTCACAGTCAAGAGGATAAGCTTTTAGTATTTTATTGAGAGTGTACTCTCTTCTTTTGCGTAAAACCAAGCTTTCTCCTACTTCTTTAAGTCCACGACATCCCTGGCACACTGAAATCAATTCAGAGCCGAAAATAGGTTTTAAGGGCCATGAACCATTAAAATCGCGATCGAAGATTATAGCGGTCGTTTGCCGTAGATCTCGCTCTGGTTTTAACCCAACAAAAGCATCTAAACTATGATTGTTATCAAGATCGATTATCGTGACCGATCTTCCTCGTAAACTCCATTCATAAGCTACGTTGACAGCGATTGTTGTTTTACCAACTCCCCCCGCCTCCGAGAGCATAACCAGAATAATTTGATCTGTCATATATTGTCTCAAAAAACACTGCTTACAAATTTACTATGACGTTATCGTAAAATATTCAATTTGGCATTATCTGAGATTAAATAAATGTGTATTTTACAGATCGAATAAACCTGTAAGCTATTTAGGCTTTAGATTTTAGGTCATAAATAAGATTATTAGCCTTCGTTCTTGGTTTAGTTTGTTTTGCCCTTTCGGGGATTAATTTAGAAGCGGTTTTCTCAGGCTCAATGTCCCAAGTAGGATCTTTTTCTACCGCTTCTATTAAACTTCTAAACCATTTATGACATTTACTCATATGTCTTTTGACTACTCTATTCTTCACGCCAAGTCCATCATACTCTCTGTATATAAACAGGTAGAATTTTACCTAGTCGGATGCGGTGGTACTGGTAGCTGGCTTGCCCCCAGTCTTTGTCGAATCGCCAGAACTCTGAACGAGCAAGGCAAAGCAACAACCTTAATATTCATCGATCCAGATACCGTAGAACGAAAAAATGTCCTACGCCAAAACTTCTGTGATGCTGAAATCGGATTAAATAAAGCTCAAACTTTGGCATTAAGATATAGCATCAGTTGGGGCGTTGAGATTAATGCATTACCAGCTTTGTTCGATTCACAAATAGTTGCCAGAGACTATTATCAGAGAGAACACAAGCTCAAAATTATCATTGGCTGTGTCGATAATGCGCTCGCTCGCCAATCAATTACCCATGCTTTGTCCCAATATCAATCTTGGCATACCAGAGATGTCGCCACAGAACTTTGGTGGCTTGATTGTGGCAATCATTCAAATAGCGGGCAGGTATTAATCGGTTCTCATTTATCAACGGAGATTGATGTTTACAAATTTCATGAGTTGGGGTGTATTAAATTGCCCGCGCCCTGTCTACAACACCCCGAATTATTAAAGCCAAAACCAGAGGAATTGGATGACAATACCGTCTCTTGCGCCGAACTTGCCCTGCTTAATACTCAAAGCCTTTCCATTAATCAGCGCATGGCAGCAGAGGCAGCAAGCTATCTAGTTCAACTGGTAACAGGTAAATTAAATCGTTTGGCTACTTATTTAGATCTCAATAGTGGTTTTGCCACCTCTACTTTTATTACCGAAGAGGCGATCGCCAAAATAGTTCCCGACGCTAAAGATCTAGCCAAAATTTAGGATCGTCTATTTCTTCTTCAGTGACTCCATAGGTTTGATTATCGTTGTCATTTGAATAATCTACCTCAATTCTATATTCATCGATTAATCCTGTATCCGTGTAAAATTCCATCAAACTATGGTGGACTTTAATCTTTTCTTTTTTTCGTTTCATAATCGGTTGATTTTTCTCGATTGCGCGATCGCGACCGACGTTAGTTACTTTATTCTTCATAGACCGTTTTTCTCTATTTACTTTTGTTTTGCAGATTATACAGCGCAGTTGTACTGCCAGTACCTAGTAGCTTTAGGTAAATTAATTGGTTATTTTTGCTCATTTCAAAAGACTAATTAAAAAGTCATCCTGTCGGATTTATTTTTTTGAGAAAGAAAATACTATTGGCGCAGGAGTAGTAAAAAGATGAGCAATCAAAAGGATAAAAACAACTTGGCTGTTGAGCCAGGACTAAAAATTCCCGTAATCGATCTGAGTTTAGCTGAATCGGGGAAATATTTATCAGAGCCAGAAACTATTAACGATTCTTTATTAGAATTGCTGGGAGAGGAACATGACTTGTCTTCCTTGGTTATTGTCAAACTCGATAAAAATCGTGGTAGGCAGTTACAGTTTGGCGATCCCTCTAAGGCTGCGAAGGTTTACTTGAATCAGTTAGATAAAGTAGATTTTGGCGACAACATCAAGCGGGGTGTCATCTTTAGTTCGGGTAAAAGCGTTTACTTTGGCAATAAGGAACTGATTGACAACATTCGCCATCAATTCTTTAAAACACAACCAGACCACTGCTGTCGCTATGGCTCGCTACTGGTAAGCTCTTGTTTAGAAGGAGCAGCGATATTTGACACTAGTAAAGATAATTCTGACTTTTCACGGCATCTTTTGAAGGGTATATAAGTTGTGTAACAATATTCGCTAACAATTTTATCCATTTCGAGAAATCTGCCCTCTCGATAGAGCAAAATAATTGAGCAGATTTTGAGTGGTGAATGAATCAGACCAAAAATTTAATAACCGAAAAATGTGACTTTGGAGATCAGCGTTTAACCAAAAGGGCTATGTTCATCGAATCGAGATTATCGTTAAAATATGGCAAACCACTCTCCGCGATTTTTGAGAGAGCAAGTGACCTGAAAAGAGCTTATGAATTCTTTGCCAATCCGAAAACTAGCCTAAACAGTGTGTGCCAACCCTATCATCTTCAAACAGCAGAGCAGATTAAAGAACTCTCAATCGTATTAGCAGTAGGAGATACAACCTATCTCGATTACAAGAAAATCCGCGAAAAAAGAGCCGAATATGGACCCATTGGCAATGGTGGGAATGGACTAATTTTACATAGCACCTTAGCTGTAAATGGGGAGAATGGACAACCCATAGGATTATTAACAGAAAAACTGTGGCATCGAAATCATGAAGAAAGTAAGAGTTTAACTCAGAAACAGAAGCAGAAAAAGCAAGCGGAAGCAAGAAGACGTCCGATTGAACAAAAAGAATCTTATAAATGGATAGAAGCTCTCCAATCCGTCCAGAAACTCTTAGAAAAATCCGAACCAGAGAGTATTAGCACCAAAGTAATTCATGTATTTGACCGAGAAGGAGATATCGCGGAAGTCTTTGAACAAGTCAGTCAAACCGCAAATACAGGGTTAGTGGTAAGAGCAGCACATAATAGGGCATTATCAGAGTCAAACAGTTATTTATGGTCATGGCTCCCATCTCAATCTATCAAGATGGAAGTAGCAGTAGAATTAGCCAAAACCCCAAATCGAAAAGAGCGAACCGCTACTCTGGCAATTAGATATGCACCCATCAAACTTCGCAGTCCTGCCAGAATGAAAGAACCAGAATATTTTGAAGTTTATGGGGTTTATGCCGTAGAAATTGACCCCCCAGAAGGCTGTGAACCCGTAGAATGGATGATCTTGACCTCCGAACCCGTTACCAATGGGGAACAAGCACAAACCATTTTACGATGGTATACTTACCGTTGGCGAATTGAAGAATATCATAAAATTCTCAAGTCAGGGTGTAAAGCGGAAAGCTATCGTCTATCTGGAGATAGTATGCAAGTTTTACTGGGATTTTTAACGAATATCGCTGCACAATTGTTAAAAATGACCTATGTTCATCGAACCAAACCAGATGCACCTGCATCTTCAATTTTAAATCAGGTACAAATTGAGGTTTTAGCTGCCAAATTTGGAAAATCAGTCACCGCAGTAGATTTAACGGTAGCTTGGGCGATACAAGCTGTAGCTCGTTTGGGCGGTTACTTGAGTCATCGCCGAAAGAGTAATATTGGCATCACGGTGTTATGGCGTGGCTTTTTAGAGCTGCAATCTTTATGTGAAGGATGGCAATTACGCTCCCCTGGTTGAAGTTTAGAAGCGAGTTGATTGTAACTTTGGAGAGGACTAGAATGAGAATATAGTTGGCGAACTTTGTTACACAACTATATCCGATTATTTCTGAGCTGAACTATGGCTAATGCCCGTCAACAGAAGGATCTAGCCACTCGTCTAGATGAACTTAAACATCTTATTAAACAACTCCAACAAGATATTCAAGACATAAGGGACGAAGGTGAAATTGCTCCGTCTGGTTGTTGGATTGTGCGCTACCAAGCTAAAGGAAAAAAGGGTGGTCGTTATTGGTATTACAAATGGATGTCCCATGAGCCGATTTTTGTCACCAAAAATGGCAATCCTTCTCGTCATCAATATTTAGGTATAGTCATTCTAAATAATTTCCGTATGATTTAACGATGTCATCCAAGGAAGTACCAGGAGCGGAATAAATACGTCTTTTTTTGAGGATGCCCTAAAGGATTAGCTTCGCGTCGCAAAGTCTTGTTCGATACGATTAAAATCAGGTGAATAGGGTGGTAAAAACAAAACTTTGTGACCCGCTTGTTCGGCAATGCGAAACACATCATCCTTGCGATGAAATGCCGCATTATCAAGAATTAGAGTGGAGTTTGGTTTCAATTCGGGAATTAGATGCTCTTCGAGCCATTGATTAAACCATAAAGCACCATTTACTTCCTTTAAAAAGAACTGGTGCTAACAACTCTTTGCCTCTTTTGCCAGCTATCAGACTTGTTCTTGTTCCTCTTTTACCATTGCGATTGGCGAAGCCACTGCCCTTCGGGCAATCGCCGTAAGTTTTTTGTCCTCGTTTTGACCAGCCATAAGGACGATAGACATATTCTTCAAAGCCTGATTCATCCAAGTAAACTAAATTGCTTGATCCGTCAAGAATGACAATTTTACGTAAATTTCTCAGAAAGCTGATTCGCTCACTATGCTTACGTTCAGTGTATTTCAGCGTTTTTTTTACGAGTTAACTTCATTTGCTTCTGGGCATACCCAATAGCACTCGTATGCACTCCAAAATATTGCGCCCTTTCTCTTAACAAAGCATCTGGATTTTCTTGAATATGTTGGGCAATTGCTAGAGAGTCTAGTTTTCGCTTTCTTCCAAGTTGTGGTGCTGGAGTCAAATTCTTTCTTCGACACCAATCATTCACACACCATAGACTTACCTCATATCTTCTTGATGCTTCGGCTTTGGAGCCTCCAGCCGCTACAAAGTCCACTACCCGCTTTCGCAAATCTACACTATAAGTCATCTAACCTGATTGATTTCTCATCTAGCTTATATTATTTCATATGTTTCCTATTTAGAATGACTATAAAGCTGGAAGTCAAGCTTATTTGAAAGCGGTTGAAGCTCTATCACGTCCTGGTTCTAACGGATTTTGTGGATCAACCACTTTGAAGGGTTTGGCGACCGTTCATCGAGCTAGCAATCAACAAATTGTGAAGCCAATTGTGATGATAGCTAAAACCATTGAGATCGCTAAACGGCGATATCCGTGACGAGCATTTTGAGCGAGTTCTAGCTGCGTAGGGATGGAAATTCCAGATCAGTGCCATCGAACGTAGATATAATCTTGCCGACTCCTTGTCACCATGAAAGTATTGCATAGTGTAGAGTAAACGGTCTTGGTGATTCATCAACCGGTCTACCATATTGCTAGTGCGATGAGCTTGGGGAAATTGATAAGCGACTGTGAATTGAGCAGCACGACGGCATAATTGACGCATCTTGCTTAAAGTGCGTTTCCGTCTGATATGTTTTTTGCTCCAAATCAAAGCTAATCGTATTCCTTGCAAGAATTTAGCAGCAGTAGAGGATTTATAAGCTTTCCAGAGCAGAGCTTTGAGCTTGTTTCTTAAATTGCGATAACTGGGGCTTCCTTTCTGCACTTTTAGCACCGCGTGCAAAAAGCACAGTACCAAAGTCACCGTGGGAAATAGATTAAGCCAAGCCTGTTTAGTTCCGTCCCAAGCATCTGTATTGACTGTCACTGGGGTATAATTGGGGTCGAGAAGACGAGCTTCGGTTTGAAATTCTGCGTATCCTTTAGTTAAAGCTGGCGCACTAGCTGATTCGGTCAAGCTAACTCCCAAAATACAGCCAGATGCTACGGTAGTAGGAAGATAAACTCGTGAACCCCCTAACCAAGTATGTTTTTCATCCGCTACCAGATGTGGAGGCAGTTTTTGAGCGTCTTTGATTGTCGTTCCCACAATCGAGGCTCGACCTAAAGACAGGTAAATACGATACCAGTACATGGCATTACGACCGAAAACATAACTTAAAGCGTCAAAAGGCACACCAAATTGTCTTAAATACATTGGTTTGTCTATTTCGTCGGTTTTTCCTACCATATAAGGCATAATGAAGTCAGGACGCAATTGATAGACCTGCTGATTAGCTTTGAGCTTAATGCGGCGCATTGACAGTTCCTGTTTGCTGGAGACCACCCAATCATGAAAGCTGAACCCTGCTTCCATTTCTCTGGGAAAAATTTCAGGATACTTGGCATAAAGTTGCAGCAAATAGGCTCTATAATTGTGATTATTGGCGATTAGTTGTTGATATTGTTCTTCACTGCTAACGGGTAAACAAATACTTTTATCTCCTCTGATAGAAACTGCCATGCTTGAATTTTTACTGAAAATCAATTGATTGTTTGTTGACTTTATCTCAATTTGATTTCTTTTGTGCTTCAAGCCCCATTATCCTGAGTATTTCTACTACCCACAAAATCCGTTAGAACCAGAACGAGTTTTGGTAGATTCAGGACACGTTACTCAAAACAATTTAGCAGAAATTAAACGCCGAAAAATCAAATTAAGTATCGATGATTTTGGTACAGGCTATTCTTCTCTCAGTTATTTACGTCGATTACCAATAGATAATCTGAAAATAGACCGTTCTTTTGTTGATAGTATTAATTCGGATCCAGAAAGCTTCGAGATTGTTAAGACTATTATTACCTTGGCACATACTTTGGGAATGGATGCAATCGCTGAAGGGGTCGAAAATATCGCCCAGGTTGAACGTCTCAAAAGTCTGGGTTGTGAATTCGTGCAAGGATACTTATTTGCTGAACCTCTAGAACCAGATGCGATCGAGTCTATTTTAAGTAAATATGAGTTAAAAGTTCGGAATTAGGGGTTCGGAATTCGGAATTCGGAGTTCGGGGTTCGGAGTTCGGAGTATTCGCTACGCCAGAAGCTACCCTAAAGGACTAGCTATCGCGTCGCGCAACGGAGTTATAGGTTATAGATTGGTTCGGAGTTGAATTTTTTCAAACTATGATCACGGGAATTTTAGTGGCTTGCAAAACTGCTTGGGATACGGAAGTAGTCAATAATTCTTGTGATAACTGATTTTGAGATTTGCCTAAAACAATTTCCGTAGCTTGACACTCTTGAGCTAATCGTACAATTTCCTCTGATACTAAACCTGTAGTAGTTACAAACTGATGAGGAATATCTAACAGCAATTTGTTAGTCAGTAGCTCCAACTTTTGCAGTTCTGATTCTGAAATATTATCAGCAACGTGGATAATCATAGCTTTGCCATTGGTTCTCCGAGCTAAGTCGGCAACTTTGGTTAAGACAGAAATCGCCATCGAGGAAGTATTGATCGCACCTAAGATAACAGTACGAAATGTAACGGTCGTTTTTGTAGGATCTACCGCATCTTGAGTTAAGAGTTTGGGGGCAAATGTGGGAATTGCCCAAGCACCAAGGGGAGCCGTAATTAGAATTGATAAAGCAGCGATCGCTAGAATTATATCTCCTCCTGGTATACCCAAACTAAGTGGAATTGCTCCAATAGCTGCCTGTACCGTTGCTTTAGCTGAGTTTCCTGGTAATAAAAATAATTTCTCGCGCCAAGTCCAATTACTTCCTAGAGTGGATAAATACCAACCAATTGTACGACCAAAAATCAAGCCAATTACGAGTAAGATAATTCCTGAGAACAAGACATCACCTAATACTTCTAACTGAATAGATGCTCCCATCAGTACAAATAATAATATCTCTGCCACAATCCACAAATAGTTAAATTCCTGACGTAATCTGCGAGCTAGGGGGGGACTAAATTCAATTAGAAAAAAGCCCATCGCCATCACTGCTAAGTAACCAGAAAAATAGGGAAGTTGGTTAGCTAAAACAACTAGTAGTAAAGCCAGACTAGCGGTAATTAAGGTTTCCTGTACGGGATTTTGGCACCAATGTTGTTTAATGACGCAGAAAACAATTAATTTTGCCGTTAAATAACCAATTATTACTCCAAAAATAATTTGGGTGATTACCTGTATTGGCATTAGCCATAAAGCATTAGAGGCGATACTCCCTTGAGCTAAAAAATTCAAGACCAGACTGAAAACCAATAGTACCAGCACATCTGATAAAGCACTACCGGTTAATATTGCGTCGGCTATTCCCTTGGAAACCCCCCAACCTAAACTTTTGAGCCGTAACATTCCCGGGACAATTACCGCAGGAGATTCCGCACTGACTACACAGCCTAAGAGTAAACCTGTTAAGAAATCAAACTGAAATAGCCAGATGGAAACAAAGGATATAGCGATCGCTTCTGTCATAGCGGGTAGAAAACCCAATCGCAAAGCCACACTGCCCTGTCTAACTAATTTTTCCCGATCTAGTCCCAAACCTGCTCGCATTAAGATAACCATGACTGCCATAGTTCTCAAATCATCAGCTAGATTCAAAGCACTCTCGGAAATTAAATTACTAACTTGCGAGCCAAGCAATATTCCTACAATCATCATTCCCAGTAATGAGGGAGCGCCGACTTTACTGGCTAATTGACCACCAAGGAATCCCAATAAAAGGATCAAGATCATGCTGAGTAGTAAGCTGTTAGGCATTTGATTTGTTGACTAACGATACGCCCAATATTACTAAACTACCGCCTAGCAACAAGATATAAGACAAGGATTCTTGTAAAAAAAGAACACTAAAGATGATGGCAAATACGGGTACTAAATTAATAAAAATAGCAGCTTTAGCAGCACTGATCGCTTTAATTCCATCGTAGTACCAGTTAAATGCAACTACAGTCCCTAAAACACCTAAATAAGCTAAACTAACCCCTGTCAATAAGTTGATATTTGGTAGCTGATTTTTTTGTTCCCCTATAGCTAAAGGTAATAACAAAATCGTACCGCTCCAAATTGCATAGGTAGTAGTAGTTAAAGCAGACAATTCTTGCATTGCTAGTTTTCCTAAAAGAGAATAAATTACCCAGCTGACAACGCAACCCAAAATAGACAACTCACCTTTGCCAACTCCATGAGCAATCAAGCTACTAATATTTCCCTCAGTAATTACCAATGCTGCTCCTAAGAACGAGATGAAAATTCCAATTATCTTTAAGGAAGTAAGCTTCTCTTGAAAAAAAATCCGAGAGCTGATGGTAATAGCCACTGGATTTAAGGCAATAATCAATCCCGCACGACTGGCAGAAATTTCTTTCAAGCCGACAAAGAAAAAAATATTATAAGCAAGAACTCCGCTCAAGCCTAATAAGATAACTAGGAGGACTTGTCGAAATGTTAATCGGGGTAGTTTATTCTGTCCTGGGAATGTTAACAATCCAAGACAAACAGAAGCGATCGCAAAACGACTAAAAGATGCAGTGAAAGGGTTTATAGTTTGAGAAACTACTCTCCCTGCTACGAACGTTCCGCCCCAAATTGCCATGGTGAGAACTAATTTGACGTAGAGTATTGGAGAATTCTGCATGAAAAAGACGGTGGTGATTAGTATTGATAAGCAAAACTCACACACTCAAATTTACCAAGGTCTAGAAAAAAGGAAAAAAATTACTTGGAAAATTTTTGGGAACTATAAAGATCGCTGGATCTGCTCTAACTTTTTGGGTGTTCAAGATGCAAAAACTAGTATTCAAACCGCTTTTTTCCCTCATTTTTTTGGCAGCATAGATTCTACCGGAATTTAACTTGATTTAGTCAGCTCTGCTTCAATTTTTTGCACAATCGAGGCAATTCTACGGGATTTATCTTCGGACAGTAGAGGTTCTAAAATTTCAAAGAAAAATTTGATTAACAACGGACTTGCTTCATATTCCATTGCAATTTCAGCATAGCAAGCCATAATTGAGCTAGCAATTAAAGTGCGATCTTGTTCACGATAAGATTGTAGTTTTTCGTTTAGCCAGTCAGATACTTTGTCTTTGTAGCGATCGTAATGCTCAATGATTGATTCAGCCGAAGCAATTTGCTTGAGTTCCGTCTCAAATTGACTCGACAAAGCATTAACAATTAAATCAACGTGCTTTTGCTTTTGACTGGGACTGTTCAACAGAGGAGTATTACCATAGGTAGAATCTAATCTTTTGCGTCGTTTGGCTTCACCCATAATTTTCCTCAATATGATATTCATTGCCAATTATCTCTAATTTTCGATCCAGCTAAACAAATTTGATACTAAAACTAGCTTTCTAACTAGCGATTGCTTGGAGCTTATCAGCAAATCCGATTGCATAGTTGATCATTAAAAAATTCATGTTTCAAATCAGCAACGCCGAAATTAATTTTTTAGTTTATTTTTTCAGATGTAATCATTTAACAAAGCTAGATTTGGCAGCGCTTTTTAACCCAACAACCATGCAAAATAAAACAAAAGGTAATGCAATTAGTGCATGTCAAAGATTATTTCGTATCTAGATATACAAAATATCTAAATAAATCTACTTAGTCTTATGAAATAAGAGCAAACACAGAATTGGGACCAAATCTAACTGCGTTGAATCTCCATAACCACTAAGTTTTAGATTTATGACTATTGAAGCCGATACAAAAATCAAACTCAACAAACTAGAGAAAGCAAAAGCAGCCAAGGATGGTCTAGATGTTAAAAACGAACTAGAACATTTCGCCCAAATTGGCTGGGAAGCAGTTGATAAAACCGATTTAGAAATGCGTCTTAAGTGGTTAGGGGTTTTTTATCGTCCAGTAACCCCTGGTCAGTTTATGGTCCGAATGCGAGTTCCCAATGGAGTTGTTACTAGCGAACAAATGCAGGTTTTGGCTAGTGCGATCCAACGCTACGGAGAAGAAGGAACAGCAGATATTACTACACGTCAGAACATTCAATTGAGAGGTGTTCGCCTAGAAGACATTCCTGATATTTTTCGCCAGTTTAAAGCAGTAGGACTGACCAGTATTCAGTCAGGCATGGACAATGTTCGCAATCTAACAGGTTCTCCTGTAGCGGGCATCGATCCTGATGAATTGATTGACACTCGGGAAATGATGAAGAAGGTTCAAGACATGATTACCAATAACAGTGAAGGTAATTATGCTTTTACTAATCTTCCCCGCAAATTTAATATTGCGATCGAGGGAGCCAGAGACAATTCTATTCACGCTGAATTGAACGACCTGGCATTTGTTCCTGCATATAAAGACGGCGTTTTGGGTTTTAATGTCTTAGTCGGTGGTTATCTATCAGCTCAACGCTGTGCGGAATCAATTCCTTTAGGAGTTTGGATACCTGCTAACGATGAAGATGTGGTTGAGCTTTCTCGGGCTGTTCTTACCGTTTATACCGTAAATGGAGGTAAGGAAGGATTGAGAGCTAGTCGCCCTAAAGCTCGTATGATGTGGTTAATCGAGACTTGGGGGCTGGAAAAATTCCGAGCGGAAGTAGAGCAAGAATTTGGCAAAACTTTAGCCTCTGCTGCACCAAAAGATGAAATTACTCAAGATAAGAAAGATCATTTGGGGATACATCCCCAGAAGCAGGCAGGCTACAGTTATGTTGGTTTGCACGTTCCCATGGGGCGTTTAACTGCTGACTCCATGTTTGACCTAGCTAGATTAGCAGAAGTTTATGGTAACGGGGAAATTCGTCTTACAGTAGAGCAAAACGCAATTATTCCTCATATCGCTAATGAAAATATCGACACTTTTCTCAGTGAACCATTATTAGAGAAATTTACCATTAACCCCAGCACTCTTTCTCGCTCAGTTATTTCCTGTACGGGAGCCCAGTATTGCAATTTTGCTTTGATTGAAACCAAACAAAGAGCCTGGCAATTAGCTCAAGAATTAGATCGAGAATTAGATATTCCCAACCGAGTTCGCCTTCATTGGACAGGATGTCCTAATTCCTGTGGGCAGCCTCAAGCAGGAGATATTGGCTTAATGGGGACCAAGGTTCGTAAAGATGGTCAAGCTGTAGAAGGAGCGAAAGTATTTACTGGTGGTAAAGTTGGTCAGAATGCTGAATTAGGAACTTTGATCAATAAAGGTGTTGCTTGTGATGATCTCAAAGTAACATTGCGTAATTTATTAATTGAAGAATTCGATGCCAAATTAAAAGAGGGAGTGGTTATTGAAGAGTCTATTCCCACGGAAGAAACTCCTCCATCAGATACTCAAGAGTCAGCAGCAGATTCTGCTAAGACTACTAAGATATTCTTCGCTAATTCCTGGAAAGAAGCTGTTTGTTCTGAGCCAGAATATATTTTGGATGCAGCCGAAAAAGTAGATATAGAAATTGAGAATAGCTGTCGTGCAGGGACTTGTGGTACTTGCGTTGCCAACATTCTCAAAGGAGAAGTAACTTACGAAGAAGATTATGATGCCCTGAGTGATTTAGAACCAGGACAAATTTTAACCTGTTGCTCTAAACCTGTTAGTTCAGTAGTCATTGATGCCTAATAGATAGGTGTGAGCAAGCTTAAGTATTTGTTGTTAAAGCTTAATTGGTAATTGTCTATTGTTTTCTCTTCTTCTACAGGTTTTTAATACCAAATTGAATAGCTTTGACTACACATTGATCGTAAGGGCGCATTGCCATGCGCCCCTACACAAACGATCTGTTGTCTTTTAAATTTAAAACGGTATAGCTGCCTTGTATTACATTGTGACGTACGAAGGTGAGATGCAAACTAGTAACGTGACGGCGATCAGCTTTGCTGGTGCGCGGAGCGCAATCGCCTCTTTTATTCATCAGTATGACGACAATCAACCTAGCAGAACTATTTGAGACTGAAGACATTAAAGCTTTTTACAATCAATGTGGTTATGAAGGTGGTCTGAACGAAGAAGATCTGATACTGATTGCTCAATTAGAAGGAAAAATTATTGGTGCAGTACGTTTGTGTCCAGATAATGGTTTTGTTGTGTTGCGAGGAATGCAGATTCTAGCTTCATTTCAGAGTCAAGGTGTTGGTACACAATTACTTCAGGCGTGCGCAGAGCAACTTGCGGATCGAGTTTGTTATTGTATTCCGTGGCAACACCTGCGATCGTTCTATCAGCAAATAGGATTCCAAGAAGTATTGCCAGTTGAGGTTCCGGTCTTGTTAAAAGAGCGATTCGATAACTATATTTCTAGGGGAATGAACGTCATTCTAATGGGTCGATTCCCAGCCATATATAGTCATTCCAAATAAAAACTATACGATTGTGTAAGGGCGAATTGCAATTCGCCCCTACGATAATTATCTGTTTTAACGAAATCTCCTATCATGCGGAAACTAATTGAAATGACTATAATACATAGTTATTCATATGCCTTTGCTCTAGCAGAAAATGGGTATCGTATTCTTGCTGTTGAGCCATCAGCAACGATGAGAAGTTAGGCGATCGCTCATCTTGGCATTCATTGACATACTCTACAACCAAGCTATCGCTATGGTTGCAGAATCTCGAAGGTAGAAGATTCTACGGACACACCAATTACGGTGTCATGCTGGCACTGTCAAGGCAACCCTACTCTCTCATCCCAAGGGACATGGATTAATGCTTTTGGAGAAAAACTACCCTTGCTAGATCAATCGGCTGATGTAGCGATTTTCTAGACTTTTTGCCAATCAACGTAGGGCAAGTTAGCCGCAGTAGTTTTAATATTGGCAATATTGTCCAATAATTGTCCGCAATTATCCCAAGTCCCCCGAAGAAACATCTGTCGTGAACCTTCGTTCATTTGTACTGCCACCGATAAATCATTGCTTGTAACTTGCATAGATTCTAAATCAACTAAAACCTCTGCTTGAGGATTCTCTTGAATTAATTTTTGTAGTTGCTTAATTTCTGAGGGAGAAGCAATTACACAGGGAACACCGATCGCCACACAGTTACCAAAAAAGATCTCAGCAAAACTTTCACCGACAATTGCTTGAATACCCCATTTAGCTAGTGCTTGGGGAGCGTGTTCACGAGATGAACCACAGCCAAAGTTATTATTTACAACTAAGACACTAGCATCTTGATATTGAGGGAAATCAAAAGGATGTTGACCATCGGCTTGAGCGCGATCATCCTCAAAAGCATGTTCCCCTAAACCATCAAAAGTGACACAACGGAGATAGCGGGCAGGAATTATGCGATCCGTATCGATATCATCTCCCGTGACGGCGATCGCCTTACCTGATATTGCTTTAACTTGGCTCATGGTTCGATAACTCTTTTTAAAAAAATTATTAATTTAATCACGAACCTGATTCTAACCTTTGTTGCCACTCTCGATCTATCTGATCGCTATTTTTTAGATTTTGATCCAGGAGCTCCTCTTCAGTAGTGTAGGTAATATCGCGATCGCCAATTACTTTTTGTTGAGCAAACTGACTGGCATAGACAATCTTGTTACGCAGAGATGAATCGGGTTGCTTTAGGGCGATCGCTCTAGTACTACGTGCTTGATTACGCTCAACAATTTTGGGATTACGTCCTTGAATCCAGAAATAACGCACCAGAGGAATAAATAGAAATAGAATTCCATAAACTAATAGTAGCCAGTGAATTGAAGCAACAAATGCCACTATTCCCCCCAATTGAGCAGCAATTGTGCCATCTCTCAACAGAGATCCTAGGACAAAGGCCAGAATAATATTAACCGCACCTAAACCAACAGCCATCGTAATTTGACTGCTATCAGCTTGACTAAAACGCCATAGCTTTTCTTGAAGATAACTAGCAGGAGAAATGGTGTTTGCTTGTCTGTGGTTTGCCATTACCTGAAGTTCAGGAAAATAGTAAATAATTTCTCCTTGGGGAGAAACTTCAGGATAACCATTAAAGCGGCTGAGAACTGGCAACATATAATCTTCGTATTGATCTGTCTCATCTACATAGGGAGCAATTTGTTCCCCTACCACTGCTCCTTTATGGCGGCGAATTACTGCTCCTATAGCTTGCCAACGGTACTCTTCTAAATCTGCGTTGGGATTGCCATCACCAAATAAGAAGGAATAGACTGCTTCCAAAAAATTCATTTGGTAATTCCCCCTAGTCTCTCTCCTGCGTTGAAGCCGACGATGATTATAACCAGGATCGAACAACCAAAATATATCACCTATCCAGAAGCGAGGGATAAAAAATCCACCTCCACCATAGCTGCGATTGCTTCCGCCTTCTCTTTCATCATTACTAGAATTTATAGCAATAAAAATTGCGATAATTGCTACTAACATTAGTAAAATCGAAGCAATCAAAATAACCCCAAAAGAAATTCTAATCAGATAAAATAAAACTCGCCAGATTTTCTCCCAAGTTTGTTGCCAGCGCAGTTGCCAATACTTATTACGCAGGATGGAACGAAAGTTTTTGGGAAACAAGTAAACCACATCTCCCGACTCTGCAACCTGAAGATGTCCACCCGCTTCGCTTGCCAGTGCTAATAACCCCTGTTGAGCAAAGTTTAATTCTAGCCCTGCCTGTGCTGCTACGTCACCGACGGTGACACGATAATCTAGTTTTTCGATTGACTTAACAATTTGGGGATTGGGAGTCATTATCTGCAATGGGGATGGGATATTTATTTAGTTCTATTTTATCGTTTTCTTTTTTAACTTTAACTCCTTTAACTTTGGGACTAAGTAAAGCGGCAGAGCCGCAGCTATAAGCTGTAAGCTGTAAGCCAATTATAAGAGGCTTTAACCTCTCCTAATTGTAGACCACCAAACTTCGTTTGCTGGGGGCATTAAACCCGATAGCTATAAGCTGTTAGCCGTTTACAAAGCGTAAACTTTAGAGCTTAAAGCTTAAGGCTTAGAGCTTATAGCTTTTTAAGGTAAACAGTCACCGGGACTATTCCCAGAGTATGCTAGTCAACATCAAATATAATTAGAATTTTCCTAAATTTAACCAAATATGTCTTAACAAAAACTCATAAAGTAACTGACTAAATTTGTTAGGGTTAGATGCGAGTAAAATTACTCAGATTATTAACGGTTTCGGTAAGTGGATTTGAGCAATGATCAATGCTAAACAACAAAGTCAGCGCGATCAAGAAGCCTCTGCTGTTAGTCAGCATGAATTTCGTCGTAGCCATCTGATCTTGTTTATCTTGGTTTCTTTATTAGTTCATAGCTTAGGATTGTTTATTTTTGATATCTATAAACGTGTTCAACCTGTTACCAAAGATAAAAATGAAAGTAAACCAATTGAGTTTATAGTTGTTCCTCCTGAAGAATCTACCGAACAACCACCGCCAGAAACTCAGAAACGAGCTACAGAAAATTCAGTTGCCAAACAAAGCATTAAGCCAGAGAAAACGGCTGCATCTGAAGAAATTGGTGACGAAAATTCCCCCAACCCAACTCAGGCAAGTTCAACATCAATACCGCCAGAAGTTCCTACTCAAGCTCCCAAAATAGTTACACCTTCTCCCCCAACTTCCCCGCCTCCTCAGCTACTCAAACCTCCTAAACCAACCCCAGAACCAAGTAAGATAGCCACATCTTCTCCTATAAACCCTACAGTTTCTAAACCAGTAAAACCTGCTGAACCAATTTCAGAATTACCTCAAATAGCTCCCCTATCTCCAACACCTCAAACACTTGATAAACCGATCAAACCTCTTAAACCTAACCCAGATACTCAACCTAAAACTGAATTACCTAAATCTACTCCTGAAAATCAGCCTTCTCTGCTAACAGGGTCTGATTCAGGTGCACCAGCATCAAAACCAGAACCCACCCCCTCTAAACAACCGACTAAACCATTAGCGACCCTTCCTCCAGTACTTCCCAAACCGACTAAACCTTCTAAGCCGCTCCCAGAAGTTCAACCTCAAACTGAACCAACCAAATCTCCACCTGAAAATCAGCCTTCAGAGCGAACAGATTTAGATTCAACAGCTCCAGAATCAAAACCAGAACCCGCTCCTACTAGCCAGCCTAATCAACCAGAGGAAAATTCCCAAGTTGCTACTCGTTTACCTGCCAAAATACAACCTAGTGAGCCAATTCCTGAGTCAAATCAAGCTCCTCCTCCTCAGACTTCAACATCTACAGAGCAAGCTAATCCATCGAACTCAGATGCAGCCAGTTTGCTGGGAGGAGATTATAAGCGAACTATTGCTAATGGTGGAGGAGATGCCTTTTTTAGCCCTGAAGCTTTGACACATAAAAGTGTTCTCAACCCCTCTCAGTTAAATGCCCTCAAAGATATCGATCTAAGCGAATACTTTGCAGAGATCAAAAGAAGGGTAAAGCGCAATTGGCAACCTTCTTTTGCAGTTGAAGAATATACTACTTTTTTGACTTTTGCGATTGAACAAAATGGTCAAATTACTGGACTTAGGGTTACGAAAAGCTCTGGATCACAAAGAGTCGATCGCGAATCCCTAGAAGCGGTGCAGAACGCTGCTCCTTTCGATCCTCTGCCTGCTGGTTTTCCTTTGGAAGATTTGGAAGTTGAATTTAGTTTTAATATCTATATCTATTAAAATGCGTGATTAATTACTCGATCAAAATCATTTGCTCATAATTTATGGAAACAATATTACAACTTTTTAAAAGTGGGGGAGTGGTGATGTTTCCACTCCTAGGACTTTCAATCTTCTCTCTAGCGATGATCTTAGAGCGATCGCTTTTTTGGCTGAGAATATCTCGTCAGCAAGGCAAAGTAACTAAGCAACTGCTAAATCTCTATCAAGATGATGCTCAAGCAGCAAACATGATGTTAAAACGTCATCGTAACTTGCCCATAGCCCGTATATTTTTGGTTGCTTTATCTTTAGAAAGATCAACACCACAGAAATTTAAGCTAGCCTTAGAAAGTGCTGCTCAAGCCGAAATACCAATCCTGAAGCGGTTTAGTAATTCCTTTGAGACCGTGATTAGTGTCTCACCCCTACTTGGTTTATTAGGTACAGTTCTAGGCTTGATTACCTCGTTATCTTCATTGAAATTGGGAGATATAGAATCATCCCAGGCTACAGGAGTCACTGGTGGCATTGGAGAGGCTTTGACTTCTACTGCTGCGGGCTTAATTATTGCGATCGCCACTCTCTTTTTTGCTAGTATTTTTCGGGGGCTATATTTACAACAAATTGCCCAGATTCAAGAAGTTGGCGGACAACTGGAACTTATACATCTCGACAAACATGAACAGCCTGGAGTTTACGATGCGCTTACCTGAAGAACCAGATTTACCCCCCAGAATCAATATTTTGCCAATGATCGATGTGATCTTCGCGATCTTGGTATTTTTCTTGGTCTCCAGCCTATATCTAACTCGCTCTGAAGGTTTATCTGTCAATCTTCCCCGTGCTAAAACTGCCCAACTGCAAAAGTCGCAACCAATAACAGTTAGCTTAGATAGTCAAGGGAAGTTAACTATCAATAGTCAACCCGCACAACTTGAGGAGTTAAAAGCACAAATAGAAGAAATGCTCAAAAACGAATCATCAACAACTGTGATCGTCAATGCCGATAAAACTGTAGAACATGGTCAAGTAGTTGATGTAATTGACCAATTACGCCAAATTCCCCAAGTACAACTGGCGATCGCAGCTAAGAAAAAACAATGATCTAAGAGGTTCAATTTAGATAACTGCAAGATGTACAATCGCATCTCCTCGATTGACTAGAGGATTTTGAATATGACTAATGACCATGCCATTAACGGAAGCGCGGACTATAACCCGATCTTCGCCAAAAGCATTGGTGATAAAGCCCAATTCTTGTTTTTGGTAAACTTGTTCTCCTAAATTGACTTCAAGATGAAAAATTCCACCACATGATGCTCTAATCCATTTACTTTTACGTGTTTCCAGAGAAGCAGGAACTTGAGATATCAGCTCATCTTGATACATCTCTAAGTAATTCATAGCTCGTAAAATACCTTCCACACCAACTTTAATCGCCAAAGGATCAAAACGTAGGGCTTCTCCTGCTTCGTAGAGTAAGACCGGAATACCTTTCTTCGTAGCAGCATGACGTAGAGAACCGTCTCTAGTACTGGCGTGGAACATTATAGGTGCGCCAAATGCCTTAGCAAAATTGTAGGTTATTTCATCTTCTAGGTTGGTACGAATCTGAGGCAAATTAATGCGGTGAACTGCAGCCGTATGAAGATCGATACCGTGAGTGCTGTGAGCAACAATTTCTTGCATAAATAAATTAGCTAATCGAGAAGCGAGGGACCCCCCTTTGGAACCAGGAAAAGAACGGTTTAAATCCCTCCTGTCAGGAAGATAACGCGATTGTTCAATAAAGCCAAATACATTAACGATCGAAACAGCAATAACTGTTCCCCTTAACTTTTGTGGGTTTATTCTGGCAAGTATCTGTGCAATGATTTCTACGCCATTTATTTCATCACCATGAATAGCTGCACTTAACCACAATTTGGGTCCTGGTTCAATACCATTAACTACGGTAACAGGAAGAGATACTAAAGTCTGGGTAGCCAAACGACTGACAGGAATTTCAAAACGGCGTAATTGCCCTGGTGAAATTATTTCCTTGGCAATTTCGAGGGTATTATCTGTCACCTGATTTTAAACCTTACAGCTAACTAAAATTTAATGCGATCGTCAAATGTACACCCATTCGAGTGCAAGCCCGAAGGGTAATCGCTATTGTCTGCTTGCATGGCATTTTTGGCAACAAAATCGATAATTTTGCTAGCGACGTTAATTCCTGTAGTTTTTTTCAATTCCCTCTAATCCAGGAGACGAATCCTTGTTCTTTTCCCACCTCTCTAAAACGCCTGGTGGAATAAAGAGCAGAGTTTTGCGACAAAATTGCTATTTTCATCAGCTTAAAAACTGTATTTGATCTAAAACTATTTATATTTTTAGTGTTCAAAGTGACTAAAAACTTATTGCGCAACATTTGTCTTTCTCTTACGTGATTTGAGTCATTGACTATAAGCTGAATTACTTAGGAAAATTAAGTTAAATGACTGAAGATATGTTTGCTCAATTTTTGTAATGTTATAGATACAACATCAAGAATAAATAAGAAAAAGGCATCAGCAACTACTACTGACACCTCTGGAGTCCCACGAACTGTAAAGTACCAAACTACATGGTACTAATACAGGATAGTCCGATTTTCTCCTGTAGTGTAACGGATTATACCACTTAATTTTTGATATAGCTATATTTTTTAGCAAGTATAAGTATGAATTTTTATGTACTTATGCTGAGTATAGCAAAGTTACATTGGCTTAAGTAATTTACCGTGGTTTAGACTAAAAAAAACAGCACAAAATAATTCGACCAGTTAAAAATAGCTGAATTATATAACTAAGCTCCAAAAATATAGTTCAAGCAGCGTTATTTTTCGACTTTTTAGTGCGAGAATATTTTTCTCAAAAATTAGAAAATCATATTGTAGATACATGGTATTTCATATATCACTACAATTCATCCTTACATCTTTAGGACTACCTGAAAAATAAGTCTTAAGCCTTCATATCTGCAATTTCTAGCAGCATTGATGTCTCTATCTATAACGTTGGTTTTTGTTTACTAATTTACGAGAAAGTTTGTGTAAAAAATCAATTCGAGCGTTACTTATCTTTTCGTGCGCTCTGGCTACTAGTCTTCTAGCTTTATTCCTAGAGTTCGATTGATTTTTTCTTGTCAAAAGCCCGCATCAATTACAATACGGGCTTTAATAACAAGTAGTTGATCTTCGTTGTGAGATCAAAGATAAAAATCAATAAGACACATATAACAAATCTCTATACAAAGATAGGTTATTGCTAAACCAAAGTATTTTTTGGGTCGTCTTGATTATACTGGTTTTTTTAAGCCAACAGGACATGTAACACCAGTACCACCCAATCCACAGTAGCCGTTAGGTACTTTGCTGAGGTATTGCTGATGATAATCCTCAGCATAATAAAATTCTGGTGCATCAAGAATTTCTGTGGTTATAGTACCGTAATTCGCTTGGTTTAATTCTTGCTGATAAGCTTCTTTAGAAGACTCTGCTAATTGTTTTTGCTCTGGGGTATAAGTATAGATGCCAGAACGATACTGAGTTCCTCTGTCATTGCCCTGACGCATTCCCTGGGTCGGATCGTGACTTTCCCAAAATACTTTCAGTAATTCTTCATAGCTGATTTTGTCAGGATCGTAGACAACTAATACGACTTCGTTATGACCTGTCATGCCACTACAGACTTCTTTATAAGTAGGATTAGGAGTATGTCCCCCTGCGTAGCCAACTGCGGTAGTATAAACTCCTTCCTGCTGCCAGAATTTCCTTTCTGCTCCCCAAAAACACCCTAAACCAAATATGGCTTTTTCCATGTTGTCGGGAAAAGGAGGTGTAAGGGGATTGCCATTTACATGATGCTTGTCTGGTACGGGCATAGACTGACTACGCCCTGGCAGTGCCTCTTCTGGAGCAGGAATTGTGGCTTTTTTTCCTAAACTGAATAGTCCCATAAAAACTGTTATCTAATTTATGTTAATTTTTTTTACGCTATCTTCATCATAGAAGAATCATTTACTTTTTAGCTTGTTTTTGAGTCGCCCTCAACTTTGCTGATATTCTAGAGCTTAATCGGAGTAAGTATTTAAATACATATTTTTGACTTGAATGCAGCAGAACCAAAGGCTTGATTGTTGTTCTTCACTTTCATACGATACTATAGCCAGAGTGCAGCTATATTTACGAGTTTTAAGTTAACTAGTTTTGTTGGGAAAGATTTATGAAAATTTTAGTAGTAGAAGATGATGAGCGGATCAGCGACGCTGTAGTTGAATACTTATCAGACATACATTATGCTGTTGAAGCTGTTTACGATGGACAAAGTGCCTGGGATTTATTAGATGTCTTTTCCTATGACCTAATTTTACTAGATGTCATGCTACCAGAGATGGATGGAATTACCCTCTGCCAAAGGCTTCGTAAGAGAGGTTGTGATATTCCCATCTTGATGTTGACTGCCAAGGACACTTTAGACAACAAAATTGAAGGATTAGATGCGGGGGCAGATGATTATCTGGTTAAACCATTTGAACTAGATGAACTATCGGCTCGTATCCGTGCCTTACTTCGTCGGGGTGCAGGTAGTTTACCCCCTGTGTTGACCTGGGAAAAATTACGCTTAGATCCCAGTAGTTGCGAAGTTTTTTATCAAGACGAAATCCTACCTTTAAGTCCCAAAGAATACAAGTTATTAGAGTTTTTCTTGCGCAACGGTCGCCGTGTGTTTAGTCGCGCTCAAATCCTGGAGCATTTATGGTCTTTTGAGCAAGTACCTGAAGAGGCAACTGTCAAAGCGCATATTAGGGGATTAAGACAAAAACTAGAAGCTGCTGGCGCACCTCATGACCTGATCGAAACTGTCTATGGTTTGGGCTATCGTCTCAAAGAAGAACCTCAACAAGTATAAAATATGTTTCAAGGTGTGCGATCGCGACTGTTACTATCTTATCTAATAGTGATGGCAGCTATACTGAGTATTTTCGGCACAGGAGTATATGTCGTATTTCGACGTAACCTGTATCGGCAACTAGATAAAAGATTGCTGACCCTAGCTCAATCAGCAACTCCTTCTTTTACAGCTGTAAGAGATCGTGGTAACAAGTTTCTCAATCAGGTAGAAGAAGTTCCTTGGCGTGATATTTTTAATCGAGATCAACAAAGCTTAGAATGGTTTGATGATAACGGCAAATTACTTGGTAGAAAAGGAGTAATTCACCTGGATGCTCCTCCAGAAGTAGGACCAGCAATCATCGAACAGCCGAAAACGGGGGCAATATTTAGGACCCATACTCTATCGGTATTTATTCGTAATAGTGGTCAAGCAGGACCGCCTTCTCTAGTTGGTTTTATTCGAGCTACTCAGTCTAGTAGAGAAATAGAAGAAGCTGAAGAACAACTATTTTGGATTTTAGTGATTGGTGGGTTGCTAACCCTGATTTTAATTGGCTTAGGTGGTTTTTGGCTGACCCAGAAGGCCATCGAACCAATTGAAGCTAGTTTTTTACAGCTTAAACAGTTTACTGCCGATGCTTCTCATGAATTACGCAGTCCCTTAACGGCAATTAAAGCCTCGGTAGATATAATGCGTAATCATCCTGAGCGAGTTCATCCCAAAGATGCCAAAAAACTAGAGGCGATCGCTGGTGCTAGCTTGCAAATGAATCAGACTTTAGAGGATTTGCTGTTTTTAGCTCGCACCGATGCGGATCCCAGTATGCCTGTAGAAGCCCGTAAGCTGACGCCAATTTCCCTCAACCAGATTCTGCAAAACTGTTTTGTCCTCTTAGAACCCTTAGCAAATGAGAAAAAGATCGTCTTTCAGTCTAAATTTCGGAATGAAATTAAGATTATGGGAGATACAGCCCAGCTTTCGCGTTTATTTTCTAATCTTTTAGAAAATGCTTTGCAATATACTCCCGAGGAAGGTCGAGTAAGTCTAGATTTATATAAACAAAATCGTTATGCAATGGTTAGTGTTCGTGATACTGGTATCGGTATTGCCCCTGACCAAATTTCTAAAGTATTTGATCGTTTTTGGCGGGCTAACAAAGCTCGCTCTCGTCGCCAAGGTGGCACAGGTCTGGGCTTAGCAATCTCCAAGGCGATCGCTAAACGACATGGTGGCAAGATTATCGTCACTAGTGAGCTTAATATTGGTAGTTGCTTTATAGTTCGTATTCCAGTTTTAGACAGCAAAAAATCTTCAAAAACACAATCTGGAAAGTCATAAATTTTAAGTCATAATTTTTATAGCAATACGGACTTACACTAGGACACTCATTACTCATTACTCATTACTTACGAACAATCAAATAAACTTGTCCTAATACAACTTTGTACGGCTACAATTACTGTTTCAAATACCAAATTGCTAAGGTTCTATCTCTGTTCCCGCTAATGACTACCTGTTCGCCAGCACTAGCAGCAATACTGTTAATAATGTCAGAGTGATCAGTTTTGAGGCTTTGTTCTAATGCTCCCGTGGCGATATTCCAAGTTTTGATACTGCGATCGCGACTACCGCTAATGATGGTTTGTCCATCAGTACTAACGACTAAGCCATGGATGTTGTCCGTATGACCTCGCAGAGTATGTTTAAGATTGCCCGCAGCATCCCAAACTCTAATGGTATGGTCGTCGCCACCACTAACAATGGTGTTCCCATTTGGACTAACTGCCACCGTCCGAATTTCTTCTTCATGACCTTCCAGAGTCTGCTTTAATTCCCAAGTACGCCAACTCCAAACTTTTACTTTGGTATCTTGACTACCGCTAACAATAGTATTTCCATCAGCACTAATCGCCACAGTATTAACGACATCTTCATGACCTTCTAAGGTTCGTTCTAACTGTCCTGTCCTGCGGTTCCAAATTTTAATTTTATGATCGTCGCTACCGCTAACAATGGTATCTCCGTTTAAACTGAGAGCGATGCTGTTAACAACATCTTCATGACCTTCTAGGGTTCGTTCTAACTGCCCTGTTCTGCGGTTCCAAATTTTAATCTTGCGATCGCTCCCCGCACTGACAATGACATTGCCATTAGCACTAATGGCTACACTTTTAATCTCTTCATCATGAGCAGGTATCGTCTGTTCCAAACTCCCCGATAGTGCATTCCATACTTTGATTTCGCGATCTCTGCCGCCAGTTACAACAGTTTGTCCGTTAGGAGTAATTGAGACACTTTTAATTTCATCTTGATGTTTTGCCAGGTTATATGCCAGTGAGTAATTAGAATTTCCTGTGACTTGCGGAACATAAGCAATCTGTTCCTCTGGTTCTGGGTCAACTTCGGCTTCAGGTGGTTCTTCTTCAGATATTTCTTCTTCAGATATTTCTTCTTCAGGTTCTTCCTCTTCGGGTGTTTCCTCTTCGGGTGCTTCTCCAGGTGGATAGTTAATAGATAAAGAAATAAATAAATTAATGGGAATTCCTCGACTAATATCTCTGCCACTCCTAATATCTCTTTCTGCCTCGCCATTAATCCCCACTAAACGACCTTGATCATCGAGGACGGCACCACCACTACTGCCAGGAAGAGTTTGGTTAGTATAAATTAAGGCATAACCTAATTGTTTTTGCGGATTTTTCAAAACGTCCTGTCTAATACTTCTAATTCTGCCATCCACAATATCTAAATCTGCTTGGATAGCAGGAAAACCAGATACATAGACTTGCTGTAGAGGGGCGATTTCTTCCGAGTCTCCCATGGGAGCAGTTTGGTAATCATTATTACTTTTAAACTGTACAACCATAAGATCTAAACCAGGAATTTCTTCTTTATTGGTGATAGCGTGTTTTTGCCCGTCAGGAGTATGAATTTGATAATTTCCATTATGACCAACTACATGTTGATTAGTTAAAACAGAATAGACATTATTTTGACGATTAAAAATGACCCCAGAACCATTACTAGAAGAATTAGATTCCACAATTTTGACAGTAATACTTTTTGCTCGATTACGAATCTCATTTTGATCTAAAGCCTCGCTCATAACCCTAGTGGATTGTAAGGGCAAAACTATAAGGGATAAACCAACCATTAAGGTAGCTAGTTTTTGAGGAAAATTCATTAGTCGATAAAAAGTAATTAAAGTAATTAAATATTTGAAGTTTAATATCAATAGTTTAATCAAGTAAGAAGTCACCAGTCACTATTAGACATGGACCGAAATAAACTCACTATAAAGCGAAAAATCCCACAATATATTGCTTGCTACTTGCTACTGCTACTTCCATACAATAGTACTAGTAGATTTATTCTCCTTGACATAGTTGCTGTGAATGATGTCAATTTACTCAGTTACCAAGAAAACATTAAGTAACTAGGGCTGAGTTGGGTCACTCCAGTTAAGAAACATTTCCATATTGACATAGGTTTCTCCGTTTACTTCAGAAATTAAGGTTTCTGGATCATTACTTTGGCTATTAAGTGGGATTGGACCACTTGCTGCCCAGACACGACGGTCTAAGATTCTGAGTAGAGTTTGATTGGCATCTGTACCTGGTTTTAAAGTTACTAATAGTCCATCAGGTAAGCAAGAACCACCTTTATAAGCTGCTACACATAGAACAGGCAAGTTATTGAGGGTATCTGCCTTGATATATTTTAATGTCCCGTTATTATCAAATTTTTGGAATCTATCTGATACAATTTGGCAACGTTGTTCAGGAGTAAATGGAGGCGGAAAGGAACGATCTGTCCATCTAATCAGAGGAATTGCACCTCTTTCGGTTTGAACTGTGGTAGCAATTTGATTGCCGTCACAATAGAAACGATCTTGAGCATAGCTAGATTCTGCTCTAGCAGCGATCGAACTGACAACTACACTCAGTCCAATAATGGTTTGAGCTAATAAGTTGAATTTCATCGTCATTACTCCACTGAAAAAGGTGATTATATTTTTAAAGATATAAATTAAATAATAAGTTGCTCTAATACAATTGTAGTGCTAAAAAAATAATAAATGTTTCAAAATGCCAGTTTTTATCTAAATTTTATTTATATGTTTTTATACGTTACATATAATTTTAAAATGCAATTAGGCAACAAAATTAAATTAGATAACTTTCTACAATAAATATCGCTTAATTCAATAGCTAGAATGCAGCAATTGCAGTTAGTAAATAAACAGTCAGCATTTCGGCTTAATTAGCTGCTATATTAAATCTCTGCGATACTGCTTGCTGACTTCGAATTTTTTGATTATGATTCCCAGTATTTCCAGCATAGATTTATTTAAATTAGCTTCTGGTGATGTCTTATCTTTGCAACTATATAAGTTTAGAGGTAAGCAACCTGGAAAAAAGGCTTATATCCAAGCTAATTTACACGGTGCAGAAATAGTGGGAAATGCTGTGATCCAGCAGTTAATTGAGTTTTTAACCACTTTAGATGACTCTCAATTACAGGGAGAAATATGGTTGGTACCGGTATGTAATCCTCTAGGAGTAAATCAGCGATCGCATTTTTTTTCCACAGGTAGATTTAATAGTTACGATGGTAAAAACTGGAATCGTATTTTCTGGGATTATGAGAAAGAAGCAAAAGATTTGACTGAGTTTGCCCAAACGCAGATTGATCATGATCCAAAAACAATTCGGAGTAATTATCTGGCTAAAATTAAGCAAGCTTGGCAAGAAGAACTAGATGCTATCAATCGACCCAGTAGTGTGCCTCTTAGTCGGCAATATCGTTATCAATTACAGTCATTATGTTTAGATGCAAATTATGTAATTGATATTCATAGTTCTAGTAATCAAGGGATCGACTTTACATTTTGCTTTAAGGAAAGAATTATTAGTGCCAAATATCTATTACTAGAATATGGCATTTTGATGAATGAATATGATGGCGATGCTTTTGACGAGGCTTTTTTAAAACCTTGGTTAGCTTTAGAAAAAGAGTTAGCTAGCTTAGGTAAAGAAATTAAATTTGATATCGAATCTTGGACGCTAGAATTAGGTACAGGAATGGTTATGAATCCTACTTCAGTTGCTAGAGGATTTGCTGGGATTAAAAACTACTTAGCCTATAAAAAGATTTTATCCATACCTGAGCCAATTGCAACGACAGCTATAACTCTAGTTCCCAGGGATAAAATCAAAAGCTATTATGCCCCCACCGGTGGTATGATTCAATCGAGATTACCCTTAAAAACTAAAGTTAATGTAGGCACTCAAATCTATCAGCTTTTGAGTTTTAATAAACAAGGGCAAATACCAGAAATAATTAATATCTGTGCCGAAAATAACGGAATAGTGTTTGATATTTCTGCCAATCAATGTGTTAATCAGGGTGAATATGTTATGGATATTTTGGATTGTTAACTAGCTATTATTTAATCGTAATAATTTATGGACTCGCAAGAATTACAAGAATTAAGTGTCAATAATCAATCTGCTATAGTTCCTATTGCCCCAGAAGGGTTTAAGTCAGGTTTTGTTGCCATTGTCGGTAGACCTAATGTGGGTAAATCCACTTTAATGAATCATTTGATTGGTCAAAAAATTGCCATCACTTCCCCTGTTGCCCAAACTACTCGTAATCGTCTACAGGGCATTTTAACAACTTCAGAAGCCCAAATTATTTTTGTTGACACTCCTGGTATTCACAAGCCCCACCATGAACTAGGAAAACTTTTAGTTCAAAATGCCAAGACAGCTATCAAGTCAGTAGATTTAGTCTTATTTGTCGTCGATAGTTCTACGGATGCTGGCACAGGCGATCACTTTATTTTTAATATTTTAAAACATCTTTCTGTCCCTGTAATACTAGGGTTAAATAAAGTAGATTTGCAGCCTAAAAATTATCAATTTATTGATGATAGCTATGCCGATTTAATTGCCGATACTGATTGGTCAACAGTTAAGTTTTCAGCTACTACTGGTGTAGGGACAGAGCAGCTACAACAAGCGTTAATCGAAAATCTCGAATCAGGCCCTTATTATTATCCTCCCGATTTAGTTACCGATCAGCCTGAACGCTTTATTATTGCCGAATTAATTAGAGAGCAAATTTTGTTACATACTCGTCAAGAGATTCCTCATTCCGTAGCAATTACAATTGAAAAAATGGAGGAAACGCCAAAAATCACCAAAATCAATGCTGCAATCAATATTGAGCGCAGTTCCCAAAAAGGTATTATCATCGGCAAGAAAGGTAGTATGTTAAAAACTATTGGTACAGCAGCACGTAAACAAATTCAAAAGCTAATTTCTGGAGGGGTTTACTTAGAATTATTTGTCAAAGTTGAACCCCAATGGCGACAATCTCGAATTAGGCTTGCTGAGTTTGGTTATCAAGTTGAAGAGTAGGTAATTAAGTAATCAGTAATCAGTAATCAGTAATGGTTGAATCAACTATTAAAACTATTCAAGTTAAAGTTAAATTATTTGCGATTTATCAAGAGGTTTTTGATACACCTGAGCTAGATTTAGTTCTTCTTCCACAGTCTACGGTAAATAATGTTTTGCAGTCTTTAATTGAGCAAAAGCCTCAGTTGGCTAAATGGCAAGAAGTTACTCGTTTTGGTGTTAATTTAAAGTTTGTCTCATCGGACACACAGCTTCAGGATGGAGATGAAGTTGTCTTAATTCCTCCCGTTAGTGGTGGATAGTTCAGAATTGGTAGGGGCGAACAGCCGTTTGCCCTTACTGGGGTTAGGAGTAGACGCGATTTATTTGTGTTAGATTTTACGTTATTTGTAATAAAATTTATCATCATAAATTTATTATTCCATGGGGTCTAACCATATTGAACTTAGTAAATTAATTAATATTTTAGAGAAAAGTAATCATTATCTATCGCAAAAAGTTTTAGCTGAACCTAGTTATAGTAAATTAATCGAAACACTAGACTCAGAAATTTATAATCTCAAAATAGCTAATAAACCTATCATTAAAATTGTTAGTCCCTGTTTAACTCTGGCAACAAAATTTCAAGCAATAAATGAAGCTAATCAAGAATTGCGATCGCTTTATGAATTTCAGGTTGTTTCTCCAATCAAACAACTCAAGAAAATAACTATAGACTGTGATGTAATTTGTTTAATTTATAACTCAAGCCAAAATATTCTCGCCGCTCATCAGAAATTAATTAAACTAGCAAATAAAAATAATATTAGTTTAATCCTTTTGGTTGAACAGCAGGAAATAAATACGCTTTATGCTAATTTAACAGATTGGCTAGCAGCCCAAAACTGTTCCCAACTCAATCAGCTACTATTACCTTTAGAAGACTTTATCAACTTGGATGATGAGCAAAATATTATAGTTTATCAGCAGTTGCTATTTGAGCTATCTAAACCAGTAAAAGAAAAATTTGTAGCCAGGATAGTCGAACAATCAATCACTAAAATTCAGCATTTTTTTGCAACAGAGATCAAAAATGTATGGCGAGAGATAAAGCAAACTAAAGATAAATACCTTCAAGGAGAACCCCCAGAGCAATATCAGTCGAAAATCCGTCAAGCTTTCAATAAAATAAATCGAGATAAACAGCAGTTTTTTAAATGTATTCAACAAAATATTAACCATTCAAGAAGTGATTATTTAAATCCATTTATCTCTAATAGTTGGATATTTACTATTCAACAGGTTATTCAAGAATCCCAACTCAAAATTATTCAAGAAGAGCAAAAAAAGTACATATATCTCACTGTTGAGTATTCAAACTGTACTGAATATATTCATAGTTATATTTTAGGTTTATACCAACAAAAAATTACCGACGCTCTGCAATTTCAATGGTCAGAAATTAATTTTGTTTATGCTGGGGGAGGACTAGAACAACTAACTAAGAAAATTAATACTGAATTAGAAACTATTAGTTCACTATGTCCACAAGAATTTTATCTTATGGAAACTGTTCTAACAGAAGAAAAACAGCCTGACTTAGATTTGGCAAAATTTATTGATTCAAGTTGCCTTAAAACTAATAGCAGAATTCTCTTTGACTATAGCTTTACTCAAAGTAGCTGGTTTCGTTTGTTAATCTCAGTATTAGTAGGTACTGGGATCTATTTGATTACTAAGTTGTTTTTTGGTACTGGTAAATTTATCGGTTTTGTTATTCTGATTTTTCAGGCAATTAATTTGTTGATTGGTCAAGATATCCGAAAAATGAAACTAAAACAGCATAAAAATGAGTTAAAGCGAACTGTTGAAAATAAGTATCAAAATTTAATTCGGTTGCTAGTTGATAAAGTAATTCAAACTTTAATTATTTTCTTAGAGCAAGAAAATCAACTATATCAGCAACAGATAGATGCGATCGCCAATATGGCAAATACAAAACTAGAAGAGATCAAGCAAACAATCAATCAGTATCAGTCAAGAATCAACAATCTCAATCAGGATCGGGCACAAATATTATCTTGGTTTGATTAGTTAATCTAAAACTTAAATAATTTTCTCATCGATAGAAAGTAGTTCGTAACCGTGAATACGCCAACTATAGTCTGGTTGATGTTGCAGAATAAAAACTCCTTGAGCTAGATTTCCACCTTGATCCATAACCACTGAGACCAATGCTGGATAATTACTAATTAGAGTAAATCCACGAAACATAATTGAACGAGAAGAAAAAATGCAATGATACTTATCCTTAAGCATCATTATAAAATCTTCTGTTTGCTCAAATTTACTCTGAACGGTTGGGCTAGTAAGCGCAAAAGCTGTTTCTCCATCATTTTGTTGAAATGCCTGTAGCTGTTTTTCCACTAGCTGACGGATTATTGCCTTATCATGTTCTGTAATGTACATTTGTGGCGACTTTCTAGATAAAACTTGCTGTTGTGAAGGCTGAATCGTATTTAAAACTATTTATTTTCCCGTTTAGCCCTTTACTGCGCCCGCTGTTAATCCTTGTACAATCTGACGTTGGAAAATCAAGACAAGCACAACTAATGGTAGAGTACCCAAAACTGTAGCTGCGGCGATCGGTCCATAGGGAATATCAAATAGCGTTGCGCCTCCTAATTGAGCAGTAGCTACGGGAATAGTTTTTTTGGCTTCTTCGGTAATAAAAGTCAAAGCGAAAATATATTCGTTCCAAGCAAAAATGAAAGTTAAAATACCAGTGGTTGCTAAAGCTGGTAATGTCATCGGTAACACTATATTTACCAACATTCCAAGTGTCTTATAACCATCAATTTTGGCAGCATCTTCAAGATCTTTAGGTAGTTGTTGGAAAAAGCTCCTCATTACTAAAATAGTTAGAGGCAAGTTGATCGCAGTATAAGGAATGATTAATGCTAGGTAATTGTTACCTAGACCTATTGCTTTAACTATTTCTAATAGTCCTAGAAACAATAGTACATAAGGAAATAAAGTAATAATTAAAACCCCTGTCAAAATCAACTTTTCTCCTTTTAGATTCATTCTCGTTAGAGCATAAGCAGCTGGAGAACCAAATACAAGGCATAATACAGTTGAGATACTTGCTACCAAGGCACTATTGAAAATATAGTTTACAAATGGACGACGAGTAAACAGTTCTCTGTAGTGTTCAAAGGTTATGTTACCAGGAAAATAGACATTAGGAATCGCTGATATGTCCTCATTTAGCTTTACCGAAGTCAATATTTGCCAGAGAATGGGTGCCAAAAAGAAGATTACAGTGGAGCAAATACCAACTATGAGTAATACTTTACCTAATAGTTGGTTAACTGTTTGTTGATTTTGATTGGTCGATGACATAGTTGACTTTACTAAGCCGGAATCATTACTAAATTAATGTTACAGGTTCTGGGGTAATAAAATTATATTTAAGTTGTCAGTTTAGAGCCTCAGGTTGTTGAAGAATTTTCCTGACTTTTGACTTTAGCCAATCTCCTAAATGATCTTGAGCGTCTTTTATTTTTTGTTCTAAAAGCTGAATGTCTAACATTGACGACAATACTCATATATATAAAAAATATTTTATTTTTCAGCCTAGTATATGAGGTTTGTCATTGTCCAACATCTCGATCCCCTTCACCGATTGCTGATGGCAAATATTCTCAGTCGGCGTACCTCACCCCGGTTAGCTTACAACATCGAATTTTTCGCCGCGTACCTAGTAAAAATAGACGCGATCGCCTATTGTCTGCGGAAAGAATCGAAATCAATGATATTACTAGCACTCTTGAACTACAGGAACGCATACAGGAATCAGCTTTCGACGCGAGTTCTGTAGCCCAAATAATTGTGGATTCTCATGGTATTTTGATGAAAGAACCTCGGGGAGTAATTGTCATGATGGAAGAAAAGTGAGGACTAGAGCAATATCTCTTCAGAACGAAGTAAATCAATCGTAAAATTAGACCCTTTTTTCGATATTCTTACTCTAGGCATCAACAAATTTTTCTGTTATCTTGACATTAACCCTAAGTACTTATGTAACAATAGGTATTCAACGAATTTATCAACTTATATGAAATAGAAGAGCTAATAAATGAGTAGGTGGGTGAAATTAAATATAAAACGGTTTTTGCCGGGGTTAGGGGTTAGGGGATGGGTGATAGGGAAAAGATTAATTAGTTGGGTTTTATAAATTATTATGCCTATCTACTTAACATTACATAAAACTAAAATAATTAAGGTTAAATAATATTAAAAAACTTTGATTTGAAATATAGTAATATCCCATGGCAAATAGTTTTTCTATATATAAAAGTAATAATAAAAAATTTGTAATTAACAATCAATTATTTTTAAAAAAATATGCTGTTAAAAACTATGAGCTTTTAGGACAAGGAATTATAGTTATTAATTTATTGTTATTAAAAACAGATATTTTAGATGAATTAGATTTGGCTAACGATCTTTATTATAAAGAACAAGATACATCAGTTTATCGTCCAATTGTTTATATACCTAAACACAACTTCTGGTTTAAAATGATCGGGTTGAAAATTAAGAAAAAATATCAACTAGATATTCAAACAGAAGATAAAGATAATCAAACTTTTTTTGTTGTATTTATCAAAGATGCTTCAATTGAACATTTTTCTGTATATTCTCTAAAAGTATCAACAGTATAAGATGTTTCTTAGCTTCCTGTATTTTGATGAATCAATGATAATTGACGGAAATTTAATCAAAACTAATTAATGGTCCTTGAGGAACAATACCACTGGGATTAATATTAGGGTAGCTTTGATAGTAGTGAAGTTTGATGTGTTCTAGATTGCAAGTATTTTTGACCCCAGGATATTGATAAATCCGTAAATATTTAACTAATAAAAAAATTAACTAATATTTGTTTAAATTTCAAGAGGAGAAAAGCACCTGAAAAAGCAGTAGTAACACTAATCAAAAAAACTTAATTTTTTTTACAATAGAGTAGTTAGTTATAGCCTGAAAAGTTTACTAAACAATATCATATCACTTCGGAAAAAGTATGAAAATTCAATCATCAGTTCTAGTCCATTTAGGATTTGGCAAATATGTACGTTCAGATCGCGTTACTGCTCTAGTTCCCATAGAAGAAGATCGAGGACCTGGAAAGCGTACTTTGGTTCATATTGAAGGGGAAAGTAACCCTGTTATCGCTTCTCGTTCTGAGGCTACTATCGTGCGAGATTTGGTAGGCGAACCCAAAGAAATTACTCAATCTCGTCAACAACAAGAAATTCTGCAAGATTTACTTACTGATCTTAGTCAGGTCAATGGTACAGTACGCCGTATCAGTAGAGATGAGGGTAAATTGGACCTTGATCGCCTAGAACAAAGTATTCGCCAGGTAATTGAAGAAGAATAATCTTACCGATTCGTGCCGTAAAGCCCCTGGCTTCAGACATGGGGATATAAGGCACGGCTAGCACTTACTGGGTTAGTTTATGCTTATATGATAGCATAAGAACATGTTAGTTCTAGAGATGAAGATACAAGCCAAGCCAACTCAATACGATGCGATGGATGAAGCCATCAGAACGGCACAATTCATACGCAACAAAGCATTGCGATATTGGATGGACAATAAAGGAGTAGGAAAATACCAGCTATCGGCATACTGTAAAGTACTAGCTGCTGAATTCCCCTTTGCTCACAAGCTAAATTCAATGGCCAGACAAAGCAGTGCAGATCGAGCCTGGGCTGCAATATCTCGTTTCTATCAAAACTGTAAACATAAAACTCCTGGAAAAAAGGGATTTCCTAAGTTCAAGAAGCATTCTCGCTCGGTCGAGTATAAGACTACAGGTTGGAAGCTTTCTGAAAACAGAAAACAGATAACCTTCACCGATCACAATAATATCGGTCGGGTCAAGCTCAAAGGTACAAGAGATTTGAATTGGTACGATATCAAACAATTCAAACGAGTACGAATAGTTAGACGTGCTGATGGTTATTATGGTCAGTTTTTAGTCGATGCCGACAACCGAGAAAGAGTAGAACCATCTTATTCTGAAATTGGGTTAGACGTTGGCTTGAACTATTTCTATACCGACGACAAAGGGAATCAGATTGAGAATCCTCGGTTTTATCGAAGAGGTGAAAAAGCACTCAATCGCTTAAACCGAAGCAAGTCTAAAAAGTACGTCAAAAGTAAAAAACCACAGTCTAAGAACTATCACCAAGCGAGAAAAAGATACGCCCTAAAGCATCTTAAGATAAGTAGGCAACGTAAAGACCATGCCGTGAAATTGGCACGGTGCGTAATCACATCTAACGATGTAGTCGCTTATGAAGACTTAAGAATTGGCAAGATGGTAAAAATCACAATCTTGCCAAGTCGATAACCGACGCTGGCTGGTATCAATTTAGAGTGTGGTTAGAGTACTTTGGCTATAAGTTTGGCAAAGTAACAGTTGCCGTACCACCGCAGTATACTTCTGTTAACTGCTCTGGTTGCGGAGCTAAAGTAACTAAAACTCTCAGCACCAGAACTCATAAGTGTAAGTGTGGCTGTGTTCTCGACCGAGATGAAAATGCAGCCAGAAACATCCTCTCTTTAGGATTAAGTACCGTGGGACACACGGGATCTAAAGCTTGGGGAGACGAAACCTCTATCTTGGCTGATGAGAATTTGTCAGGGTAAGTTTTTTCTACGAACCAAGAATCTCCCGCATTCATGCGTGGGGAGTGTCAATCTTAGGGGATGCGATCGCATCTACGACAGCTATCCAAACACCGTCCTCTGGTTCTTTTCCAACTAACTGACGCACACCATAAAAGTTTTTGGGCGTTGCATTATCATGGGATGGTTATGATTAAATTTTGCAGAGCTATTATCATATCTTCTAACTTGGTTGCGATCGCTTTTTTTTCAATCTAGAAATAGAGATAGAGCTTGGCATTACCAAGCTCTTATTGTTTTAGTACTTTAGATTATCAGCAGCATTATAAACATCGATCGCTGGATTACTCTTAATCTGCACAATGGAGTGATCTGAGTAACTGTTGTTACCATTTCCATTTTCAATACGGTGACGAACTATTCTATTTTGACGAACCCTGCCATTACCGCCTACGTTTCCTTGGACTCCAGTGGTGACGCTGACGTTACCATGACAAGCACCAGTATTTTGGAAGTCAACATCATTAGTTCGCTCAGTCGGTTCTTGGGAACCACTAATATTGTATTGGACGGAAATATCAGCTTGGACGCACTGAGCAACAGCAGGAGAGGTAAACCGATCGAAACTTAGTAAACTGCCATAAATTGATAGTAATCCCCATGCTAATCCGATTAACTTCATCTCAATTCCTCCTCATCTTCGAGCAAGCAATTAGCTTGTAATTTCATAAATAGTTTCAACTCCTTTAATTGCACTTATGGCTAGAAGAAACACTGTGTTGAACTATCCTGTTACTAGATCGAGTAACATGACTAGTCGACTGATAGGAACTTTGATGACAGTTAGAGGGAACACTACGATAGCTTTGCCAAGGAAAACGCCAAGAACGCCATGGACTCCAATATCGATAGGAGCGACGACTGGGAACTTTTACCGAGGTTCCTCCAGAATTAACGTAAACACTTCCGTCACTGTGGGTAGTAGCTTCTAAATTAGAAGTTTTTACTTGAACTGTACTAGCATTTACAGAAATACTAGAAGCAATTAAAGTACTGGGTAACATCATACCTATTGCCACTAACCCCATTAATTTAGTTGGTTTCATGGTAAAAAATTTTAATTCAGGTAATAAACAGCTATAGGAAATAAGGAAAAAGCGAGTGTTTACTTCAACTAGCTTTTTCCTCAATCTTTCCTAAATACACTAAGTAATTGTCAACAGTTGATTACTTAGTAGCGACTACGGCGAATACGACGAGTGTGACTGACATTAGATTGTTGAGCATCTTGAACGCAAGTATTATACTCACCTAACTGATCACAGAATTGATCACTACGCTGTACTATGCCAGTGTTTCCTTGATCCTCGTAATTGTCGTAACCATAACGACCATAGCCAGAACGATTGCGATATTCAGTATACTGTTGGTTCCTTTGATTAGAATTTTGTACCGAAACATTATCGCTACCTGTAATTACTGATTCTTGAATTGATTCTTGGATCAGTGCATCATCAGCTTTTGCCGGAGAAACAACTAAACCAATAGTAGAAATAGCGAGTAAAGTAAAAACTACTTGTTTACTGTTATGAGCAAAGATTTGTTGGTTCATAGTGTGAAAATAGTCTCTATAAAATTAACCTTGTCCAGAAACTAGACGCACCTGTGAAGTTAGGGTTCCATTTTAAGAAAATTTATCTTTTTCTTTACTTTGCAAACAACTTATAATAGTCCCATTTGAATTGAAAATTACTGTCAATGGTCAGGTAATAGACAACAGGCAATAGGCAATAGAAATTCTTTAATATTATTTAGGATTGCTATAAGATGTTTGTCTGTTTTAGTTTTCTGGTTTCTTTAATGATTTAAGGAGCTACCATTTTCTGGAAATCATGAGATACGAAAATTAACAGCCAGGAATTTGACTTGAAATTTCTGATACTATTTCCCTTAGTTCTTTTACAAATCGATAATATATCGATGCCTAAAAATGGGTTTAAAAATAGTCAAAAACTTTGATACAAGCTTTACTCTTAATTCTGAATCAAGAGAAATTTTATTTAGTTTGTTGACCAATAAGGCTTTTACCGCACAAATTAGCCAAAAATTACATGAAACTGAAATAGAGTTTACAGACCTATTGTTTCAACCTGTTCCCTACAGTCAGCATACTCCCAAGGGGATGCCCTCAGAGTTTGAAAAATATCATAATTCTGATGAGTACATTATCATTAACGTACCACCGAACTTTATGTTTCAAGCGAAAATCTTTAAACCAAGCCGACTCTGCGCTATCTATCGTAAGGTTAATTATTAGAAATCTAGTTAATAGTTAAATTTCAACCAGTAGTTTAAAAACATTATTAATTAATATGTCTACCCAAATCGAAATATTGCCTCTTTCTAGTTTGGAATATTTGGCATACTTAGATCATGATGGGTGTATTGATGAAGATATACAGGGAAAAATTGGCGTATATGCCATCTTCGATCAGGCTCAAGAAATGCAGTACGTGGGATATTCCCGTGATATTTACCTGAGTCTGAAACAACACTTAGTTCGTCAGCCGCACAACTGTTATTGGATAAAATTACAAACCATCACTCGTCCCAGTCGCAAAATTTTAGAAGATATTGCCTCTGCTTGGATTCAAGAAAATGGAGCAACTCCAGTGGGTAATAAAACCCAAAAATCTGTTTGGACTGAACCAATTGATGCCAATCCGGCTATGACAGAGGAAGAAAAGTCACAATATCAACAGATCGATGAGTTAGGACAAATTAAAATAAGAAAAAAAGTAGCCAGACGGGTTGAAGCCCAAATTCAAAAAGAGTTAAGCGATCGCGGAGTTAAAATGAATATTCGTTTTAATCCCAAACTAAAAGAGAAAGGTCTATTAGACTTAAAGTAGACCAATAAGTAAATTAGGCGACAATCTCAAGATTCCGCAAGGATGAGCTTGGATAACGCCTAACATCAGAGATGATTGTCTTCTCTTAACTACTAACTGAGTTGTTTCTGGATATATAACCACTCGTTGTACCTAAGTATGAAAGCTGTAATGCTAAACAACCGCTATCGCATTATTAAAACTCTTGGTAGAGGGGGTTTTGGTGAAACATATCTTACAGAAGATACACATATGCCTTCAGGACGCAAATGTGTCCTCAAGCAGTTGAAACCAATTGTCAAGCAACCGAAAACACCTTTATGGATGAAGGAGCGTTTTCAGCGTGAGGCGGCAATCTTGGAAGAGCTGGGAGAAAACAGTAATCAAATTCCTCAGCTTTATGCTTATTTTTCTGAGGATGGTAAGTTTTACTTAGTTCAAGAGTGGATTGAAGGACTAACTTTAGATCAATATTGGGAACGAGAAGGTAATCTTCATCGCGATGAAGTCAGACAAATTCTCTTGCAATTATTACCTGTCTTGAATTATGTTCACAGTCGCCGCATAATTCATCGAGATATTAAGCCCGAAAATATTATTTTGCGTCAAGGGGATAATTTGCCCTTTTTGATCGATTTTGGCGCTGTCAAAGAGGCAATGGCGACTGAGATCAATCAGAACTCAAATAGTACCTATTCTGCTTCTATCGGTACTCCTGGCTATATGTCTTCAGAACAAGCGGCAGGTCGCCCTATATACTCAAGCGATTTATATAGCTTGGGATTGACAGCTATTTTCTTGTTGACAGGAAAATCCCCCAACGAGCTAGAAACCAATCCTCGCACTGGGGAGATAATTTGGCAAGAACACGCCTTTAATCTAGATCCCAAACTGGCTGCGGTCATTGATCAAGCAATTCGGTTTCACCCTCGCGATCGCTTTGCTACTGCTCAGGAAATGCTAGTTGCCATCAACAGTGGACTCAATGCCCCTCGAACTACTCATCCTACAGGAGCTACCTTGAATCTGGCTCCAAGGAGCAATTCTGCTAGTGAGCAATATATTTCCCGAGGAAACAAACACCATACTATTGCTATGGAACCCAAGGGAGCTAATAAGCCTAAAAAACGTGGTTTATTAGCTAATGTTGCTTTGTTTATGCTCATTGCTATAGGGATAGGTGCAGGAACTTTTGCCGCCGGTTTTGCTGTGATCTCTAGCTTATTGCGATCGCCAGAAACTTCAACTCAACAAGCTGAGGTCAAACCACCAACTCGTACACCAGATTTGTTTCCAACTATAGAAAAACAGGACGACATCAACCAGAAAGAATCAGACCAGAAACAGGCTGAAGCAGACAAAAAAGAGGTTGAGCGAAACGAAGCAGCTAAAAATGCTGCTAGAAGAGCTAGATTAAGAAAAATTGCTGCAGAAATTAGGAAAAAAGTCCGAAATTCTGAACCCGAAACGACAGAAGAACAGCCAGAAGTTTTCGTGGAGGAAAAACCGCCAAAAAAACTGGCTAAAATTGAGCTAGAACCAGCATCAACACCAGAAACCGAAATCAGTATCCCAATTTTGACTACTGGGACATCTGAAAGCCAGCTCATGAGTACTCTGGGGGAACCAAATTCAACAAGAAGAGGGTGGCGACCTAATAGTCAGGTATTAGTTTATTATGATGTTGTTCCCGACCAGGCCAACATTAGCTATCAATCAGACGATACAGGAAAAATAAGACAAACTGATGTTGCCCTCAACCAGTCAGTGAGCCTGGGAGCAATGCAGCAAACTTTAGCTAAAATGCTGGGGGGAAATGCCCCTGCTGGAGTTAAAGAAAAACTGCGTAGTGTTTATGATCGTCAGGCTAACTTTAGTTTCTTTAAGGTCAGCAATCTCGAAGGCAAAGTACAACGAGATTCTAAAGATCGAATTAATATCTCCGTTTGGGAAAGGGGATTTCAGTAATCAGTAATCAGTAATCAGTAATCAGAAACAACATGATATTTGTAGATCATTCGTTGGTTCGACAATTCTGGTACTCTGTTTGAGTATGATAGACGAAATATTATACGAATAATCTATAAGAATGAAGGAAAGGTCTGATTCTACGCCTGATATTAATCCAGAAAATATAGCCGAGCCAGAAAACAATAAAGTAGAACTTGATGAACAACCTTTGTCCCTAGTCCAATCAGAGCCATCAGAATCGATAGGGATTAAGCGACCAGCGATCGCCAAAAAAAACTATAAGACTAAAGTTAGTTTTTCTCAGTCTCAATTAATCGTCATTGCTGTATTGCTAATGGTCTTAGGGTTATGGTTTCGGCTGCCCTGGTTGGGAATAATCAGTGCCAGCTCAGCTTTATTACTGTCTTTAGGAGTGGTTTTTACTTCCGTTAAAGTCTGGGTAACTAAGTTCCTTACTGTTCAAGAAAGAAGAACTATCCTCGCATTTATAGGTTTTACAGCAGCGATCGCCGGATTGTGTAATTATCTGGGAGTCTATAACAACGTTGGTAACTGGCTAACTCAGTTCAAATATGATGAGTTTGGCTCTTGGGCAGACTGGATTGGAGCTTTAGGTCAAATTTCGATAGCCGTCTTAGCTGTATATGTCGCTTGGGCGCAGTATGTAATTTCTAAAGACTTAACCATTCAACAAAACCGAATTACTCAACAACAAACCATTGATGCTTATTTTCAGGGTATTTCCGATTTGACCTTAAACGAAGAAGGTTTATTAGAAGATTGGCCCCAGGAAAGAGCGATCGCAGAAGGAAGAACCGCATCAATTCTTTCTAGCATCAACGAAAATGGGAAAGCCAAAGTTATTCGTTTTTTATCTCAATCTCGCTTATTAACTCCTCTCAAAAGAGATAATCGTCTAGGGAGAGCAATTCTCGATGGTAGTGGCGGATATTCAGAAGATCGCCCTTATGGAACTAGAGTAATCGATTTAGGTGTCATGCTGGCAGGAGCTTATTTAGTTGGACAAGACCTGCGTTGGACTGATTTAAGCGATTCTAATATGGTTCGAGCAAATCTTTCTCATTGCGATCTGGTTAAAGCTAATCTTGCTCGTACTGTACTATATGAAGCCAATCTCGCAGGGGCAGATATGAAAGGGACTCGCTTATTTTATGGTTCTGTAGAAACTGCTACCCCCAGAAGCATCACCTTACAACCAGACTATGAAACAGGCAAACATACAGGCGTTGTCGTCGAAAAAGCCAATCTTTCTGGAGTCAAACGACTTAGTGAAGAACAGCGATATTATCTATGTTCTTGGTGTGGTGAAAAGTCCAGAGCGACAGTACCTGGAGGTTGTGAAGGAATTCCGAATAGATTGGGGAGATAAATAATTTTGTACTCAAGATTGCTGAATAAAATCGGCAACAACCCGAACAAACTCTGATGTAGATTCGTAGGGAAGCACATTACGCCCCGGAATAAAGCAACCTTGACCCTGGGGAAGATGCTTAAGATAGGCATCTAATCGTTCTTGTAGAGTTTCGGATTTACCTTCACGACTAATACTTGACGATTGTTCTCCGAAAACAACTAAAGTGGGCTGTTCAATTTGGGAAATAGCCGAAGCATAATCCTCTCGCCAAAATCCCGCCAAAAAAGAAAAAACAGCATAACGACTCTGAGGATTTTTCGCTCCTGCGGTTAACTCATCTAACCAATGATCATCGACCTGTTCGGCTTTGGCAAATAATTGTCGGATCGAAAAAGATTCAATAAACTGACGACGACGAGCATAGCGATAAAAAAGCTGACCTAAACCAACGGGAGAATTAAATAACAAATTCCATAACAATTTTTGCTGTTGTGGTTTTGCCTTGTCTGTTATTGTGCGCCAAGCAGGAGGAGCAGATAAAACTAATCCTTTGATCTCGTTCGCTTCGGCAGATTTTTGTACTAAGTTAATCGCAATGGGAAATGATGCTCCTTGAACAACAAGAATAACAGGCTTTTTAACTATGGTTGCGATAAAGTGTTGGATTTGTTGCGCCCAATCAACGGGATAATAAGCCACAGCAGGCATATCACTAGCACCGCATCCAAGTAAATCAGGATTATAAACCACAGAATCAGGATTTTGGGCTAACCAAGTTGCAATAAAACGTTGCCAGAAGATACCTGATAAACCTACACCAATGGGATGAATCAGAACCAAAGCGGGTGTATTGGTTAGAGGCTTATCTAAGCTATCAACTGTGTACGCACAGCGATAACCTCGCCAAGAATAATATTGAGGAGAATTGCTCATCATTTAATTAATGGGTCTGAAACCTAGCCCTTTAGGGCAATAGTAAGTTAATAATTTCGACACTTAATCTCAAGATAGCAAGTGTCCTAAAAAACTTTCCACAAAAAAAAGGGTGAAAGTTTTTGTGTCCCTTCATATGTGACAAGGTTAATTTTAGAGACTATTCACCCTAAGAGCAATTATAGCCTTAAAAATTTCTGAAATCTCTAAAAAAAATAGATATTAAATAAAACCTTGATGATTTAAGGCATGAAACCCTAATAATCTGTTCTTAGCCTTTAACTATTAGCTTTTTATTCAACGGGTAAAGCCCTTAGCTTATAGCTTACAGCTTATAGCTGTTAAATTCAAAGATTTAAATTAAATTGCTATCAGCAAATACAAAATCATCTTGACCATTAAAATAATTATCTAAACTTGCTGCAAAAGTACTATTAGGATTTTCAAATTCAAATTCTCTGGTTTCGCCTTCATCGAGAATAATAATTTGATTATTATTTTTAATGTCCGTATTGTTATTACCAAAGACATCGGCTATTTGCTGATTTCTTTGACTAGCTAATACCTCATGATTTTCAAATAAGGGAGAACCTGCGACTGCCTGATCTAATATAGGTAAAATAAAGTCATCAATATTGAAGTTGGGATTGGCTAATTCTGTTCCGGTTAAACCTGTTAGCTCATCATCTATTTCGTCACTAAAACTAAAATCAAACTGGATATTTTGATTAATAGTTTGCTCAATAGTATTGTTATTAGTGTCTAAAAAACTTTCTTGAAAAACAAACTGCTCTGGAGGTAAATCTGATGAATTTTCGGGTAAATCTTCGAGATAATCTTCATCTATGAAAAGAAAAGTAGCGAGACTTTGATCTAATTCCTGAATAACATCATTATTGTTACCAAAAACTCTAACATCCTGAACACCTAGTTGAGCCGAATCGAGTAAATTATCACTAGCAAAATTTTCGAGAAAATCATCAAAAGTTTTGGTTTCATCAAACACATAATCTGGGTTGAACCCAAATTCGTCGTACCCAGATATATCGAAGATTCTTTGTTCAGAATAAAAATCTAAAATATTATCATTTCCCTCAACAAATGCTTGTTGCCTAGTAAATTGAACTGTATCTAAAACGCCATCATTGTTAATATATTCATTAAAATCTAAGCTCAAACTATTATTGTCTATAGCTTGGGAGTTTGATTGGTCAGAGTTAAGAGAAAATAAAGGAAAGTCTACCGTAGTTTGATTAATATTTTGAGCGACTTGATTATTATTTCCGATATCGAGATCTGTTTGAATAAAATTCTGGATACCTGCCGTATTATCTAAATCGGGGATTTCTATTACATGGATGATAATATCCTGGTTAATAACTTGCTCAACGTAATTATTATCACCTTCAGGGATATCAGTTTCTTGGATTACGAGTTGTGGAATTGCATTTTCAGCTAAAGACATAAATTAACTCCTTTATTGGATCTCTGATCTAGAAATTCACCTACTAGTCTTTGAGCTAACAAACACTAGAAGCATGATTCCGTATTGCCAGGATGAATATAATTTCGATGCACAGTGCTTGAATTCAATTCAAGCAGTCTGGAGTCACCTTTCGAGTAAGTGCAACGCAGAAATTTTTCTCGCGAGAGTAAAAATCTGTCAACTTTTAATTGATGGATTGAGTTAATGCAGAGATGGAGAAACACGGGGACACGGAAAAATAATTTACCCGTTATTAATTAATTAACAAAACAGTAGAAGCGTTGCGAATATTTCCCTCGATATATCGATGATAGTTAATAAGCTCGCGTTGTATGTTACGTATACAACGCTAGAAAACTTTAGTAATTTAATTTATCAGCCGGATTGTACACATCAATTTGGGGATTAGTTTGAATTTGAACTGTTGACCCCCCTGCTTCAGCATCATTATCGCTATCTTCAAAACGATGACGAACTGTCCGGTCTTGGCGTACCGAACCATTGCCACCTTGGTTTCCTTGTACTCCTGTGGTTACACTGGCATTTCCTCTACAATCCCCATTGCTTTGCATATCTACATCATTGCTGCGTTCTGTTGGTTCTTCCGAACCACTGATGTTATATTGAACTCCCACATCAGCTTGCACGCATTGAGCCATAGCCGAATTGTTTACAGAAGACCCAACAATGAGCAAGCCTGAAAAAGATAACAAGCTTAGATAATACCCTGTCAATTTCATTAATTATCTCTCCAAAATTTCCATTGTTTAGTGGCAAGTACTGGTAGATACACTACTTTCCTCCACATGTCCATTAGTTCTCGTGCTTTGCGTAGACCGTTGGTAAGTGCTGCTGCTACAATCGTTACTACTTCGGTCACGGTTTAAATAATGCCAGGGTTGCCACCAGTGGGTGGAACGACGACTAGACCTGTTTACCTCGACACTATTACTGTCTGTATCGACAGAAACTTGACCATCTTCCTCAGTTCTGATTCTGACATCACCTGCTTCTACATCAATTTCACGACTATTTGCTGTTGAAGGTGACAAGAAAGCCAAGATAACGAAAAAGAATATTAGCTTTTTAAGTTGCATTAGTTGAATCCTCAACTTTTAAGTTTTGAGGGAGAAAGGAGAGATTGTTACTGATATCTGCTTGAAGCATTTCTTAAGTCACCTCCACCATCGTAAGCACGGTGAAGGCTGAGTAAATTCTTGGCTTTTGAGGCTGAGGCTTTTGATCCTTTCTCCCTCAAATTATAAGACAGTGCCTAGCTGCCCAATCAAACTATTACCAAAATCACTCTGTTTATGGCACGCGAGTATATTCTCTGTTTAGTAGCGACTGCGGCGTTCACGAACATCGCTACGCTGATCAGTATTCTGAACACAAAGATTATCTTCTCCTAACTGATCGCAGTATTGGTCGTTGGTTTGCACAATACCAGCATCGCTGCTGTCATAATTACCGTATTCATCTCGGGAGCGGCGATCAATTCGACTTTCTTGATTAGAATTTTGAATCGAAGTGTTTCCTTCTCCTGTGTTGAGCGTTTCTTGAGTAGAATCTTGTATGACTGCATCATCTGCTCTGGTGGGAAGAGTAAAAATCCCCAGAGCAGAAATAGCGCATAAGCCAATAATGAATCTTTTTGTTCCGGTAGCGAATGTCTTAGTATTCATAAGCGTGAATATTCTCTATAAAATCTATCAAATCAACCTTGTCAATGAACTAGTTGTTTTTTCTAGCTCTATAGCAATAGTCGCTCAAAAAAAATAAAAAATCGGTAGGGTTGGCATTTGATTTTTTTATTTATTTTTTCTGAAGTTAATTTAGAGAAATCCTCAGGAGAAAATAAAGTTATCGTTAAAGCTCAGAAATTCTGAGTTGAGATCATACGCTCCCTCACACCTCAAAATTTATGACTAACAATTTTTACCAACAAAAAGAAAATATTTTTAATCTTTGGGCTCCTTACTATGACTGCTTGCTTACCACTGTCTTTTATCAAGCGATTCATCAACGACTACTAGAGTATGTCAAGTTACAGAAAAATGCTTCTGTTCTTGACTTAGGATGCGGTACTGGTCGCCTAATGAGTCGTCTTGCGGCTGAGTTCCCCACTATGAGGGCAATAGGTTTAGACCTTTCTCCTAAGATGCTCAATGAGGCAAGAGGGCGAAATCAATACCGCAAAAGATTAATTTTTGTTAGCGGTAGGGCAGAATCTCTCTCCTTTGCAGATGAACAGTTTGATGCTGTTTTCTGTACCATAAGCTTTCTTCATTATCCTCATCCACAGCCAGTTTTTCAGGAAGTCAGTCGTGTTCTCGCTCCCGGAGGACGCTTTTACCTCGTTGATGCCTATAGAGGAGAGCATAATTTTTCCAGTTTTGTCCCCTGGATTGGTGAAATGAGATTGTATAATCGGCAGCAACGAGAGCAATTGGGAGCAGAAGCTGGTTTATTGGCGATCGCTCATCATTACCTTCTGCCTGGGATTTTGCTAACTATTTTTTCGACTCCCATAGAGTAACCTTAGCGAAAGTTCCAAATATTGCTTTTGACTCTATATTCAGCAGTTTGGCTGAAAGATGAGATATTTTGTCTGAAGGTCGCTACAATTATTTAGTCAGTGATAACGGCACTAATTCAGAAGCAATATACTGATGAAATGCCTCCACTGCCTGCGCTACTCCATCTTCTAAAGAAATTTTTTGACCGAGTATAGCCGCTTGCTGGCGCATTGTCTTATCTTCAATAGCTGTTTTAATTGCCGTTGCGAGCCGTTTCTCTGTTAACTTTTTCCTGGAAATTGGCTTGGGTGCAACACCTAACATTGCTAAGCGATGTCCCCAAAATGGCTGGTCAGCAATAAAGGGGATGACAATACTCGGTACACCAGCTCTCAAAGCTGCTGCGGTAGTTCCTGCACCACCGTGGTGAACTATCGCAGCCATTTGGGGGAATAACCAGTCATGGGGAATAGAATCAATTTTAAGGATGGAATCCGGCAAATCGGCGTTACTAATTCCTCCCCAGCCCGTAAGTAAAATACCTCGCTGATCGGTTTTTGCCAAAGCTGATAAAGCAATTTCGGTCATTAATTCAGGATTGCGACCCGTCATCGAGCCAAAACCAATATAGACTGGAGGCTTACCCGCTTTCAGAAAATTTACTAACTCAGGTGGGGGTGAAAAGTCGGGAGGACTATCCAAGAACCAGTACCCAGTTACCTGGAGTTGTTCAGTCCAGTTGGCGGGCTTAGCTATGACGTTGGGACTATAACCATATAGAATTGGAATTCGCTGCCACCTATTGCCTTCAAAAAGATTCTGCTGCCCAGTTGGTAAATTAAGGGTATTACGGCGCCATTTATTAATGGGTTTACGAAAAAGCTGCCCGAATAGTCGCCACATTAATATGTAGGTCAATCGATTGACTAGACCTCCTAGGTGTAAAGTAGGCGGAATCATGGGATGGGGAAAATCTGGATTGGGAGAAAACGGTTGCAGTCCTGCTAGATAGAATGGCACTTCTAATTTTTCGGCAATGTTGTATCCCCAAAAGGCTGCTCCATGGGCAATTATGGCATCGGTTCCTTGACAGGCATTCCAAGAGTCAATCAAAGCCCTTTTAGCCATCGGCTCAAGCATCTGAGCGTAGCGAAGCATAAAAGTGAAGGTATTTCCTCCAGAATCTAGCAATTTTTGACCAGACTCAGACAACAGATTGGCTTGAGCATCTCCTGCGATGGGAAAAAAGTCCAGTCCATAGCTGTCAATTAAGGACTTGAAGTTATAATGAGTCGCCAGTCGGACTTGATGTCCCGCTTGTTTTAAGCCTATTCCTAAGGCAATGAAAGGCTGAATATCGCCACGGGAACCAATGGTTAGAATTGTAATATGCATAGGAAATACCTTCTTAAAGTCGAGATTGAATTCCAATAATTTCTTGAGATGCAATATACTTTGCCTTTATGATTCGTTTTTCGGTGCAGAACTCAACAGCAGGTCGAATGGTTTATCGTACCGAGCATAAACTAGACATGGCTCTTGACCACAGACTACAGAATGTTTTGTGCCACTTGGTAAATTGAGATATGTATCAGGCTGTAAATTCTGTTTAGTACCATCGTCAGCAATATAAGTAAATTCACCCTTGCTCCAAAAAAGAATCTCTGGACTGGTATGGGAGTGATGAGGGAACAAATATCCCGCAGGTAAGCTAATGACCACCTCTGAAGCTGACTTAGCTGGATTGCCAGCCAGTACAGCGACTTTTGCACCGTCTGGGATTCCCTTTAGAGGTTTCCAGTTTAAAGTTGATGAATCGGCAATCATACTAGAGGCATTCTCTAGGGACCAGGCTGATTGAGAAGTTATTAACATTCCTGCTAATAACAGCATCAGAATAACCGCAGTTTTGATAAATTTAAATGTTGCTGTTGTTGTTTGTTTTAAAGTATTAGAAATCATCGTATTTCTCCTTGAAATAATCTTTGATTTAGATATGATTTGTTTACTTAGAAAGTCTGAATCTATTGGTAAATTATCCGTAGAGAAGGCAAAAGGCATCGTAAGAAAGAATGACGATAGTAGGATATAAGGTGACTGCCATGCCAAAACTTCGGTTCAGAGGGTGTTGTAAATAACCCCACCAAAAAGCAATTCTGCCTAGTACAAATAAAATTGTGACAATAGGGATTAACTTGATGCTGTAGCTATCTAAGAAGCTAGAAAGTATCAAACTGGCAACAATAAATAAGATAGTTTGCTCTAGGGTATTGCTCAGATAACGTTGGTGAACGCGCATTGAAGTCGATTCTCCACCAGCTAAAGGATTGATGAAGTTATTAATAAATCGATTAAGGCTAACTGCAACAATTCCAGCTAATAGCATTAAGGCAGGAAATATCTGAAATTGGAGAGTCCAAATTAGCCGTTGTTCCTGTGTATTTAATAGTGGTAAAGATACAGGAATCAAAAAATAAGCAATTAAGACAAATACTGTGGAGAAAATAACAGCAGTAGTTGAACTCCAGACAACAAATTTTTGTTGCTGATTGAGACTAGCAAAAGTAATCATTTTTTGATTTTCTTTAAATTCAATGTAACTAATTGGCGATTTAACTCCAGAATCTCGCGATCGCTGTCAATGCCGATCACACGTCCTTGTGAACCAACCATGCTGGCAATCAATCAAGTTACATCGCCACCTCCACAACCAAGGTCTAAACATTGCATTCCTCGCTCAAGTCCAACTGTGGACAAAAACTGAGAAGTAAATAGCAGCATCACCTGGGATAGAAGGCTTAAACGTTCTTTTCCTTCTTTACCGCCAGAGATTACATAACTATTCATAGTGAATCCCTGCTAGCGAAGTTTTTTATTTATCTGTGGATAGAGTTATTCCTAAAAGACAGAATTCACTGTTAGTGTTGGATAGGCTTTTCCCCTTGATGCCAACTCTTGTTGCTGACAGAGGAATTCACTGTAATCGGCTAAGTCATCAAGTCCGATAAATGTGAATAGAATTTCTGTCCCTAACCAGAGAATGGTTTTAATCCATAGTTTGTGCCATTGAACTTTCATAGTGTCCCTCCATGAATTTAGATTGAGGGAAGTCAAGTAACCTAATCAGAATTGCTTTAGGGGTCACTAACCTGTTGGCTGTTCGCCTATGCAAGTAACAGACTGAGTTTAAGAAATTAAACTTTATACTTTCAGTTTGCTGTAGCTGCCAGATCGTGTCGAGGAAAGATAGCAACTTAAGCAGGTAACTTAACAACTAATATCAAGTTCGGTTGAATACTTAAATTAAGAATGAGGTCAAGTAACAAGTAACAAGTAACAAGTTTTTCAGGTCTGCAATAAGCCTGTTTATTTCAATTAATTATCCGTACTTGATATAACTTATTTTTCTCTATTGTTAATTGAAATGACTATAATTCCGAACTCCGAATTCCCAACTTCGAACTCACCTTGAGCAAATGTTCATGTCGTTTCAAGTATTGTGCGCTACCAGCATCGGCAGCAACAAATTTATTTGATTTGAGGTCAGCTTGCTTGGGTTTTAGCGATCGCAGTACTGGTAAATCCTGTCGTTCTTGAAATATTTTAAACTCAACCATCAGAATCAGCCAGGCTAGCAATCGACCGAGTAACGGTATTTTTACATAATCCTGATAGTAACGAATTGCAACCCAGGAGTTATTTTCATCAATGGGTGTAACTATAACCAGAAGACGTACCTTTGGTGATAATTCAATCAAAGACAATTGGGGAAAGACTACGGTAATTCTAAAAAACCACCCAGGCGATTCTTCAGCAGATTTGCCATCATCCTGGCGTAATTGTCCCCAAGTAGTAATTAAATCACCATCTGTTTCGACGTGATAAGGATCGATTAGAGTACCTACACCGGCAGTAACAGAGCGATGTACGAAAGGAAGATGATGAACGTCAAAATTATTCTCCATAATCCGGGCGTAATTAACATTCCATACCTGAGATGCTTCTGCGGTATGTGCCAAATTGGTATCAAGTTGCTTAAATCTAGGTGGTTCGGGTAAAGGCGATCGCTCTTCAGGGCGGTGGGCTACGTCCAATCGCTTTTCACCCCACCAAATCCAGATAAAGCCTTGAGTTTCGCGGACAGGAAAAACTTTTACCTCAAAACCCTACTTCAGGACGGGTCAAAGCATAGTCCACTACTGTTTTTACCGAATTTCCCATTCTCGCTCCTAAAAACATCCCTCTCTCAGGATTAACTCCTTGACCTGGCAGATCGACTGTCATGACGTTATAGCCACGCTTAGTATCAGTTAACCCAGTCATAAAATAACAATCTTCAGCAAAGGTCTCTAGTCCACCTATAACAATGAGGGTAGGACGTTTTTGTTTCCGAGCGCCAACTTTCCAAAAATAGCCAGGTAAATGTTTGTCATGAAAGGGAACTTGTATACTCTCAATGGGTGGCTCAAATAAGGAAGCCGCCGTTTGGAAACAGAATTTCATATTTTTCCAGTTGGTTGAAAAAGCGGAATTTGGCGGATTCATGATAAATAAGGGCGCTCGATAATAAGTACAAGCCCGCAAGTATAACTTCCGTCCATTGATGAGATCGCCTCGATTTAAAGCTTGCGAACCTAGTTTCTCTATTTCTTGAGCTAGTTTAAGCCACTCTTGCTGCCAGCTTTCTGCATCGCCATCAATGATCCGTGAGGCGACATTAAAACATTCCTTCGCCTTGCTACCATCGTAAATATGACGACCTAAAATCCAGGCAAAATAGTAGTCCATGTCTTGATGGTCAAAGTACAATTTTTGCTGGCTACGTTGGGCGATCGCCAGTTCTCTCTGTCGAGAGCATAATGTGTGGGCTTCTTTGCTCTTTGGTTCAAGGGGATAGTATGTAATTAGAGAATACAAAGACTATTCCCAATGCCCTGTTCCCTTTAAAACTGAATTCACTATCAAGCTTAAATCATGAAATCTAAGTCTATTCGAGAAGTATTTCCCCTCCTTACGCAAGGTTCGTCAGGTGGAGAAGTGATCACTTTACAAACAAAACTGCAAGAACATAATTTTAATCCCGGTTCGATTGATGGCATTTTTGGTCAAGATACAGCAAAAGCCTTAATTGCCTTTCAAAAAAGTGTTGGTTTGACACCTGATGGTATTGCAGGACGTAATACTTGGGCTGCTTTGAATAGAAAGAGGCAAGATTGCACCTTGGATACGGGTCTATTTACCGTAGATGCGGTCAGCCAAATTTTTTATGATGCTCCCCGGAGCAATATCGTGAAGTATCTACCATTAATTTTAAACGCCTTAGAAAAATTGGACTTAGGCGATCGCAATATGGTTTTGATCGCTTTAAGTACAATCCGCGCTGAATCTGCTAGCTTTGCACCTATAAGCGAGTTTCGATCTCGATACAATACTACTCCAGGCAAACATGCTTTTAACCGCTATGATTTTCGTGCTGACTTGGGTAATGGAGCATTGGGGGACGGAGCAAAATATAAAGGACGAGGTTTTATTCAGCTGACTGGTAAAGCAAACTATCGGCGATATAGTCGGCGTTTAGGTTTAGGCACACGTCTGGTGAATAATCCCGAACTGGCAAACGACCCTAAGATTGCAGCCGATTTATTAGCTTATTTTCTCAAAGACAAAGAGAATGTAATCCGCCAAGATTTAGCCAAATCAAATCTACGAGCTGCTAGACGGAGAGTTAATGGTGGTACTCACGGAATACAACAATTCACCACTGCCTTTAGGACAGGAGCGGGGCTATTAAGGAGTAATAGAGCGATCGCATAATTGACCGTCATTTTGAACTGACATAATATCCAAAAAGCAAAAAGCTAATTTTAAAACCAGTATTTTTGTCTTTGAAATGGGTATGTTGGTAGAGTTATCTTGTGATAATTAGTTTTGCCATACAATCCTGACCAATCGATATTGCCACCAGTGACATACTGTTGAGCTAATGTAGCCAAAGCTTCTTGTCTGCTGGGTAAATCCTGAGCTAAAGATTGAGTATCAATTAAGTTTTCTGATATTTTGGCTTTTCCCTCCCAGACATTGACGGGAGTATTGCCATTTGTGATCTGATTTAATTTAGCTAGTAATTCCGCAGTCGAGTTAGCCAGAATTGCTAAACGATAATTAAACTGCGATCGCCCTGTATTGGCAGTAAAGCAGATATCTCCCAAGGATAAATCGGGATGAGATGAGAGGTATTTAGTGTAATCGGCAATCATTTGTTGCAGGGCCTTTTCTGAGCGAGCTGAAAGGGTCAAAATCTCAATTAAACTCGTCTGCTTATCTGCTTTTGGCTCTGATGGTAAAGACACTTCTTCCACAACTACGTGGGCATTGGTTCCACTAAACCCAAAAGCACTGATGCCAGCAATACGAGGTTGTTCGCTTCTAGCCCAGGAAATAGCTCGATCGGGCAAAGTAAAAGGTAAATTTTGCCAATCTATTTGAGTGTTGGGCTGATTTAAATTTAGGTTTCGTGGGATTGACTGATGCTGTAAGGCTAAGATGACTTTAATTAGGCTAGCAATACCAGATGCTCCTTCTGTATGACCGATATTAGTTTTTACTGCTCCTAAGACTATTGGTTTAGTTGGAGAACGAGCATTAAAAATTTTACTCAATGCCTCAACTTCAATTAAATCCCCCAGAGATGTCCCTGTACCGTGAGCTTCAAGATAGCTAATCTGCTCTGATTCTACTTGACTATTATTTAATGCCTGCTTAATTACTTCTGCTTGAGATAGACTGCTGGGGGTTGTCAAGCCACTAGTGCGTCCATCTTGATTGACAGCCGAGCCTTTTAAAACTGCCAAAATGCGATCGCGATCGGCGATCGCCTGACTCAAACGCTTGATTAAAATTACCCCGCAACCTTCAGAACGAACAAAGCCATCAGCATTGTCATCAAAGGTTTTACAGCGACCATCAGGAGATAACATCCGGGACTTGGACAAGTTGATACTCGCCTGGGGACTAATCAGACGGTTGACACCTCCTACCACTGCCATAGTGCATTCCTGATTACGTAAGCTTTGGATTGCCAGATGTAAGGCGACCAAAGCAGAAGAACAAGCAGTATCCAGAGATATGCTAGGACCTTGAAAGCCATAGTGAAAAGATAAACGTCCCGAAGCCAAACTATGAGTATTCCCTGTAGTTAGATAAGCATCAATAGTTGTAAATTCACGGCTCAGTAGCTGATGCCAATAATCTGGGCTACAAATACCAACAAATACTCCTGTTGGACTTCCCATCAGCTGTTGGGGAGCAATGCCCGCATTTTCTATTGCTTCCCAACTCACTTCGAGTAATAAACGCTGTTGCGGATCGAGGCTGGTAGCTTCCCTGGGGGCAATCCGAAAAAAAGGAGCTTCAAATTCTTGCAAATAAGGAACGAAGCCGCCGTAAGGAGTACAGATTTTGCCAGGTGCATTGAGATCGGAGTCATAATACTGCTCAATATCCCAATGTTGGGGGGGAACTTTAGTAATTGCGTCTTGTCCCTCTTTTAATAACTGCCAGTATGCTTCGGGATTAGATGCACCAGGAAAACGACACCCCATGCCAATGACTGCGATCGGTTCTTGGTAAGCTGCTAATTTCTGCCGCATCTGTTTGAGTGCGAGCAAAGCTTGTTTGGTGGGGGATAAGTTATCGTATGCAGAAGACATTGTCAGTTTAATCAAAGAGGAAGCAAAACTACAGAGTAATCTGTGACTAACTAATTAATTCTATTGCTCGTTGCACAAAATTAGCAGCGGTAATACCATTAAAGTCCATAATTTGTCTCGCACTAGAAGCAGTTTCACCTTGTTTCCAGGCAAATACATCACGCTTACTATTACTACGCAACATAACTGGTTCTAACATTGCACTTGATCCCCCAGTAACTCCTATAAGAGCATCTCCGTCAAACAGGTTAGTAAATTCGCTATCACTGAGAAAATTATCATCTGGTTCACTGCAACTATCCCAAGCTACATCACTAGAACGATAGAGACGACGCGGGTTGATTATGGAAACAATCTTAGAACCAATACCCTGAGATTTTAACTGTTCGGCAGCTTCAAAGGCAGGAATTAGAGTCATATCACCAATTACAGCAAAGACAACGACTTTCCCCCCTTGATTGAGAGGGGCTGCGGGAGGCTCGATTTCCTGTAAAACTATGGCACCTGTAGTTAATCCTTGGCGACTTTGTTCAAGGGTAGTGCGAATTTCCAGAGGAGATTTACTGGCAGTAATCGTAATCCCTTTATTTTTCGTACCTAATGCCCATTCATAACAAACCTGAATACTATTGGCATCGCAGGGAAAGAGAGGAAAGATATTTCCATTACGCATCATCGCAGCAAAGTAGTTCTCAATTTCAGGGCGTTGATGCGTCCAACCGTTGCGTCCTTGTTCTAATGCTCCTGCGGTAAATAGAGTAACCGTCGAAGGAGTGGAACGACGTAATTCTGCCATAGCTTGAGTCACTGTTTGCCAGATTGGTAAGCCATTAATGGCAAAAGATTCATAAGAACACCAAAGACTCCGTGCGCCAAATAAAGCCTGCCCTACTGCTAGCCCAGCACAAGCATCTTCGCTCAAAGGTTCATAGACCTGCCCTTGGGGTTGTTGGAAATAGGTTTCGTCGGTAGTGGGGTGGATAATTTTTAAAGCAGTATTGATATTTTTAATGCCTGAGGCAGCATTCCCATCAGCATTGGTGACAATAAAGTTTTTATCTTGTTGTCCTACATAAACAGCGATCGCTCCCATGGCAGTAGTAGCAACTTTTTTCTCACCACCGATAGGATATTCTTCTAGGGGAATATTGCCTAAATCTGTCAGTGGATAATCTTGTTCTGTCACGACAGTTTTTTCCGCAGCACCACCACTAGAACGGACATGATTATTGCGGACAAGTTGCCATGCTTCAGGGGTTAGAGCTCTATCCTGGAGAGCGGAAACAATATAATCTTTGTCTACACTATCCCCAGGGTAGAGGTTATGGGATTGTGCGCCTCGTTTGTGTACTCCTGCCCCTTTGAGTTGTTTGACGATTAAAACTGTTAGTTTTCCGCCTAATGCCGATGTAGCAGCTTGGTTTGTAGCTTCTAGGATTGCTTGAGTAAATTTCATTCTCTGTTCAAAAGAGAACTCAGTACTATCTACATATTCTCCTGGCTGATTGGCATCATCATAATCTTTGGCGTTGACGAGAATTACTTCGGCAAAACCGTTACCTTGCCAGTAAGCAATCATCTCTTCGTTGGTTTTCGTAGAGACCATACTGTGATGTTCCTGGGAAAAACCATTCCAAACCAAGATCGGTAAAAAGTTAGTAACTTGAGGATAGGAAGTATTAAAATGTCCAAAGCTACTCATAATGTAGGGTTCGCCTAAACCACCATCACCAATAGTTACGGGAAATAAAACTCCAGGATGAAGTTTCGCCCCTGCCATAGCAAAGTGTTGTCCTTGTCCTAGGGGACCAGCGGGGTTGAGCAAACCAGGAATTTGTCCTGAAAGGTGTCCCAGTAGCCCGTGCATTTCTCGAAAGCGATCGCGCAGATCCTGAACGTTATTAATGCCCATCGCTTCGAGGGAAGTATCTAAAAAGACGTTACTGTAAAAGCCCGGAGCATGATGACCCACTTCAGTAATGATATTTTTATGTCCTAACATCACCAAAGAAGCAATGGTATCGGCAATACTGGCAAATCCTCCTGGATGCCCTGACTGTTTACTAGCAGTAATTTGAAGAGTGAGGTAGCGTAAAGCATCAGCCGCCAACATGGTTTGATAAACTGCTGCTTGATCGGAGGGAGAGGCGATCGCTGTTTGTCCATCTGAAATCGCTGGTGTTTGCCCATATTGATCAAAACCAGGCAAGCTGGCTTTAAAATGCTGAATACCTTGGCAAAAGGCGGGAATGTTAGTGGCAACGGTCATAAAAATATTTCCTTCGTTTATCAAACTGCAATTATTAAGTAGATCTTACAATTTTGGGCGGTTGAAAAACGGCAAAATATCTCTATGAGTTCTATTGGTAAATATTTATAAAAGCTCTGAGCTTGTCTAGATATGCGATCTATACTTGTAGTAAATCAATTAGAATAAACATACTATAAACGCTCAGCCGCATAAAATCATTGTTAGTAGCCGTTTCACCAGTAATTTCTAGCTCTTGGTTTTTATCCGAGATTGAGTAATTAGTCCTAGGTAGAGAGATAACAATGAATAGACCTTTTTCTGATAGACGAGAAGCTGGACGAAAATTAGCTCAAAAACTGACTCCATATGCCAATAATCCTGATGCTATCGTGTTAGGTCTTCCTCGCGGAGGTGTACCTGTGGCATATGAAATTGCTAAAAATTTAAATCTCGCTTTGGATGTTTGTTTAGTCAGAAAACTTGGTCTTCCTTTTTATCCAGAAACAGCAATGGGGGCAATTTCCGAAGCGACATTGATTCATGACCACGATAGCAAAGTCACTATAATTGATGAAAACTCGACTCTAATGCACAGAGTTACCGAAGAGCAAATAAACATAATTGTCGCCCAAGAAACAGTTGAATTAAAAAGGCGCGATCGCCTGTATAGGAAATCCCGATCCCCACTCAAAATTCGCGATTGTATTGTTATTCTCGTTGATGATGGCATTGCTACTGGTCTAACTATGCTCGCTGCGGTAACTGCTTTACGTAAGCAAAAGCCCAAAAAAATTATTATTGCTACTCCAGTTGCATCTTGGTCAGCAATCGAACAATTAACAACTCAAGTAGATGATATTGTATGTCTGAATACACCAAAAGCTTTTAACGCGGTGGGCTTTTGGTACCAAGATTTTTCTCAAACAACCGATCAAGAAGTATGCGAGCTGCTATCTCAACAAACTCGCAATACTTTAGCCGGATCTTGTTAATTTAATAGTTATCAATACTTAAACTAGATAGAATTGGCAAGGCAATCACTTTTAGCTGCCATAATAAAATCATTCTGATGTAATCCGTTAATGGCATGAGTCCACCAAGTTACTGTTACTTTACCCCACTCAGTCAGTAGAGCTGGATGATGTCCCTCTTCCTCTGCAGCTTCTCCTACCAAGTTAGTAAAAGCTAGGGCGGTTTTAAAATCAGGGAATTGATAAACCCGCTGTAAATGCAAGACCCCTTTTTCAGTAATTATTTCCCAATCAGGTATTTGAGTTTTATAGGTATTAATTTCTTCTTCTGTAGCTGGAGGTAAACTACCAGTACAGGGAATACATTTTTGCTCTAATAATTCTGTCATGAACCTTACTCCAATTTTGATTCAAACTATAAGTAAATAGTCAATTGTGGAGATCTATTTATTCTCAGTCTACTCTTAATCGATTCCCTATGGGTTTAACCTTCATTAATCAAATCAATTTACGATTGGGCTCCGCCCACCACCAGAGGCGATTACCCGCAGGGCTTGCACTCGAATGGGTGTACGCTGAGTCCTACGGACTTGCTTCGCAACCGCGATTGGGCTCCGCCCACCGCCAGAGGCGATTACCCGCAGGGTACGCTTCGCGATCGCTTGTTGCACACCAAAAACTACGCTTAGAAATCATCGACGAATTTTAATTCAATTTATTCAATAAAGATTGAGATAACTTCTATGCAAAAATTTTGGATTTACCGTAGATTTAATCGTAGATTTTTTTTAGCTATACTTTTTTGTCTACTTGCTCATCCTAAAAAATCTATTACTCAAGAATTAAATACGATCAAATGTGATTGGTGCTGGATTGGTGCAGTCACTGACAACTCAATAACTATCAAAGCTAAACTAAATCATCCAGTTAAAGAAGGCAAAAATTACATTCAAGTTTTTTATCATACAAATACCGATTTAAATCCGACAAATAAGGCAATACAAAAAGCAAAAACTAGTTCATTAAATAATCAAATAGCCACGTTTAATCTAACTGATTTAGCAGAAGATACTATTTACTACTACGTAATTATTGCCGATGGTCGGAGATATCCTCGTCAAGGAACATTACAATTTAAAACAGTAAAAGTTAATCAGCCATATGATTTTGCGATCGCCTGTTCTTCCTGTGCTGGTGGTACGATAAGCCAGTTTTCTAGCTATGGTGTGAGTAACTCTCAAGTATTCGATCTCATTCGACAATATAAATACCAAGCTAAATCCGGACAAGATTCTAATTTGGCAATGTTTATTCACATGGGAGATTTACACTATAGAAATGATTTGCCTTTTCTAGGTTTAAAAGAAAATCAGCTTGATGATTATCGAGATAATTACGATCTGATTATGAATCAATCTAGACAGAGAAATCTCTATCAAAATATTCCTCTAGCATATATTTGGGACGATCATGATTATGGAACTGACGATTCTGATAGTTCTTATAATTTAAAGTATGTAGCTAGTGAAGCTTATCGAGAACAAGTACCTTCTTATCCTCTGGTAGAAAAATTAAACAAAATTGAAAGTCGCGGTGCTATCTATCAATCTTTTATTATTGGTAGAGTTAGATTTATTATGACTGACAATCGTTTTCATCAAGAGCAGATCGGTATAGTAGGCAAACTTAATCGAACTCTTCTAGGTAAGGAACAAACAGAATGGTTTTTTGAACAGCTAAAATTTGCCAAACAGCAACAAAAAAATAACCGTGAAGGACTAACTATTTGGGTTAACAGTATTCCTTGGATAGCCGAACCAGATGCGCCAACTAATTCATGGAATAAATTTCATCAAGAACGAACCTTAATTGCTAATTTTGTTAAAGAAAATGATATTGATAAACTACTGATGATTTCTGGCGATGCACATATGTTGGCATTAGATGATGGCGCAGAAGGAACAGCTAACAATTATGCAATAGGAGGGGGTGGTTCTTTTCCTGTAATTCATGCAGCTTCTTTAGATAGTAGATCATCTTTTAAAGGTGGACCATATAACGGTAAAAAATATATTATTGATTCAAAAGTAAAAAGTAAAAATGGCGCTATTGTCGGAAAAGGACAATGGGGAGTATTAAACTTTATTGATGATGGTAATAAGATTGAAGTAAAAGTTGAATTAAAAAGAATGAAAAATACTTTGATTCAACATACTTTTACTTTTTAGTAAGAAGCTTGTACATTTTCCTGATTCCTCCTTCCTTAGGAATTGATAGCTATTAGCTATCAGCCCTTTAGGTACTCTTCGAGAAGGCTCCGCCAACGACACTTTCTTTAACGAGGGGAACCCTCGCAACGAAGTGTCTCACTATCAGCTTTTTGTTAATAACTCCACTGATTTTGTAGATTGTATTGACCCGTACCATTAATAATTAGATTATTTTCGCCGATCGCTGCTGAATTCCCTGTAGCCTGTTGCACTGCTAATTGATTCTGAGGAGTTCCATAGTTTCCGTGTTGATTTTGAACACTAGCTTGATCGATGTGATTAATTACTGCATTATTTTGACCAATGGCGGCAGCATTACTATGCCCCCCTTGAATGACCATTTGTCCAGAGCCATTGGGATTGCCATGCTGGTTTTGGACTGCAGACTGATGAACACCACTAGCAGCAAAATTATTGTTGCCAACGGCTGTGGCACTGCTGCTTCCGTGCTGAATAACTACTTGGTTCGCACGAACAACATTGGGAATTAATAATATAGTTGCGGCAGCTATACCAATAGATAAGAATTTCTTAGACATAATTTTTTACCTTAAAAGTTTGTATTAATTATTGATTACGTTTCGAGTTGACAGAATATGCACATTTCTCCTCAAAATATATCTAGCTTAATTTGGCGATCGGTCGGCTACCCTAAAGGACTCGGCTTCGCCATCGCGCGAAGCCTAATCGCCATAAAAATTCAAATTCAATCATTAAGCGCGAATTATTACTTTTCTTATTTGATTACTTTGGTGGTCTGCTAGTTCCTAAAAACGAAAAATTAAAACTAATAATAAAATTGCCTTCGCTTAGTTTAACCGAGTAAATCAAGCAGGTTATTAAAGATATTAACTGTTACTAATACCGAATTTTTGGGAACTTTATAATCAAAGCTCCTGTAATGTTCAGTTGATCAAAATATCATTTACGGCAAGTTTCTATCTAATAACCAATCAAAATTATATATTTATGAAATATTGGTGTTTTTTTACTCAATCAGGAAATAAAAAAAGTATTATTGTTACTTTTTTATCTACATTATTGTTTTTAACCTCCTGTAGTAACAGCCAAACAAATCAAAGTAGAAATAGTAACCCTAGTACCAAAGGATTTGAAGTCAAATTTTTAGTTGGTAGTGATTTAGCTCAATTCTGCCGACAAGCAGCAACTCAATTAAATCAAACTCAACCGAAAATTAATAATGGACAAAATTTTTACCTGACCTGCGAAGCTAAGGGTAGTGGAGATGTGGTGGAAGATGTACTTGCTTTAGCTAAGCAGTTTCAAACAGGTAATATTACCCCCGAAGCAGCAGATTTTCCGACCTTACTTTCTGTAGATGGAGAAATTTATCAAAGCCAGTTGGTTTATCAAATGGATAAACTTTTCCCCGGACAAAATTATATTCCTAGCATTACTGATTCTCCTTTAATTGCCTATAGTCCAATGGTTTTTATGACCACAAAGCAATTTGCTAAAGGATTGGAAAAAAGTAACGATCTCTACACAACTTTAGCCAAAACCGAAAATCATCAACAGCTAGATAGTAGTGCGCCACCCATACCTATTACTTATGTTCATACTGCACCAACTCGCTCCAATTCTGGTTTACAAACGTTAGTTGCTCAATTTACATCTGTTGCTAACAAACAACCTGAAGATTTAACCATAACAGATGTACAAAAATATCAACAGCAAGTCAAAGAGATTCAAAGTAAAATCACTCGCTATGGCAAATCTACCGGAAATCTAGCGCGTTCAATGGTAGAAAATGGTGTATTTTGGGCTTCTGTTGGTTCAGTTTATGAATCTTTGGTGATATCAGCTAATAGCCAAACGGGTAATAATCAAACTCAATACCAGGCTGTTTATCCTCAAGCTACTTTTAGTTCTAATATACGAGCAATTTTACCCAATGCTCCTTGGGTAAGTTCAGCAGAAAAAGAAGCTGCAACTAAAATAATTGAGTTTATGCGTCAACCAAAAGTTCAACAAATTGCTACTAATTTAGGCTTACGTCCCGGTGTTCCTGGAGTCAAGTTAGGCAGGAAATTTTCACCTCAATTTGGTGTTAATCCTCAACCAAAGTATGAATCTTATCGTCCACCCCAGCCTGAAGTTGTAGAGGCGATGTTAGAAAGTTGGCAAAATTATGCCAAAAAAGCTTCTCAAGTCGCAATTGTCGTTGATACTTCAGGTTCGATGCAAGGAACTAAAATAGCAGCCATCAAAAGTACTTTACTGAACTATATTCAAAACTTAGGAGAAAAAGAAAAAATTGCGTTAATTAGCTTTAATTCTCAAATTAATCCTCCAGTATTAGTGGAAGGCAATCAAGCTGGAAAAAATAAAGGTATAAAATTCATTAGTAACTTGAAAGCTAATGGCAAAACAAGACTGTACGATAGTAGCCTTTATGCTCGTGATTGGTTACTCAAAAATCCTCGTCCAGATGCCATTAATGCTGTGTTGATATTAACTGATGGCGAAGATTCTGGCTCCAAAATAAATCTTCAACAACTCTCACAGAAATTGCAAGAAAGTAATTTTGAATCGGGAGAAAATATTGCTTTTTTTACAGTTGGTTATGGACAAGAGGGAGAATTTAATCCTCAAGCCTTACAAAAGATTGCTGAGTTAAATGGAGGATACTATCGCAAAGGTAATCCACAAACTATTTCTAGTTTGATGGCAGATTTACAAGTGGAATTTTAATTTAGTGAACAATTGACAATTGACAATTAATAGTTATGAATTAATTTCTTATCCGACAATATTATTAATCAGTAAAAATTATGAAATTAGTCAATCCATTATATTATCCGTTAGCTATTTTAGCTGGGGGAATAACTTTGGTAATTGGAATACGCCTAATTCATTTACCTAGTTTAATTATGTTGCCGACTGCAACGGCGATCGCCACGGGAACCTCTATTCTTTTGAGTCAAAATGAAATCAATAAAATTAATTTAGATAATCCAGCATTAGCTAAAGAAATTAAGTCAGTACAACAGCAAGTAATATTATTGATTGACAAAGCTGAAGACTTACGCAACGAAGCCCAACAAATGTTGACTTCATCAACACAACTAGAATTACTTACAGCCGTTGAGTATGCCTGCGATCGCACCCAAGAATTACCGGAAAAAGTCAAGCAATTAGTACAACATTTACAAGGTTCTAATTCTTTATTATCGATAGCTGAACTAGAAAAACAATTAGCTGAAGCAAAGGCTAAACAACAAAATAGCTCTGGTATTGCTAAAAAACAATTAAAACAATTGGTAGCCAGTCTGGAAAATAATCTTAAATTAGTACAACAAGGTCAAGATGCTCGTCAAGCACAGGTAGTTTCTTTAAATACTTTAGTGATTGAATCGGCAGGATTATTACAACAGTTGCAAAATCGCTTACAAACTTCTAATTTGAATAATTCAGAAGAAATCAATGAATTAAAAGAATTGAGTGAGGAACTGAAAACTGTACAGGCAAATGTTGATTTATTAATTATCTAAATAACTGTATATGTTTTCTAAACAGATAAGTAACTTGATAGTTAGATTTATTGGTAATACATTTATTGGGACAATTTTATTAATTTACTTTTTATTCTCTAGTTCAATTATTTTTCTGACTTCAGTGGGAGCTAAAACTATTTGCGATCGCTTAGAACCAAACTATGTAATCTGCGAACAAGAAGAATTAAGATTTGATCGGTTAATTAGACAAGAAAAAACTTCTTTTAGATTAATAGATGTTGTAATTAAAAACAAGATAACTGGTTCAGTTCATAAAATCAGAGATAGTAAAGAACGATATGGAACATTAGAAAAAAAATATAACCTTTACTTGAAAACAGAAAATGGTCTTATTTTATATAACTATTACTCCTATTTATCTGATGCACAATCTACGGCAGAAGTGATACTCAACTATATAAAAGAACAGCCTAATCCTAAATCTTATCTTTTAAATATCAGAAATAATGTTTTAAAAATATATCCTCAAAGTAAATATTTTTACATCAATATATTTATATCAATTTTAGGCTGGTTAATTCTGATTATTATTGTTCAACCTATATTCAGACAAATCAATAAATTTACAGTGACCCAAGAACATGATTCATCAATCCAAGCAAAATAAAATTATTACTTCTTTAGGAATTATTTTAGCTTCTTTAGGTTTGACCTATGCACCTATACCTGGGGTTAAACAAACTATTATTGTTGTTAGTGGAACAGAATTAAAAGAGCCGTTACAAGAGTTAGAAACTAGATTTGAGCAGAATAATTCTCGCGTAGATTTAGAATTAAAATTTCAAGGTTCTCAGGATATGGTTAATAATTATATTGACCAAAAAAATGATTTTAGCCCAGCTATTTTAATTCCGGCAAATGAACAAATCTTATCCGAATTAGATAATCGCTGGAAAGCACAAAATAATAGTGAACCATTTTACTATTCTCCTCAAGCGATCGCCAAAACTATTTTAGTGGCAATAGCCTGGCAGGAACGAGGCGATATTCTTTTTGCTGATGGTAATTTTTCTTGGTCCAGTATTGAACGAGCAATGCAACAAAGGAACTGGTCAAAAATTGGCGGGAAATCTAACTGGGGTAGCTTCGATTTTGTCATGACTAATCCCACTCGTTCTAATAGCGGTCAATTAACTTTGAGCTTATGGGGGCAATCCAAACAAAATAATTCTCTCAACAATACCCAGACAGAACTTGAATCTCTGTATACCCTAATTAAAAAATCAGTATATCAAGCACCCCGTTCCACGGATATTTTGCTACAAGAATTTATTACCCGCGGTGCTAACGATGGAGATGTAGCTACAGTATATGAAAGTATTGCTTTACATCGTTGGTCTCAAACTAAACTTGCCCAGAGCCAACCATACCAAATATACTATCCCAATCCAACTATTCAAACTATTGCTACTGCTGCTATTGTCCGACAAAATATCGATCAAAATACCGCTAAAGTAGCTCAGAAATTTATTGATTTTATTACCCAGCCACAACAACAACAGGTTTTTGTCCAGTATGGCTTTCGTCCTGTAATTCCAAATCTAAATTTATCATCGGTTTCTAATAGCCCTTGGTCACAAAATATTCCTGGTGTCATCTCAAATCCCTCCGTAAAGATAGAACAACCTCCAAATTCACAGGAAATTGCCGAGATTCAACGTTTATGGAATCGAGTTCGTTAATTATTGAGCAGTTATAAAAAAGTTATCAAATTAATATTCAAAAAAGCCTAAAGACTATTTTTTATCGCTACTTTAGTGGGATACTACTTATATAAAGATTTTCATTTAAATGAAATACGGTCAATAACTTTTTTGTTGATTGTAAATAGTTGATAGTTAATTGGCGATACCTTACTAATTTGATCAACGCTGTATGAAGCTACTCCCTATAGGGGAATAAAGATTGTGTAAAGCAGTTTACATTAAAAATAACTATAGGCAATCATAGTAAGTAATAAATAGTAAGTGATAACAAGTACTTAAAAATACTTAAGCATTCTGGTTTTTAGAGTGATTATTTTATAATTAATTTATTGATTTAGCATGATTCGCATTCTGATAGTAGACGATCAAAAAATGGTTCGAGAAGCACTCAAAATATCTCTTGAACCAGAAAAAGATTTGCAAATAGTTGGTACTGCAAGCAATGGTTTTGCTGCCATCGACCAAGTAAAAGCACTGCAACCAGATGTGGTATTAATGAATATGGAAATGCCCGGTTTAGATGGAGCTAGCACGACCAAAGAAATCACTAATAAATTTATTAATACTAAAGTTTTAATCCTTACTTCTTATGATACTGATGACTATATTACTAAATCTTTGGCTATGGGAGCCAAAGGCTATCTATTAAAAGATACGGATGCTGAAGATATTGCTATAGCTATTCGCAACATTTATAAAGGATATACTCAAATTGGACCTGGACTACTTGAAAAATTATTAGTGCATACAGACTCAGGTGTGATCTTAAGTAAACTAAAACAGATAACTCCTTTAAAGCCCGATCTTAAGTTGCCAGAAGCCAGACCAACTTATGTAAAAACACATCAAATAATTGCCAATTTGCAATCTACCTGTCGCAAAAATCAAGCAGAAATTGATAGACTAAATAATAGCTTAAATAATAATATTCAAGAGTTACCTAAAATTAAAAAAAATCTAATTAATCAGACAAAATATATGTGGCTGATCTGGATGTTTTGGTTGCTCACTATGCCAATAATTGGGTTAACTCTGTTTAATCTTCATACTAAAACCCATAGTCTGCAAAAGAATGATATTCCTACAGAAAGAATTGGTATTGATGGAGAATTTAGTCTTCATGGCATAGCTCAAAGAGTAACTAGGGCTTTTGAAGAAGATCCATTAATCAAAGGTATTTCTACTGTTCATGTAGCCCAAGAACACGATGCTATTATTTTGAAAGGAAAAATTGCTGATACGGCTATTTTAAGGCGTATGGAAAATATCGCCAAAACTATTAAAGGAGTTAATAAAGTTCATACTAGCCAAGTCAAAGTTCATCCACAACTAGAGTCAGATATCCTCGGTTCAGAGAGATGAAAATCAAAAATCAGCTTAGAAATATTGTTCATATTAATCTGTAGGATTAGAATAATTTTGTTTTAGTACAAATTGAGAATCTATTTTCCGATGATCGATAGACGACGATTTGCTTTTACGTGGATGTTAATTGTTGGATTGATCTCAAGTTTTTGTTTTCACTACACGCTAGCTAATCAAAGCTCAATAGAATCAGCTCAGGAAATATCGTCTCAAACAGAAACTATTGTCCAAGACTTATATTTACCACCTCGCAAAGACTTCCGGATCGTCGTGATTAGCGATCTTAATAGTCAGTATGGTTCAACAGAATACGAACCCGAAGTGGATCGGGCGATCGCCCTAATACCAGAATGGCAACCTGATTTAGTTCTCTCCGGTGGGGATATGATTGCCGGACAAAAAGCATCCCTTACCCAGTCACAAATTGAAGCTATGTGGACGGCTTTTGATCGTCATGTGGCTGCGCCTTTACGTCAATACAATATTCCTTTTGGATTTACTATTGGTAATCATGATGGTTCAGGAGCAATTAAGAACCAAACCTTGATTTTTGAAAACGAGAGAGATTTAGCTAAAGCATATTGGAGTCAAAAGCAGCATAAATTAGGTTTAGACTTCGTAGATCGGGCTAATTTTCCTTTTTATTATAGTTTTCGGCAAAATAGTATATTTTTCTTAGTCTGGGATGCTAGTACTCATATTATTTCTGAACAACAATTAGCTTGGGTTAAGAAGGCACTAAAAAGTGAAGCAGCCCAACAAGCTTCCATGCGTATTTCCATTGGACATCTACCTCTATATCCTGTCGCGGCCACCAAAAATAAGCCAGGGGAATACTTAGCTAATGCTCAAGAATTGCGATCGCTCTTAGAAAAAAATCAAGTTCACCTATATATTAGTGGACATCATCACGCATACTATCCAGGTAAAAAAGGGGAATTAGAATTATTGCACGCAGGAGCATTAGGTCAGGGATCAAGACAATTAATTCATAGTGATGCCCTGCCTCACCAAACCATCACGATTGTTGATTTAGATCTGACAAAAACCCAGCTTATCTATACCACCTACGATCCCAGCACTTGGGAAATAATTTCTTTAGAAGAACTCCCTCTATCAATTACGGGAGAGAACGGTACTATTTTTAGACATGATTTCTAAGGCAAATATAATTTATGTTTAATTTAGAAAAAACTAATCTTATAAAAGTTACCATTAAGTCCGAGCTACCAGATAATCGGTTCTAATGGAAATCAGCCATTAGAAGTAATGGGGAAAGATTGGTGAAAATCCAACGCTGTCCCGCAACTGTGATGAGATATATATGTGAATATTTATCGTAAATCTCTTAGTCAGGATGCCCGCCGATTGCAACAGTTAACTCCATATATATCTGCGAGGTACGGATATTCAACTAATGGTTATAGCAAATTCTTTAGAGCGATCGATTTTTAATTCACTGCAATTACCACCTTTACCCAATCCCAAACCCTTACTAGCAATCGGTCATGGTACCAGAAACGCAAGTGGTAGACAAACTTTTCTGGATTTTGTCGAAACCTACCAAAAATTAGACACTTCTCGTCCTGTTATTCCCTGTTTTTTAGAACTAACTGAGCCAACAATTCAACAAGGAGTAGAAGCCTGTATCGAGCAAGGCTATACAGAAATTACTGCTTTGCCAATTTTGTTGTTTGCTGCCAGACATAACAAATTTGACGTTACCAACGAACTAGATCGAGCGCGATCGCCTTATCCAAAGTTAAGCTTTAATTATGGTCGTCACTTTGGCATCACGCCGAAAATTATCGAGCTGTGGCGCGATCGCTTGGCAGAATTAGATCGACCCGATAAAAATCCCCACAATATCTCCCGAGAAGATACTGTCTTATTATTTGTCGGGAGAGGTTCTAGCGATCCCGATGCCAATGGAGATGTCTGCAAACTAGCTAGAGTAATCTGGGAAGGAAGTGGTTACAAGACAGTAGAAACTTGTTTTATTGGTATTAGTCATCCCCGTTTAGAAGAAGGTTTTCGTCGGGCATACCTATATCAAGCCAAACGCATTATTGTTCTCCCTTATTTTCTATTTACGGGGACTTTGATGTCCAAAATCATTAACATTTCCGCTCAACAACAGGAACAACACCCCGATATCGATATTGCCTGCTTATCTGAAATGGGAATTGCACCTCAACTATTACAGGTAATTAGAGAGCGAGAAATTGAAGCTCAGTTAGGGCAAGTAGCGATGAATTGTGAAATGTGCAAGTTTCGCTTAGCCGCAGTAGATGGACATGGAAACGGGTATCATCATCATGCTCATCACCATCACGGACACCATCATCATCACCCTAATGGTGATCCCTACGCCAAACTAGAAGATTATCATCAGCGCATTTGGAAAACACCTTGAGCGATTTACTTAACCCCTGTTCGGGTTAAGACAATTTAAGGGTGAGGTCAGCTTTAAGCTTTAAGCTCTAAGCTTTTTGGTCTTATTTTCTCCCTACCTTTTCATGATTTAAGGAAAATCATGGTTTTTCAACAACGTGGTTGGACATGCTGGGCGGGGCGTACAAGGGGGCGAAAACGCTTCGCCCCACAGCCCCTTGGAAACCCCAGCGTCCCCCATGTTCAATCAATTGCTCAATAAGTCTTCCAACTTATCTCGAACTCAGTTTAAAACTAATAACTCCGAACTCCGAACTCCGAATTCTCGCTTCTCAATCCTGACAATTGGAGCAAAAATGCGATGATCGCCCTCCTAGCTTTATTTTCTCTATGGGAGTACCGCAGACTCGACAAGGTTCTCCTTTTCTGCCATAAACTAAAGCTGTATCACCATAGTTGCCGCTAACCCCTAACAAGTCTAAAAAGTCACTAAAGGTAGTACCACCTTTATCAATGGCAGTTTGCAGAACATCAATAATTGCCTGATGCAATCGTTTTATTTGTCTGGCTGTTAAATTATTGGCTAGGGTGTCCGGTTTGATCCCACTTTTAAATAAAGCTTCGTCAGCATAAATATTGCCAATACCTGCGACGATCGCTTGATCTAAAAGCAAAGTTTTAATGTGACGACGACGATTATTTAGCTTCTGAGTAAAATAATCTAAGGAAAAATCAGCATCAAAAGGTTCGGGTCCCAGTTTTTGTAGTCCCGTAATAATTGACTCTCGTTCTATTTGAGGTGGTACCAACCAAAATTTACCAAATGTACGGGTATCCACAAATCGTAATTCTTGATTTCCGTCAAACAAGAGACGAATACGAGTATGTTTCTGTAGAGGGTTATCTTGCTTGACCCATAATAATTGTCCCGTCATACGGAGATGTACTCCCAAACATCCAGCAGGTTTTCCAGAATCATTCTCTAACTGAGCCAAAAGATACTTCCCCCGTCTTTGCCACTGACTGATCCCCACTCCTGTAATACCTTGCCAAAATTGTTCTATGTCAGCAGGATAAGCTAAAGTCCTCGCTAATAAAACTTCTCCTCCCTGGATTGGTTGTTTAACAGTTAATTGATTTAATCCTCTGCGGACTGTTTCTACTTCTGGTAGTTCTGGCAAGGTGCAAACTATTCCTCAGTTCAATTTAGTTCAAGAATAGTTTATCAGTCTGAATGAAACTGATCTTAGGTCGCACTTTTATCTTTAGCAGAAATTACTTCTGAGGCAAAACTCTCCAGGGGACTAAATTCGAAGGGTCCCGCTACTGATCCCCAGACTAGTTCATCTGTTTCAGGATCTCGTCCCCGATCATAGCTAATTAGTTGAGTGCCATTAATTTCAAAACTGTTGTCTAAATAGGTTACTTTGCCTTGGCGTTCCACAATACACGCTTTTCCTGGTTTGATCTCTCCCAGGAAACTATTACCTGTCCAAGTCACGTTCATATCACAACCTTCCATTTTCTCGATTAAATCTGGAGTGAGATTACTCAACAAATCCAAATTACGAGATGCACCGTAAAATCGCTCTTGCTCTTTTACTTTATAGTTTTCCAACTCAATGCGATCATCTACTGCACTTAACCTAATGACCCGTAAACGATAGGGCTGGTTGAGCATAAAATCATAAGCCTGTTCTAAAAATAAACTGGTACCGTCCAACAAATTATAGGGTAAGGGACGCATACAGACGCGAATATGGGCAAAAAATGGCGGATTTGCATACGCTTGAGCTTGATTGCTAAAATCTGCTGCCATCCAACGGTTAAGGGTCGCAATATCTTGAGAATGAGTCATTTAAATATATCTTCTAAAAAATCTGGCAAAGCCGTTGTATCTGATTTTAGAGCTTTCAGTCAGTCAAACAAATTACCGATTATTTTTCTTAGTATCTGCCATCTTCAAAAAAAACCAAAATGATGACTAATAAATAGCTATTAGCCATTAGCTATTAGCTTTTAGCTTCCATCAAGAGGTAGATGTCGGTAAAGCGATTAGATATTAGCAAAATTTATCTTTATTATAAATTTATCTAAAGTTAAACCGAGAAGCCAAGTGCTTACTGGATTACAAATTATGTCCCAATCGGAAATTTGCTAAATGCAATCGTTAATACCAAAAATCACCTCAATTTAATTTTTTTTTTGTTAAGGTGTGTAAAGTAACCAAAACACGCAAAAGTTATTTCTTATATGTCCCCAATAATTTGGTAGTAATATAAATCATTACAGATGCTTGAATTGCATAAAAATTCTCAAAAGATATTAGCTACTAATTGAAGTATAAGTAGATAGCAAATTACTCTAAACTAGAACATTTTTGGTATATCTCAATACACCACAAGAAACAATATAGACAAATATTAGTCTTTCTAACAAGCTAAATGCATAAATAAAGATTTTTATGCATATTAGAAAAAATAATTGAACTTTCGTAAGTTCAACAACTTGGCTGTTTGTATATTTACTCAATTAAACATCATCTAAAGACTAATAATCACGCAATATAATTTCTATTTTCAAGCAATATAGTAGGGAGGTGAAATTATGAATATTAAAGGAAAAACAGCTTTAGTTACGGGTGCTTCTCGGGGCATAGGTAAAGCGATCGCTTTAGAATTAGCCCAACAAGGAATCAAACATTTACTGTTAGTAGCCCGGGATCGCCAACGATTAGCAGAAGTTGCCGCAGAGATTACCAATATGGGGGTTAAGGTCACTACTTTATCTGTTGATTTAACCAAATCATCTTCGATTAACATTGCGATCGCCCAAGCATGGCGTACTCATAGACCAATTCATTTACTGGTTAACTGTGCCGGAGTAGCCCACCAAGCACCGTTTTTACAAACTCAACTCCCCAAAGTTGAAGAAGAAATTTCGATCAATTTGCTGGGAATGATGACCATTACTCGTTTGATGGCTAAACGAATGGCTAACCAAAAAGAAGGCACCATTGTCAATGTATCTAGTTTGATGGGTAAGGTGGCAGCTCCCACTATGTCAACTTATTCAGCAACCAAGTTCGCCATCCTTGGCTTTACCCAAGCTCTGCGGAGTGAATTAGCCGGTCACAATATCAAAGTTATTGCCCTGCTGCCCACATTAACTGATACTGATATGGCACGTAATCTAAGGTTATTTCGTTGGGTTATGCCCATGACTCCAGAGAAAGTAGCTCGGGCATTGATATCAGGGCTTTATAAAAATTCTGGCGAGATTCTCGTGGGTTGGCAGAGTTACCTTGCGGTGTGGTGTCAACGTATCTTTCCTCAATTACTAGAAAAGATTTTGCTGTTCTCGGCCCCAACAGTGTAAAGCGGCATAGCCGCAGCTATCAGCCCTTCGGGTACTCTTCTAGAAGGCTCCGCCAACGATAGTTTGCTCAAGTCGACGGGGCTTATAAAGGGCGGACGCAGGTTCCGCCCACAGCCCCTTGGGAACCCGCCCAACGCAATATGCGAAGCGGTATACCATATCCGAAGGTGTATCCTTTAGGGCAAGGGCACAATGTCCTTTAGGACTGTCTCACTATCAGCTATCAGCCGTTTACAAAGCGTAAACTTTAGAGCTAAAAGCTTTTAAGGTAATAATTCGGATCAATTCTTTCGTTCAGAGAAGTATATCGTTATGTCTGCAATGGATTATTCTCAAATAGCTCATTGGTAGGATACTTACGTCAAAACCGACCTTGATGTATCTTTCTTTCTCAATCAAGCTAAAGATGGCGATCGCGTGCTGGAATTAACTTCGGGAACTGGTCGCCTCATCCGTTTCAAGTGTGGGGGTGTGACCAGCACCAACTTTTAATCTCACCACTGAAGCATTAATTAATCCTTGAGAATCTGAGGAATTTTTTTCTAAGTATAAATTTATATATTGGATCATACAGTTATTTCGATTATCTCTAGGTACAGATTTGGTAAAAGGCATCCAAGAAGTTCGTATCCAACCTAATAATCCTTCTTTTCCTTGATGAGCAATACTTTTTTGGACTAATTCTAGACGCTTAATTTTAAAGCCAGATTTTTGTAACCATATCTTGTAATCTTGCAGTCCATAAAAGAAATGAGAATTATGAAAATCATTAAAATAGGTACTCCAAGATTCAGAGGTAATTAATTCCGAAAAAACCTCTAAAACTCCTGAATCATTTTCTTCTATCCCAGAGGAAATAATAGAAAGATTAGGATATTGGTTCGTTAAGTATTTCTCCTTAGCATCGGAAATGATTTCCGGGGAGCTATCTGTATCAACTACTTCATTTATTGGTAACGTAGTTGCCATATCAACGGTAATTTGATCTTCACAAAAACCAAAATCTGTAATAGATTCAAGAGAATTTAAATCAAAATTTTCTTTTGATTCTTGTAGATATGTTAATCGATCATCTGAATTTATAGCACAATCTTTTAGATCCAACATAAACTTTAATTACTAAAATTAGAGTTGATATATAGCAATTATAAGACTCATGGGATACAAAATTTATTTTTACTTTTTTGTAGATTAAGTTGATAATCTTTTTAGAAATCAACCACAACTAAGTATTATGGTTAAATTTGGCAAATCTTGTGCGCATAATAGTATCTCAAGTCAAGACTAATTAGCGATCGCCTATAGTAATCTAGAATACTTATCTAGTATTAAAGACTAAAATAAGATTAACAGTATTTGGCGCTCACTAATAGTAATCTAAAACACTTATTCGGGACTAAAGACTGAAATAAAGTCAAGATTAATTAGCATCATGGATAGTAATCTAAAACACTTATTCAGGGCTAAGGACTGAAATAATATATCTTTTTAATCAAATCAAATCTGTCTAATGTTCACAGATTTCGAGACATATGACTTCTATGCATTAGCATCACTTAACTGTCACTTAATTTAAGATGCTATTATGGTATGATTACCTTCATAACGTGTTGCAAGAATAACTTTTTGCTTGGCTTAGTGTACCTTTTTGCTTGGCTTAGTGTATTAAAACTGAGAGTGTTATCAAAATATTAATCTTATTTTTGAAAGTCATCGATTTTAGTGGCTTTTAGAAAATGCTTATGGGGTAACTTAAAGTTTTATTTGATTGATTTTTTTCCCTTTCCCCTAAATTAAAGTTATCTGAAGAACTACCGGTTTTAACCAGGTAATTGTAGATGCTGAGATGAATTCAGTATCTCTCACCTTCAAAGTAGACACGGTTTATATCCAAATTACGACTTCTTTCATACTGGAGCGTGTATTTTGTCTGTTCGAGTATGAAATTTGTTAATCGATTTAAGTAAAATTTAGTTGGATAATTTTGTTAATCATGATTAGAAGTATCCAGAAAATCAATACAGTTTTTGCTTTGATAGCTATTAATTCTTTGGTTTGTGCAAATGCTTGGAGCCAAACAAAAATAGAGACTGTTTCTTCTGTTTTAGATAACCCCATTGACGGAAAAGAAGTGACCTTACAGGGCAAAATCATTGAAAAAATGTCAGATGAAGCAGACTCTAACGGAACAGACTATATTTTCACGGATGGCACCAATGAAATTACAGTTGAACTTCAAGATGCCAATTATCCCTATGATCAGGATACAATGCTGGAAATCTCGGGGATAATTGATTTTGAGTCTGAGCATTTAGAAGAAAAAGAAAAAGATTTAACTCCAGAGGATATTCAGATTAAGGTAAATCAGCTTCAAGTTGTTAATTTAAATAAATCTCTTAGCCGTTAGCAACTTAATCTATCTACTTTCAATCATCTTTATTAGATGATTTAAGTTGTTATGAGCGATCGCTCGTAGATCTCCAATTGCTTGCACGGAAGCTATTGGTGCAATGCTTGATTCTTTAGCGATCGCTGATAATTGAATAGTTTTTTGTTGAGAAATTATTTGATTCATTGGTTTTTTGGTCTCAAGTTTTTCTCTTTTACTTTTGTCAGGAAACTTTTACTTGAAGGGCTTCTAAAACTTTTTTGGCGACGAGTAGAGATGAGCTGGGATTTTGACCAGTGATTAAATTGCCACTTTCTACAACAAAGGGTTGAAAGTCATCAACTCCATGAAAATTTGCCCCTAATTCTCGTAATTTACTCTCCAGCATGAAAGGTACGGTGTCGGAAAGTCCTACCGCATCCTCTTCTGAGTTAGTAAAAGCACTAATTTTATGTCCAGCAACCAAAGGACTTCCATCTGGCTTAGTTGCATTAATCAAACCCGCAGGACCGTGACAAACCGCTGCGACAACTTTTTCTTGAGCATAAACTTGAGAAATAACTGTAGCTAAAGGCTGACTTTGAGGTAAGTCCCACATCGTACCGTGACCTCCCGGAAGAAAAATCGCATCGTATTGTTCTGGGTCAACATTATTTACTCCTGGAGTATTTTTAACTTCTGCCATAGCAGATTGATCTTGTAAAAAGCGATCTACACTAGCAGCATTTTCACCAATAGATTTTTGACTACGAGGGTCAATTGGTATTGCACCACCATCAATTGAAGCAATAGAGACTGAAAGACCAGCATCAATAAAAGCATAGTAGGGTGTTGTTAATTCTTCTAGCCATAGACCTGTAGGTTCTTCAGTATTACCCATAACAGCATGAGAGGTAACGATGATCAAAATTTTCAGAGAACTCATAGTTGTTTTGAAAAAAATTGCTTGACTTTTCTTCACTTTATCCGAGGCTCTGTAAAAAAAGAACTTATAGTTTTTAATGACAGTCATAATTTATTTTATAGCTAGCAATTAGAAACATTACCGTTCCCTAGTAATGAATAATCTCGATCAATTACGCACTTTTCTTGAAGCATACCGTTTGGGTTCGATAACTAAAGCTGCTGAGAGACTGCATATGACGCAACCAGCAGCATCAGCACATATTAAAGCTCTCGAAACATTGATTGAAAAAAAATTATTTGTCCGCCATGCAAGAGGAGTTAAGGCAACTGCGATCGCCGATGATTTAGCCAGATCTATCGCTCCTCATCTAGAACAAATCGAAGTCAAATTTAATGCAGCACGAGCTAGAATTGCCAATATTTCTGGGACGATTCACTTAGCTACACCAGCCGAGATCCTCAGTGCCAAATTACTTCCTGCTATTGTTTCCTTGCTGGGTCACGATCTCAAGATCAGAATACACTTAGGAGGAAAAGAACGTATCTACCAATTATTAAACGATGGGGCGATTGACTTGGCGGTAACTGCATCTCAACCGCAAAATCAAGCCTTGGGTTTTCACCCCATTCAACAAGAAACCCTGATTTTAGTTGCTGCACCCGATTGGGCAAAACATAATTTGATTAAGCCGTTTTCTCCTCAGGAATTATTAACAAAACCTCTAATTGCTTACGATGAGGACTTGCCATTAATTCGTGACTATTTCGACACAGTGTTTCAAATTCAAATTAATCACCAAGCAGCAATTACTGTTCCCGATCTCAGAATAGTGCGATCACTGGTCTCTTTAGGAGAAGGTTATACAGTATTACCTCAATATCTTTGTCAAGAACAGCTACAAAACGGTACTCTATCTTTACTCAGCAATCCAGAGCAACCACCTGTTAACAATTTATATTTGGTCTGGAATAAAGGTAATCTCAGACATCCAAGAGTAACTTTTGTTCGCGATCGCCTTTTAGCAGAACTACAAAATTTCTTATAACAATTAAGACTTTAGTTAGCTAAATAGCCTGAATCACAGGTGGCTATACATCTGCCCATTTACGGAGTAAGTTAGCAATACTTTTAGAAATGAGGTCGAATTCCGGAGTTTTACCTGATTTAGCAAAAATAGCGCGACGCGCAGTATCTAAATCAAAGAGGATTTCGCGATCGCTGGCATCACGAATTATACTTTGTACCCAGCCTACTACGACTAGCCTTGTACCTTTAGTAACAGGATTGACACGGTGTAAAGTGGTTGAAGGATAAAAAATAGCTGAACCTGCCTCCAGTTTATAACTTTGCTCTTCTTGCACTCCCTCAATTACTAACTCTCCTCCTTCATAGTCTTGAGGTGAGTCAAGAAACAGAGTAAAAGAAACATCAGAACGGCATAAGCCAGATTTGCCTTTCATGAGTGCATTATCTACATGGGTATCGTAAGACATTGCCACATCGTAACGACTAATAAGCAAAGAATGAACTGATTTAGGGCGAACAGTAGACTGAAATAAAGAATTTTTAGCTAAAGCAGCACGAATTTTGGCTTTTAATTCATTTTGAGATGTTCCTGATTTCAGTTGCTGATTATTTTTAACCAACTTAGCATGCCAACCCGCTGTAAGTTTACCGTCAATAAATTCTGCTTGCTGAAGAACCTGTTTGATCTCGGCTAAATCCTCAGAGGAGAGAATTTGATCGATTGAGAAAATCATAATATTTTAGCTGGAGATAAAATTTTTGGCATTGCGCAATTAAAGTAAGATAACAACTTAGATGCAGATTTATTTATAGCAATTCTCAGACCTGTGAGGTACATCTTAATTAACAATGGACAATTAGCCATTAGCCATTAGCCAAAATCAGGATTTTAGAGTGTACCTCATAACTATGAGAACCGCTATATCTGAAATTTTTAGTTTTTAGTTTTTAGTTTAAAAAAGAGTGCTAAAAACTCGTTTGGGTATAGTTTAAGACTATATTTGAACGACTAAAAACTAATGACTAACGACTAAGAACTTTTTACTCTTCATCTAAAATTACCTTAAATGTCAAAAAAAGGCTCACACCGTACCGAAGGTCGGTGTTGAGATGAATTTTGACCAACAAACGCTCCCTGCGTCAGCAGACCTTATGGTAAAATAATCCCATAAGATATTTGGATATTGGTCTTGTTTGTACTCGAAGCCAAACTCAGAGGTTCTACAAAACAGTTTGCGGTCATTGATGAAATGATTCGCACTGCTGGTTTTGTCAGAAATAGTTGTCTGAGACACTGGATAGATAATCGCGGTGTCGGACAATACGACTTGTCTGCTCTGTGTGCGGTTCTGGCTAAAGAATACGAATGGGCTAAAAAGCTAAATTCTCAAGCTCGTCAAGCATCTGCCGAACGAGCGTGGGCTGCGATTAAGCGTTTTTATGACAACTGCAAAAATCCAGCTATCAAAAAAAAAGGTTATCCCAGATTCAAAAAATCCCGTTCTGTTGAATACAAAACTACTGGCTACAAACTCTCTGAAGATAGACAATCTATCACCTTCACCGACAAGTTTAAGGCTGGTAGCTTTCGTATGATGGGAGCATTCGACTTGAACTATTATCAACCCAAACAAATCAAAAGAGTTCGAGTTGTGCGTAGAGCAGACGGGTATTATGTTCAATTTTGTGTTGCCATTAACCGACTTGAAGAAGTTCAACCAACCGAACAAGTGATTGCTCTTGATGTTGGATTGATGCACTTCTATACCGACAATCGAGGTAACAAGGTTGAAAATCCTCGTCATCTGAGAAAATCGGAAAAAGCTCTTAAACGTCTGCAAAGACGGGTTAGTCGCAAGGTTAAAGGCTCTAATAAGCGCAAAAAAGCAATTAATAAACTGGGAAGAAAGCACTTGAAAGTCTCGCGCCAGCGTAAAGATTTTGCCGTGAAGTTGGCAAGATGCGTAGTCAAATCTAACGATTTGGTGGTGTTTGAGAAACTGACGGTGCCTAATATGGTCAAGAATCGTCATCTTGCCAAAAGCATTTCCTGCGCTGCATGGAGACAATTCTTTGAATGGTTGAAATACTATGGACAAGTTTTTGGCAAAATTGTCATTGCTGTTCCACCTCAGTACACCAGTCAAGAGTGCAGTTCTTGTCATCGAATTGTTAAAAAGTCTTTGTCTGAAAGAACCCATGCTTGCGAGTGTGGCTGTATTCTCGATAGAGACGAAAATGCCAGCCGTAATTTGTTGGCAAAAGGATTGGAATATTTGAGTAGGGGGGGGCACTCCCGAATTAACGCCCAAGGACATTTGAACCTCTGTCAAATAAGTGAAAGCGAGCTTTGATAAGTTTGGTGGTTGAGTTGGGAACCCCACACTGTACCGCAAGCGGTCAGTGTTGGGAGGATGTCAGTCCAGGAACAGGATATTTCTGGGAAGCATCGTCAAGGATAAGTATCCAATCATTTTCTGGTTTGGGTTGTTCTGGTGGATCGAAAGTTTGACGTTTCTCATTAGAGAAAACCGCAAATGGTTGCCCAGTGACTTGCAGGTCTGAGTCATATATTAAGCCGTCTCGGGGATTAAACCACCAAGCATTAATTTTTGTCCCAGATAGTTGAGAAAGATCCAATTTTATTGTGCGTCCATTGGTAATATATACAATCCAGTAACTGTAGTCATCTGATCTGGCTGCTTGAACGCGATCATCTACAGTTCCTGGAGCTGATATCAAAATACTTTGGTCGGGAATGCGAGTCGGTTGAATAAAAGGGCGAGACTCAAATAATCGTCGAACGTGTGCCATATCATAAGCCCCTTCATAGTGCAGGGCATCATACCAATAGAAATTATGATGAGAAAATTTTTTGATATTTCCCGGTTGATCCATCTGCCAGATCCCATTTCCGCCATAGGAGAAACCAAATCCACCTGCCAATATAGACCAGTAAGCACGACGGCGGAGATGCCATGCTGAAAATTGACCGTTTTTAAAATTATGAAGAATGGGATGTTTTTCATAACCAGGCTCAGAATCAATTGTGGGCTTAACGGGAGTTCGTTGAAAATCCTCAGTAATTCTTTCGTAATTTTTGTTACCGAGCCTATGCCCCGATTGGATCATATTGAAATCTAGCCAAGGCTTGTCATGATAAAATTCGCCGCTTGATGTTGCTGGGGGTCTAAATGTACCACCAGGGGGATGATATGACATTAGTAGGTTATCAGAATTCTCCTGCCCATAACCTTCAATAATGCCACGGGCTAGTTCATCGTATACCTTGTGTTTAGTCGGCTGGACATCACCACCCAAAATCCAAATTATATTGTTCGAGTTTTTGTATCGCTCTCCTAGAAAAAGACCATAACGGTATGCTCGCTTAGGATTCAAGCTTAAACCAACATCAGACTTACCCTTATTTTCCACATGGGCTTTGCTCCAAGCTGGCAAAAGAGCCATGTAAAGTTCTAGTTCCTCTGCTTGTTTGATTATAAAATCTGCATGTTGCCAATAGTCTTCATTTGGTTGGTCAAGATCTCCATTATCGAAGGCAGTATGTCCAAAGGCATTTGGCTGAGTAATTTGCAAACCAATAATCCGCGCTTGAATAACATTAAATTGTTTATTCTTGCGATCCCACAAATATTTTAAAACTTCATCCTGGTTCAGTTTGGAAAACAGTTCCCAGGCAGTGTCTCCAAGCCAAAAGAAAGGTTTTCCATCTTTTGAAACCAGATAATGTCCACTTTCATCAACATTTAAACCTTTCAAGTTCTCGCCTTCCTGACCATGAACTGGCATTTTAGATCCGATCAATATTAGAGCACCTAAGCCAAGTAAAATAAAACATTTTAAGGATTGATATTTACTATTAAGCATTTAAATTTCCTTTCAATAACTTAAAGGTTTACCCTGTCTCGGTCATTGGGATTGTTATATGGCGATTGCCCTTCGGGCAGTGGCAAAGCCAATCGCAATTGATGAGCTAATATCCAAATACATCTTGAGGCTTACAACTGTACTTAGAGTTTCTCGAAGTATCTGGCGATCGGTAACAGCTCAAAGCCGACCTTTTCATAGGTGCGACGTGCTGGGGCATGACCGGGATCTCCTCCGGTATCAACCATCGCAACAGACATTCCAGCATTTTTCATCCAATCCAGAGCAAATTCTATTAGAGCGCTACCAATGCCTTGACCTTGAAAGTCTGGATCGACAGCTACCATGTAGATTTCACCCATGCTGGACTCGGAGTCTAGTTTCACGGCTACAAAACCTACTGTGGAACCTATATCGATAGCAACCCATACATTTGTATCTTCCGCAGCGCAAACGTTCTCGACAGCCTTTTGCTGGCTCACACGCCAATTATCGGGGTAGAATGCCTGGTATACATCGGCGTTCATCACTTTCTGAATCGAATCAAAGACCGGAGTCCATGCCCGAAGCGAAAGACGAATAACTGCATCAAGGTGGTGTGGGTCGTATGATTCAATTTGCATTTTGGTATGACCTCAAGAATATACCGGAGGATTCAAACAGTTACATTAAAAACTACAGGTTTCAAACTAGATGCGTTTTAGTTGGGCTAACTATTTAAAACAATAGATAAGCTAACTAAAAAATGAAAAGAAAGATCATAAAACGTAGCAGCCTTATATTTATTTGTGCCTTAGCTATCTTCATTGGTAACTCTCGTCTAGTGAATGTTCAACTTTCCGAGATTGAGAGGTGGTCATCTCGCACTTACCACAGGTATGATGATTCAGGCTTATGAGGAAATTTGGTCTTTTTTGGCTAGACACGAAGTTCTCAATTAAGTTTTTTCCAACTGAAATCAGTGATATTTAACATTCATTTATGGAAATTTGCTTAACTTTATCCTTTTGATTACCATCAGGCAGAAAAATTAAAGCGTAGGTAATTAAATGTAGGTAATCAAATATCAAAAAATGCCAGAAAGAAAACGAATTGGTATTTTGACCAGTGGTGGTGACTGTGCAGGATTAAATGCGGTCATTCGGGCGGTAACTCGTTGTGCAGTTAATGTCTATGGTTGGGAAGTTTTAGGTATCTGTAAAGCTACTCATGGCTTAATGAGCCGTCCTCCAGAGGCTATCCCCTTAGATATAACCCAAGTTGATCGTCTGTTAAGTATGGGGGGAACAATTTTAGGTACAACTAATAAGGGCGATCCTTTTGCTTTCCCGATGTCAGACGGTACCATGGCAGATCGTTCTGCTGAAATTATTGAGGGTTACAAGCAACTTGATTTGGATGCCCTAATTGGCATTGGTGGAGATGGTAGTTTGGCTATTCTGCGAAAGCTAGCACAACAGGGAGGTATCAATTTAGTCGGTATCCCCAAAACCATTGACAATGATGTTGGTATCACTGAGCGTTCTATTGGCTTTGATACAGCAGTTAATATCGCCACAGAAGCTATTGACCGCTTGCATTTTACTGCTGCAAGTCATAGTCGAGTGATGGTTTTAGAAGTAATGGGCAGAGATGCTGGGCACATTGCTCTCAATGCAGGCATCGCTGGAGGAGCAAATATGATTATGATTCCTGAAATTCCCTATAAGCTTGACAATATCTGTCAACATATTAAAAAAAGACAAGCCAGAGGACAAGATTATTCTATCGCCGTTGTCTCGGAGGCAGTTTGTACTGAGTCGGGTGATATTTTGGAGCAAGGTCATTTTGCTGATTGCCGTTTAGGGGGAATTGGTCAATATTTGGCGGAACAAATTACGCAAAAAAGTGGGGCAGAAACTAGAGTCACCGTTTTAGGACATACTCAACGGGGGGGCATTTCTTCGCCTCTAGATCGTATTCTGGCTTCGGCTTTTGGAGTAGCCGCTGTGGAGTTAATTGCTCAAGAAAAATATGACCATATGGTTGCTTGGCAAGATAGACAAGTTACTAGCATCCCTATTGATGATGCGATCAAAAATTATCGAGCGGTAGATCCAGAAGATACTCTAGTTAAAACTGCTAGAGGTTTAGGTATTTGTCTGGGAGACTGAATCAATAAATAATTGACTACGTCCTCGAAGGAGGATAATGAACAATTGATAATTTATCGATTGTTATTGTTTGGCATAATAACCTAGGTAATGATCGCATGATCAAATCTGATTCAGTGCGATCTTATGCCAACCTGCACTTACATATTATTTAACGTTCCGCATGAATGACACGACCGTGGCTAATGGAAAAAGGGTTTCTCCAGAAGAAATCGTTGCTGCTTTGGAGATTCCGGCAGATTTTAATTTTAATTTGCCCGATCCAGAGGATGATGCCATTCAAGAATCGGAGTTCCAACATCAATTAGATACGATCTGGCAAATATGCGATCGCTTCGATCTGCAAACAGATATTTGGCGGGGGCGGATTTTACGCTCAATCAGAGATCGGGAAAAGAAAGGCGGAGAAGGGAGAGGTGCTGGATTTCTTAATTGGTTAAAAGACCGAGAAATTACAAAGTCTCAGGCTTATGCTCTAATTCAATTGGCAAATAGTGCTGATACATTATTGGCAGATGGAATGTTAGATCCCGATAGTATCAATAACTTCAGTAAAAGGGCATTTGTCGAAACTGCTAACTCTGCTCCAGAAGTGCAGCAGTTAGTAAGTGAGGCAGCCCATAAGGGCGATCGCATTACCCGTCGGGAAGTGAAACAACTCTCTGACGAATGGACAGCAATGAGTTCGGAGTTACTTCCCGATGAGATTAAAGAAAAAGCAGCAGAAGGCTCCTTGCCTACTCGTCATCTTGCCCCCTTAGTAAGGGAAATGGAAAAGTTGCCTGATTCTCATTTAATTGAAATTAGAAAAGAAATTGCCGAAAGTCCAGATATTGATACGGTCAAAATGATGACCACCGAAGCCAAAAACTTAGCCAAATATCTTGATGCCGCAGCCCAGGTACAAACCCTAAGGGATAAGGCAGTGGATATGGAGATGGCTTTAGAAGAAGCTCTACGCCTTGGTTGTATTAATACTGCTGCGGACCTAGTTAAACAAGCCACTACCCTCGAACAAACGGTAGGCAAACTTTATACTACTTGGAAACGGATGGGCAATGTTGCCGATCGCCTGTATGTGGAAACGGGGGCATCTAATCCCCAATTGCGATCGCTCTTAACCTGTTTAGAATCTCTGACTAGCGACATCATTGAAGTACCTCTAGATGAAGAAGGCGATCGCATAGTTCGTCTGAAAGTAATTACCGAAAGTGAGTCTGCTATTAATAATTAATTAACTAATTAGTAGTATTCGCATTCATTGGTTATTAGCTATCAGCTATTAGCTAAAATGGCTGCGCTTTGGATGAAACTCCTATAATTGAAGAAGACCAAGCAATAATACTAAAGTTTTTTCCCTTGTATTGCTAATTAAGAGTAAATTCTATGTGCCATCGTTTATGTTGGAATGCTAGTAGCCAATATTAGGGAAGAAAGTTAATCTTTAATGGTCAGTGAGGTTAACTAGTAAAACCATTCCATACAACGAAAAATTCAAACTTTCGCTGTTTAAGGATTTGAGACACAAAACACCTCACTTAATCTCTTGTCGCTATGTCAAGGAGGATGAGCCAGTGAGCGCACCACTTAGTTGTCAAAATTACATTGATGGACAGTGGAAATCTGCCCAATCGGGAGAGTCTTTTGAAAGTCGTAATCCAGCAGACTGGAATGAACTGGTCGCTACTGCCCCTAAGTCGGATCGAGCTGATGTAGATGCTGCTGTTACTGCTGCTCGACGATCTTATTCTTCCTGGCGGCTAGTACCTGCGCCAGTGCGATCAGAAATTGTTCACCGCATCGGCGAGGGATTACAGGCTCGAAAAGAAGAGCTAGCATCTCTCATGAGTCGGGAAATGGGAAAGGTTTTGGTAGAAGCCCGAGGTGATGTTCAAGAAGGAATTGATTGTGCATTTTACTATGCTGGAGAAGGTCGTCGTTTGTTTGGTCAGACAACCCCTTCAGAGTTGGGTAACAAATTTGCTATGACTATGCGGATGCCAATTGGGGTAGCAGCACTAATCACACCTTGGAATTTTCCAGTGGCAATTCCCTGTTGGAAAGCACTCCCTGCTCTAGTATGTGGCAATACTCTGATTTTCAAACCAGCTAAAGATGTGCCTGCCTGCGCTACTATACTCACCGAAATTTTTGCTGCTGCGGGAGTACCACCAGGGGTGTTTAACTTGGTTCATGGAACAGGACAGAAGGTCGGTAGTGCGTTAACCGATCATTTTGGGATTGATTTAGTTTCTTTTACTGGCTCTTCCAAAACTGGAGCTGAGGTAGCAGCCATCTGTGGTCGTACCCATAAGCGAGTTTCCTTGGAAATGGGAGGCAAAAATGCCCAGATTGTGATGGAAGATGCTAATCTCGATCTGGCTTTAGAGGGGGCTTTATGGGGAGCTTTTGGCACTACAGGACAGCGTTGTACTGCCACTAGCCGATTAATTTTACATCGAGATATTAAAGCAGATTTTACAGCTAAGCTATTGGCACAAACTCGTAAATTGCGCTTAGGTTCAGGAATTGACCCAAACACTGATGTTGGTCCCTTGGTAAATGCTGCTCAGTTAGATCGGGTAAAGTATTATCTGGAACTGGCACAGGAGGAAGGAGTAACCATCCTCACTGGAGGTCATCCAGCTCAAGGAGAAGGGTTAGAACAGGGATATTTCTTTGAACCTACCATTCTTGACGGAGTAAAGTCTGAAATGCGCGTAGCCCAGGAAGAAATCTTTGGTCCCGTAGTCTCCCTGATTGAGGTAGATTCATTTGAAGAGGCGATCGCCGTTCTCAACAATTCCTGCTACGGTCTTTCCTCTGCCGTCTATACCCAGAATGTGAATCGAGCCTTCCAGGCAATGCGGGATATTGAAGCGGGAATCACCTATATTAACGGTCCTACCATTGGAGCAGAAGTGCATCTGCCCTTTGGTGGGGTGAAAGCTACTGGGAACGGTCATAGAGAAGCTGGTAGTACTGCCCTAGATATCTTCTCAAACTGGAAAACCGTGTATGTCGATTTTTCTGGACAACTACAACGCGCCCAGATTGATAATCGGTAATTCCCATATTCCAGTAGGGGCGAACAGCCCTTCGCCCCTACAATAAACTCCGATCCAAGTTATACCTATGCAAACTGTAACCCACTCCCATAATCTTCAAGGACCCCAACTAGTCACGTCCCTTCCTGGTCCTAAAGCCCAGGCTATCATTGAGCGCGATCGCGCTGTTACCTCACCTTCCTACACCCGAGAATATCCCCTGGTGGTAAAAAGAGGTGAAGGTTGTTTAATTGAAGATGTGGATGGAAATATCTTTTTGGATATGACTGCCGGAATTGCTGTGGCAGCTACGGGTCATGCTCATCCCCAAGTTGTTCAAGCAATTAACGATCAGTCACAACAGCTATTGCATATGTGTGGGGCGGATTTTTATTACGAACCGTTGATGGAGCTAGCAGAGACCCTAGTGGCAAAAGCCCCATTTCCCCAGCCCGATCAAGGTTCTAAGGCAAGAGTATTATTTACTAACTCTGGCGCTGAATCCCTGGAAGGGGCTTTAAAATTAGCCAGGTATTATACTCAGCGTTGGCGGGTAATTGCTTTTCTGGGTGGGTTTCATGGACGTACTTATGGAGCAATGTCTCTCACTGGCTCTAAATCTGTCCAACGGCAGGGTTTTGGTCCTTTAGTCCCAGGAGTAACCCATATTCCTTATGGCACTCACGCTAGTTTAGATTATCTAGAGCAAACTTTATTCACCTCGATGCTACCGCCTTCAGATGTAGCTGCCATTGTGGTTGAAGCAATTCAAGGAGAAGGAGGTTATATAGTACCCGATGATGGCTTTTTGCAACGATTGCGAGAGATATGCGATCGCCATAAAATCCTACTCATTGTTGATGAAGTGCAATCAGGTATGGGACGCACGGGAAAACTATTTGCTATTGAACATTGGGGGGTGATGCCCGATATCATTACCGTAGCAAAAGGAATTGCCAGTGGTTTACCTTTGGGGGCGGTAATAGCCAGGTCAGAAATTATGACTTGGCCTCCTGGTTCCCACGCCAATACTTTTGGGGGCAATCCAGTAGCCTGTGCAGCAGCTAATATTACCTTGCAACTATTGGAAAATGGCTTAATGGAGAACGCTGAGGAACGAGGGCAACAGTTACAAAAAGGGTTAACCCAGTTATCTACAAGTTCTAATTATATTTCGCTGCCTCGCGGTAAAGGATTGATGGTTGCAATCGACATCTTTGACCAAGATGGTAATCCTGATACTGCTACTCGCGATCGCCTGCTCCAAGACGCTTTTTATCGGGGTCTATTACTACTTGGCTGCGGTCGCGCTTCAATCCGCTTCTGTCCTCCTCTGGTAATTACAGCCGAGCAGATTGATATCGCTTTAAATATTCTGACCAAAATACTGAAAAATTACCCATGAACTCTCCACGCCTGGCTCAAGAACTATGGACTCAACTCTGGTTAATTTATCGTCAAAGAGTTGCCTACGCCCGTGTCTATGAAAATATGATCCAAGCAGCAGGAGGCACAGTTGCTAACGATCATATTGCCTTCCGTTCCTTGCGACTAGAGGTGGATAGTACGGACGGGAAGATAAATTTAGGAATTCCTTACTTAGAAAGTATTGTGCAATGGTTAGGCTACGAGGCAGCAGGAGAATATCATTTTCGCGATCGCCATCTGTATGCTCGTCACTATCGTCATCCTGAACAAGATCAATACGATCTGCCGAAACTCTTTATTAGCGAACTGATTGTAGAGCAATTACCATCATCAATTGCTCAGTCGATTCTAGATACAGTGCAATCTGGTTCGTTCTCCTCTCTACCTGCTTGGCAAAAATCATCTCTTCCATCACAGCAAGATGAAAAAGCGATCGCCAAAGCTCTGATTTCTATCTTTACTCGCCCTTGGACACCGCCCAAACGAACTACTGTAGAAGAAGTTAATGAAGTTAGCCAGTATGGAGCCTGGGTACTTTTGCATGGCTACAGTGTGAATCACTTCACTGGTTACGTTAATCGTCAGAATACCCCCATCTATCCCGATCTTGAAAGTACGGCTCATGCTCTAGCTAATCAAGGAGTGCCAATGAAAGATAGCTTTGAAGGCGGAAAAGCTAGTGGTTTAAAGCAAACTGCAACTCAATCTGTGATTGAATCAGTTCCCGTTCTAAATAAGCATGGACACTTAGATGAGATGCTTTGGAGCTATGCCTATTATGAACTGGCAGAACGTTATCTTGTCCCAGATAGCACTGGAAACCAAACCCTGTTTGAAGGCTTTATTGCTCCTCAAGCACAACATCTATTTGACATGACAAAAGCCAAATAAGTCAAATGTCTCATGTGAATTAGACAAATTTATTTACCTTAAATAGCTGAGAGCTGAGAGCTGATGGCTGATAGCTAGAAAATCAAATGAACATAGCTAATTCACACCAAGCGTTTACTTATTTCCGACGAATACGAACTTTTTTCTGGGGGTCTTGTTTTCTAATCCAGCCCAAAAATTTCTGCATTTTAGGTTCAGATTTAAGCTTATCAATGGTGTTTAGTTGTCTCGCCAATTCTAAATTGGTATAAAGAGAGTGAAGCTGCCGATGACAAGGAGAACAAATATCAATGGTCGCTCCCGAATTTGCCTGCTTGCGCTTTACTGTTTGTCGGGGGATGAGATGGTGAACCGTAAGTTGCTTAACATCGCGATCGCATAATTGACAGGGCATACTAGAAAAATAATTGATGAGAAATTGAACCAAGATTAACTGTCTTCAGTCTAAAGAAAAAGAACTAAGTATTTCTTGAAGATGAGCGAAACGTTAGCCACTGAAAAGGCTATTGCAGCAGATGCAGAATCAGAAACAGGCGTGCAGACAGAACAAGAATCAGAACAAAAATTAGTTTTACTTTGTCAGCAAGGAGATCGCCAAAGCTTTCGTCTGCTTTATCAACGCTATCAACATCGAGTGCGCTCAACTATCTATCAGCTATGTGGCAAATCTATGTTAGATGATTTGGTTCAGGAGGTTTTTTTAAGAGCTTGGAAAGGATTACCTAAACTCAGAACAACTAAATATTTTGCTACTTGGTTATATCGCATAAGCTGGAATGTAGCGACCGATCAACGGCGTAAATTAGCTAGAGGTCGAGAACAAACTAATTTTAATGAAAAGTCTGAGGACAAAGATCAGTTAAGTTACAGTAAAAATTTATCTAATATCGAAGATACACCAGATTTAATGCATTTGCATTATCAAGATCTGGTGCAAAGGGGTTTAAATAATCTCAGTTTTGACCATCGTGCTGTTTTAGTTTTGCACGATTTAGAAGATTTACCTCAAAAACAAGTAGCCGAAATTCTAGATGTACCTGTGGGAACAGTTAAATCTCGTTTATTTCATGCCAGAAATTCGTTTAAAAAATTTTTAGAACAAAAAGGGCTAACTTTTTAAAGATTAAATATGTATTTTTTAATCATTTTTTCAATCATTAGGAATAACATCATGACTAACTTAAACAACGATAACCACCAAAATCTCGTCAGTTTTTTACAGCATCATCGACCAATGCCGCCTCAAAGTCACCCCGATTTAGAACAGACCATAATCGACTCCCTTGAACCACGAGCAACTCCAGGACATACACGTGATTTTAAATCTAATTGGATTATTTCTAGTACTAGCGCATTGCGATCGCCAGCGAAGCTAATCGCTACAGGATTTTTATTTACCACTGTTAGTTTTGGCTGGAGAACTCCTCGGATTGCTGTTGAACCTAAAGATCTAGAAAATTTCTTGGTTAATAATTGGCAAGACACTCTAGACAATAACTATTACGCTGCTACAGAAGAAACTGAAAACTATTGGCTACTACCTACCGTATACGAACCCCAGCCAGCTTTATCTGTTTCTGCTAATTAGATCAAAACTAAATTTTTAAATCAATTTTAAATCAATAGATAATATATTTTATTTTTTTCATATATCACCGAACATAAATATGTTTTCGATGCGATGGCAATATTCATTATCTATAACTGCTATGACACTCTTCATGCTTCATAGCTCTCCTGTGCTAGCTGCTTCACAGCTATTTTTTTCTGAAGAAGACAAAAGTGATTGCACTCTACGCTCTGCTAAAGCTAATCGTGCACCCTACCCCAAAAATCATCTCGCTTGGGGTGAAAAAATCGCCAATCAACGAGCGCAAGCTGTATTTTATCTTTCTAAAGTTGCTATAACCATAGCCGATAGTTCTGTATCAGTAACAGAGTCTCAAAAGCCTTTCAACCTTCTTCAGCAACTTAATCTGACTAGCGAACAACAACAGCAAATTAGACAAATCCACCGCAAATATAGGCAAAAAATACGCCAAAAAAAACAGAGCTTGACCGTGTTACAACAACAGTTGTCGGACATGATGGTAGGAACAGAAACAGTTGAATTAATTAGAGCTAAAAATCAGCAATTATTAGCCCTGCGTCAAGAGATAGAAAAATTGCGCTTTGAGAGTATGTTAGCTACCAGAGAAATATTAACTCTTTCGCAACGTCAGAAGTTTAGAGAAATAATGGAATCTCATCTAGCTCAATAACTGGAAAAACAATATACTTAAAATATGTGATAAATTAGATAATGCTAATACGCGGATGTGGTGGAATTGGTAGACACGCACGCTTGAGGGGCGTGTGGCTCACGCCTTGCGAGTTCGATTCTCGCCATCCGCATTTTTTTAACATTCAACTAGAGCGCAATTTAGACTCTTAGTACTGTGTTATACCAAGATCTAGCCGACCATTTTGCTCCTATCAAGTCAATAACGTCATCTTATCTTCAGCAAAATGTTATCAAAAAAGCAATTACTTTAGATAATTATTTAGTGGATAAATTAGGTAACTCCATCTCTACTTATTTAAATAGTTGGCTTGCACAACACCCTATGATCGAGTGGCTAGTCAGTCATCCTGTCATTAGTTTAATTACTGGCTTAATAGTAGCCATTTTGGTAACAAGGTTATTGGTAACGATTTATCGTGCGATCGCCAATACTATTGATCGAATGTGGTTGTGGATTCTGCGATCTCCTTTGTTATTGGTTAAATTTTTAATTGGCTGGGAAGCCAAGTCTAAAAGTTCCTCCTCCAATACCACAATCACTAACTACGAAGTAATCAGTGATTCAGACCAATTAGCAGCAATTGTGGCTCGTTTGGATAAAATTCAACAGCAACAGGAGCAGATTTTACAAGATATTGCTCAACTAAAACAAAAATCACAAAAATCACTGGCTATCAGCCCCCAACAAATTAAGTTGCCCGCAGCTCAAGTAATAAGTAACCAGAAGTAAATGAGTTGTATCATCGCAATTAGTATATACAAAAAATTACATTTTGTAACCACAGAAAATAACCTACGCAAAATTTAGTGATATCTTTCCAAAAAAAAGACTTATTTTGAATACCCTAAAAAGCTATTAGCTATTAGCTAGGGCGAATCCCTTTACCATCTAGATAATTGAGCAACAATAACTAAGAATTATGATTGTTACTTACAACCAAGAAAGAAAAAAAAGGATTGTTACCGCACCTTCATCAACCTTCTCTTTATCCATTAATGCAATCAATATTCCCTCAACAATAATTAGTGTTGAAGTAGCTGAAGATGAATCAGTAGAGTGGATTTGGACAGTATACCCTGATGGTTCAAAAGTAGTCACAGGCTACGACATTATTAAAAATAATCCATAGTCAATTTACCCTACTATAAAACCATGCCGTCAAATCGTAGTAAGGTAACTCTTCGTGAAATCACAGCTGACAGTGTTCGCACGATTTGTAACCTCTCAGTTCGTGATGAGCAGCAGAAATTTGTAGCGCCAAACGCCATGTCCATCGCCCAAGCATACTTTTCTGAATATGCTTGGTTTAGAGCTATCTATGCTGACACCACGCCTGTTGGCTTTCTTATGTTAGAGGATAAACCAGAGGAATCAGAATATTATTTGTGGCGTTTCATGATTGATGCTCGATATCAGGGTATGGGCTTCGGTCGCCGCTCACTGTTACTTCTAATCGATCGCGTCAAGACTAGACCGAATGCTACTGAACTGCTAACAAGTGTTGTTCAAGGTGAGGGAAGCCCACAAGGTTTCTATGAAAAATTAGGTTTTAAATTGACGGGGGAATATGAAGAAGAGGAGGCAATAATGAGACTAATCCTCTGAAACTTTTGTTCAACTGACATATGAAGTAGTAAAACAAAAGTAAAGTCATGAATAAACACGAAAAAATTAATTACGTTGAATTCCCTGCCAAAGATATAGAAGCTACGAAAGCTTTCTTTACTCAAGTTTTCGGTTGGACTTTTGAAGATTATGGTACGGAATATACAGCTTTTTCCAATGCTGGTATCGATGGTGGCTTTTTTCAATCCGATCTAACTGCCTCTACTGAAAATGGCAGCGCACTTGTAGTTTTTTATAGCCAAGAGTTAGAGCAAACTCAATCAAAGATCGAGAATGCTGGTGGTTTGATTGTCAAGCCCATCTTTTCATTTCCAGGAGGCAGACGTTTTCACTTTAGTGATCCTAGTGGTAACGAATATGCCGTTTGGTCAGAAATAAATGCATCGCCATAGACAAGTAAAAATATACTCACACATTAAAAGCGAATTAAATCCCAAAAATTATTGAAAGCCAAAGGTGATCGGCTACGTGCAGCACTTAACGCTTTTTATTTAAGTAAAAGCATAGTCAAGCCAATTTTAATACTAATGAGAGAAAAAAACAGTGAATAGATTACAAGATATAGATATTGTTGATCGGCTTCAAGATTTTGATGCTTATATGGAGAAGCTCCTGCAAGACTGGAATGCACCAGGAGTTGGTGTCGGAATTGTGGCAGAAGATAAGTTAGTCTTTGCTCAAGGCTATGGCGATCGCAACTACGCAGAAAAGTTACCCTTTACCTCGAAAACACTCTTTTCCATCGGTTCCAATACCAAGCTTTTTACCGCGATCGCTGCGGGAATATTGGTAGAAGAAGGCAAGTTAACCTGGGATGAGCCGATCAGCGACGCCGTGCCGACAATTCGCTTTTATAACCGTGAGCTAGATAATACTGTAACCCTGCGGGATATGCTAGCTCACCGTACTGGTATCACTCGCCACGATGGGATCTGGTATCATCAGGACTCATTAACTCGTAAGGATATCTTTGATCGCCTTAAATACCTAAAACCAGAGGCACCATTACGACAGACATTTCTCTATAACAACCTGATGTATGCTGCTGTTGGTTATATTATCCAACTTCTTTCAGGAAAAACTTGGGAAGAATTTGTCCGGGAGAAAATATTTCAGCCTTTAGAAATGGACAGCAGTGTCTATACCATTGCGGATATGGTTCAGCAATCAGACTATGGGGTACCATTCAACGAAAAACGAGAAAGTGATGAGATTTATCAGATTCCCCACTATGAAGAAATAGAAGCCATAGCTCCCGCAGGGGCAATTGTCTCTAATATTGAGGACATATCCCATTGGCTCATAGCATTAATGAACGACGGAAAGTATTTTGATCGGCAAGTTCTCCCTGCGAATATACTCAATGCCACTCTAGAACCTGCGATCGCTCTGTCCAATGTATTAGGTAAAACCTATGACTGGTGGGAATTGCTTAACCCTATTTACGGCATGGGTCGTGAAACTGTAGCTTATCGCGGGCATTTATTGACCTATCATGGGGGTGCTATCGATGGATTTCACTCTCAGATATCTTTTCTCCCTCAGTCGAAACTCGGCGCAATTGTTTTCGCAATCGGTGATCATTGTGCATCCCTAAGCGATATCGTCACCTACAACATTTACGAACGTCTATTAGATCTGGAGCCAACTCCTTGGAGCGATCGCTGGCTGGATATAAGACTCAAGGCTAAACAAGCAGGCAAAGAAGCGCGTTCTAAAGCCGGTGAAGATCGAGTTGCCAATACCAATCCTTCCCATTCTTTAGCCGATTATGTTGGTGAATATGAACATCCAGCCTATGGCATTCTCAAGATTGCCATGAAAGATAATAATCTTCAATTCAACTTTGGCAGGATTAATCTTCCCCTGACTCACTTTCACTATGACCGCTTCGATACACCAGATGATGAGCGTTACGGCAAGCGATCAGTAAATTTCCTGACCAATCCTCAAGGTGATGTTGATCGAGCAGCTATGTCCATAAGTGAGGCAGAAGAAATATTTACCCGTCAGGCTGAAACTCTGGACTTGCAATTATTAGCGCAGCTTGCAGGAACATACGAAACACCCACCGACTTTAAGTTTCAGGTTGTTCTAAAACAAGATAATTTTCTCTACCTAGCAGTTCCAGAACAGCCAGAAGAAAAACTGATTCCCTACAATAACTTTACGTTTCGCGTCCAGCGTTTTTCTGATATGACCTTCGAGTTTGTGATGGAAAACGGACAGGTATCGGCTCTCAAACAGAAAGATCCGTCAGGCGAATACATATTAAAACGTTGCTGAAGTAGGGCGATTTAATTTAATCAAGCAAAACTTTCCTTTTGTTTGTCACTATTCAACCTGAATTCAATAAAGCTAAAAACTTTGAAATTTTTTATAGATGCTTGAATTCCTGATTATTTACCATAAGAAATTATATAGTCATTCCAAATAAAAACCATACGATTGTGTAAGGGCGAATCGCGATTCGCCCCTACGATAATTATCTGTCTAACAAAATCTCTCATCATAGGTCAACTAATTGGAATGACTATAACTCCGAATTCCCAACTCCGAACTCCAAATTCCCAACTCCGAATTCATTGCTGTAGTTCTTGAAAAATTTTTTATGTCAACCAATAATAACGTAAATGATTGCAAGCAATCTGTGCTTACTTCAAAAAAACTGCCAATTATTCTGATTGGTCCTCGTTTTGTAGGTAAAAGCACTGTTGGGAAGTTGTTAGCATTGCAGCTAAAAGTACCTTTTATTAATCTATGGGAAGTATCTGAGCAGTACTGGCACGAGATAGGCTATAAGGAAGAACTACGCGATCAAGCCTGGGATAATAACCAAGCCGATGGAGTTTACAACTATATGATGCCTTTTGAGGCTCATGCGATCGCGTGCGGTGTTGCCGAGCATTCCAACTATGTAATCGAGCTGGGAGCATTACAATCAGTTTACGATGATGATGAGCTTTTCAAACGGGTTAGTCGAGTTCTAGAGGCTTGTAATGTGGTGTTACTGCTGCCATCAGAGGATGTGTCAGAATCCCTAGAAATATTAAAGAAACGCGATCGCGTTATCATTAACAGCAAGGAAATAAACGAGCATTTCCTCACCCATCACTCCAATTATGATTTAGCCAAGTATACTTTTCATACCAAAAACAAAACGCCAGAACAAACTAGTGAGGAAATCCTGGCAAACATCGACCCAAATGCTTCAGAAATCATTTTAATTGGTGCAATGGGAGCAGGAAAAAGCACAATTGGCCAACTGTTGGCTCAAAAACTCGATCTGCCTCAGATATCTATGGATCGGTTGCGCTGGAAATATTATGAAGAAATAGGATGGAGTAAAGAAAAACAAAAACAAATAGCAGAGAATGAAGGTTTTGCAGGGGTTTATCATTACTGGAAGCAATACGATCTACATGCAGTAGAGCGTCTTCTTAATGAATATCAGGACTGCGTAATTGACTTTGGAGCAGGACATTCTATTTATGAACGGGATGAAGACTTTGAACGCGTCCGCGAACTTTTAGCTCCTTACGCTAATATAGTGTTACTAATACCGTCACCAGATTTAGATGAATCTGTTGCCATTCTACGTCAGCGAAATACTCTGCTCATCAATGGCATGGAAGCAAATAGGTTTTTAATTATCCATCCTTCTAACCAAGACTTAGCAAAGCACATAGTATACACCAAAGAGCGAATGCCCATCGAAACCAAGGATGAAATTATAAAACGCTTAGAATTTACCAATCCTAATTTAGGTTAATAGAGAAATCTCGTAGGTTATGTGCTCCAAATCACAGCATTGAATATCAATTTTAACCTATGATTACTGTCATAAATAAAGTTATAAATATCGCCAGCAAAATGACTTATAAAACTGCTGGTTTATAAAGTCAACTATCAATTCTACTAATAGTTTTAAAAGAGAGATGTTAATAAACATCTCTCTTGTCTTAGAGTACTCCAACAAATAAACTATCCGATGATCTGGGAAAATATTATTCCTCTATTCAAGGAATATGGAACGCCATTCATAATTCAAAATTACCACTACTTAATAAATTCATTGATTTCCGTGGAAGTCAGATAAAACTGTTATAAGACAATTTTCATTATTGTCTCTAAAGCCTTGGAAACCTTAATTAACGAATAGATAAATATAGATGTAAACTGTTAGTTGTTTGGCTAATTCAACTAATTTGAGCCAAGTTTAGATGCGGTACAAAAAATCACCTATGGTGTACTGTAAGGACTTCAAAATACTCGTATTCCCGTACTTTTAAATATTTCTGCCTTTTGGTGTATCGACTTGACTACAGGTTATTTTTTAGGCTTTCATTTTGGCTTGGGTGGTATTGGTTTGTGGTTGGGACAATTTACCAAAATAGCGATCGCTGCTATCCGGTTTTTACTTCGTTTTCGCGATCGCATGACTCTTTTATTAAATTCATTGATTTCCGTAAAAGTCAGATGAAACCGTTATGAGAAAACTTTCCTCATTGGCTCTAAAGCCATCAATATCCTGATTGACTGTCACCACAACATTCAATATGGTCGCTACGATGGTCAAGCCCTCAAACGTAAATGTTACTGGAAAGCTACGTGATACGGAAACGGTCATGCGTAGTTTGGAGGAGGGTTGTTGGAAAAGTATCGACTAAGATAACTCGCTGGCAACCTATCCTACAACAAGCACGGTTTCGGAAAGGAGGGGTATGCTGGAAACAGCTACCTCGACCTTATCGGAGTGTCAATCTAAAGGTTTGGTGTCGTGAAAGTCAGTGAAGTCTATGAAGTGATGTCCTTCAGGGGTTTGATGAATGATCTCTGAAAAACGATGTCCCCAAAGTATATCGCTTGCAGCATAAGAATAGGGAGCATGAATAGGTTGGGCGACAGTCTCATCAATACCGCTTAACGAAACCACCAGCATAGCTTTAGTTTGTGCCAAAGATTCAGCAGTAGCACCCCACAAAGGACTACTTTCATCAATTTGATGCATGATTGTCCAGCTCAGAGTAAATCTAGGTGTTTGGTTACGTAATAGCTTGAGCAGGTAAAATCGGCGCATATATTCCCCCTCAGTGCTGACTTCATCTCGCATCAAATAGATCCGCATTTCGGCTTTAATTATTTGGTTACGGCGTTGATTGGCCGCCCTCAGCATCAGAGTAGGAATATCATTGTAATTAGATATAGTAGCTACCTGACTAAATAACACTCTCGCCGTTGGTTGGGAAAATTTGGTAAAAGCCAATCCAGTCATTAGAGCAATTCCCGTAATTCCTATCAAGGCTTCTGTTGTAACTACAATATCTGCGTAAGTAGTGGTGGGATACATTGAGCCGTAGCCAATGGAAGTTAAAGTTTGCACGCTAAAGAAAAAGGCATCTCCCAATGAACCAGGAGTAGCATTTTCGATACAATCTCCTCCTGCTAGGTATGCAATAGCAAAGATAACGTTAATTGCTACATAGGACAAAGTCATTAACAGTAAAAAACCCCACCAAGGAATAGTTAGAAGCAAATAATATGGTTCTTGCAAATAGTTATACCAAGCTTCTGCACCAGGGATTTCAAAGCGTCCATCATGAAAATTAATTCGAAATTTGGATAAATTGCGATCGCTTAGGGGCCCTGGAGAATATTTGCCTTGATTTTTTGTCAAATAAGGTCTTTTTCTGGGATTTGGTGGAGGTAGCATAAAATTCTTATGAGCTAGGAGCTAGGAGCTATGAAGACTCAAGATTAATTTTACTGATATTTGAAAACCTCTTATCCATATTGGTTTTTCTATCTTCGTGTGAGAGAGTACACCTACTAAATTTAAAGGATGGGAATTTAGTGGGTGGTGAATCGAACTTAAATACGAAGGGGATGGGTTTACATATTTGACATGAAATCTTCATCTAACAAGGGTTGTAGCCGTTGTATAATACTTTTGTACGCGACACGAGTTTAAATTACTGGACTGCGTACAGAACCTAGTAAATTGAATAGTTAAAGTATGTGGTTCTAGCAACTAATTGACTTTTGTTGAAGTCAACAGGTCGATTACACATGCTGGGGAGACCTCAGCGTGTCTCGACCTCAAATCCTCTTGCTAGGTAAAACTTTAAGAGTTCCAATTTAAAACATATTTTGTCCCAGGGCATGGGATGGGCTGGATCAGAAACCAGTTTCTAAGTTGCCTGTGGTGGCGGTCTGACGGGGTGAAACATGAGTCATTTTAGGGTGATGCTTGAGTGCGTAGTTAGTTAAGAGCCGAACTGAAATAAGCAGGAAACTCAAGTCGTGAGTCTTGAGAATCTCATTCTAAATCTTTGATTTAGGATGAGAGTGTGTCAACTACTACATAACTTAGGATGCACTCAATCCACAGAACTCAATAAGTACCTTATTTAACTTGATAACGCAATAGCTGTCTAACTTTTTCGGGAGGTAAACCGAGCTTTTGACTGATAGCTGTTTCAACTTGCTCTAATTCTGTAGTTGCTAATTCAAATTCCTGCTGTTGATAAACTTGAGTTGCCTGTTTTACTTTGACACTAGATAAATTGCGATCGCGATCTACCATGACTTTGATCGACAGAATTTTATTAGCTGGTTCGGCTTGATCCGGGGTAATTTTAAATGATTCTACAGAGCGATCGCTATAGTTTAAGCTATGCTCTGTCACTAATCCGCTAACTAGCCAAAAAGCTAATCCTAATAGGGGTAAAGATAGCCAAAACTCTATACGTAGCATCTTTGATTCAATATTAAATTATTGAATAGATATTGAGTAGAAAACATACAAAATTAAATGCTTGTCATCATAAATAGTAGACGATCAATGATAAATGAAGGATGTTAATTCTGTTAGTCGAAGACGATCCAGCACAGTTAGAACCTTTACAAGTAGCATTAACTCAGATTGGACATATAGTTGATGCCGTCTTGGATGGAGAGACGGCAATTTGGTTAATTAAGGAGAAAGATTACGATCTGTTGATCCTAGATTGGATGTTACCTAAAGTTAGTGGCGTGGATATCTGCCGTCAATATCGTAATTTGGGTAATGCTGCACCAGTATTAATGCTAACTGCCAAGGATACAACAACGGATAAGGTAAAAGGTTTAGATGCAGGAGCTGATGATTATCTAGTCAAGCCGGTGGATGTTTTAGAATTACTGGCAAGAGTAAGAGCTTTGGGTAGAAGATCCCCCTTATGGCAAGGAGATACTCTATCATTAGCAGATTTAAAGCTTAATTTGACCAGTTTAAGCTTAGAACGAGGAAAAGTACAAATTCAACTTTCAGTTAGGGAATTTCAACTGATGGAATATCTCATGCGTCATCCTCAGCAAGTGTTATCTCGTGATCAAATAGAGCAGGCGCTTTGGAGTTGGGGAAGCGAACCGGAAAGTAATGCCGTAACTACTTTGGTCAGAAGATTGCGACAGCGACTTACAGCAGTAGGCGCAAAAGATTGGTTGGAAACAGTTTATGGAATAGGTTATCGCTTAAAGAATGAAGGATGAAGATTAACGATGTCAATTAAATATGACATACGAAATTATGATAAATTTAGTTCGTACCGAAGTACTGTAATTGGTTTTGCCCAGTAGTCTTCAAAACGATAATTTAGTAAAAAATTTGCTTTCCTTGCCATCTGTTTCCCTTTACGGAGATTGGCGAATATGACTTTCAATTGATTCGGAGCTAAAACAGGGTAAAGTAAAATAGCAAATAACAAGCCTAGTTTAAGTGATCTACTATAGTTTTGTTCTGTAGCAAATGCTAATACTCCAATTTCACCAGCATAACTGGTGTCAAATCCCAACAAAACATGAAATATATCGTGAGTTACAGCATATCTTAAAGCAAATACATTGCTGTCGGCAATCTCTGAAAATTCTGAACTAATTTTCAAAGGTTTTAGCTTATTTTTTTGCATATGAAGGGCATATTCATGACCAAATGTTCCTAATGGTAATTGACTAAGTTCTTCCAGATTTATCGCTGGATAATATTTTTTCACCAGCGTCATCTTTGCTTTTATTTCAGGGTTCGCTCGTACGCCCAGTGCATCAGACTTTAACAGTGCAAAATCTCCTGCTCTTTCAGAATTTTTTGAGATTTTAGAGGCAAGATATAGTTTTTTAAAATCGATTTTCATGATTTACCTGGTATCGATAGTATTAATTAACCTTTTCTGCTGTCATTTTGATGTCATATTCATTTTTCATACTAAGTAATAACAATTCAAACCTAGTTTTTAGAGGTAATCGATGAAAATAAAATTAATGCCCATCTTGGCTGGATTTATAACCTTATCTTTGGTTGCTGTTCCTTTAACAGCACAGGCTTGTAGTGGAGGTGACAAAGACAAAAGTACTTCTGAGTCCAATTTACCCGAACAAACTGAAAGCAGTTTTACTGTTGAAGAATCTTCTTCTGTGCCTCAAGCCTAGAAGTAAATTAAAGGGTCTTAGACCAAATTAATTGCGAATTAATAATTTGGTTATTGTCCATTGTTCATTATCCTCTTTCGAGGACGTAATCAATTTTCCATTGATAAAAATTAGCTCGGAGAGAAATATTATTTATGATGATTTTTCTCTCTTTTTTTGCTTAAACTTGAAATTATCATTTATAGCACTACCAGAAAACATTAGGACATTTTCTGTTCCCTGTTCCCTGTTCCCTGTTCCCTGTTCCCTGTTCCCTGTTCCTTATTCCCTTTAAACCAATATATTATGTCCTAAGCTTAAAGCGTAGTGCTATAGCAAAAAGTTAATTTCTCAAGTTATCAATGTTTGAGTTTGATCGTTCTCGTCATCGTCTAGCTTATTTATTTGCTCTCTCAATGGGAAGCATTTTAATTCTGTTCGCTTTTACGGTTTATCAGCGTCAAGTAAAAGAACAGATGCGAGAATTTGATACTCAAGTTTATTCCCAAGCCAAAAAAATTGCTGCACTAACAACTTATCAAAAACAAAAGCAAAGCTGGCAGATCGATACAGATAATGTATCTTTGTCCAATCCCGAAATCCCCAATGAATCGAAAATAGTTTATATTCGTTGGTACGATTACCAGAAAAATCTTTTACAGTTTATTGGGAAATGTCCTCCTCGAAAGTCTTCCCTGACAGTTGGATGGCAAACCCTACAATACAAATGCAATCATAACGGTCATACTAAACAAAAAAATCTGCGTAAATTTACTCTTCCTTTGAAATACGAGCAATCTTTAGTGGGCTATTTACAAGTTGCAGTTTCTCTTGAACCTCTTCGAGACTCACTATCGCGATCGCGTTTATTTTTTGCTTTGGGAGTGCCAATTACCCTCGGTTTTACTGGTATAGCAGGCTGGATTCTTGGTGGCTTGGCAATGCAGCCTATTAAACGTTCCTATGAACAATTACAACGTTTTACTGCTGATGCATCCCACGAATTACGGGCTCCAGTAGCAGCAATTCTCAGCAATGCCCAAGTTGGTTTACTCTCTCCCCCGGGGAATAATCAACAACCCCGCCAACGTTTGCAAAATATCGTCACTCAAAGTAAATATATGGGTGCTTTAATTGCTAATTTACTATTTTTGGCTCGTCATCAAGGAAAATTAAACCCTCAAGATCTGATGAAAGTTGACATCTTAAAACTGTCAGACTCCTTAGCTAATAAGTATGAATCTTTAGCACGAGAAAAAAGCCTCCTATTTAAACTTGATGCACCACAAACATCTCCAGAAATTTACGGCGATCGCGATCTTCTACAACAGGCTATTGGTAATTTACTGGACAACGCAATTAAATATACTCATGCAGAAGGTAAGGTTGCATTGAAATTGGAAGTCAAACCCCGTCGTATTTTAATTACGGTTCAAGATACTGGTATTGGTATACCGCCATCCGATTTACCTTATATCTTTGATCGCTTTTATCGAGTAGATAAAGCCCGCACCAGACAAACAGGGGGGTTTGGTTTAGGATTAGCGATCGCTCAACAAATTATTCAGGCTCACAATGGCAAGATTAGGGTTGAGAGTGAACTAGGAGTTGGAACTACGTTTCAGATTTGTTTACCTATACGAAATTAATAATTGCTGCTTTCAGTGTATGCCAAGGTAAAGTAGTACATTTAATCTTAATCGGATAGCGTTTGACACCTTCTATTGCTTTTAATTTATTTAAGGAGGGATTTAATTCTGCTTGACCTAACATTACTTGATGAAAATGTTCGACTATTGCCAACGTTTCCTCAACAGTTTTTCCTTTGACTGCCTCGATCATCAAATCAGCAGAGGCAAGACATAATGCACAGCCCGAACCCTGAAATTTAAGATCGGCAATTTTTTGAGTTTGACGATCCCAAGCAATGGTTATTTCTATCCTATCTCCGCAATAAAGATTTTCCCTTTTTTGATACGAATCAACTGGGTTAGTCTGACCGAAATTACGAGGGTTTTTAGAGTGAGATAAAATTACCTGTTGATATAAACGTCGATCTTTGAGATTAGTATTCATAAGAAAGTAATTTTTGATAGTCGTCAGGGGTATCGATATCGATCGCTGCTTGAGGCACATTGAGATTAAATCGGCGATCGCTATATTTTTGTAATAGTTTTTTGGCACCTCCTTTACTGGTCATACTGAGTAGATCTGGGAAAAGAGTTTGATTGAATAGAGTTGGTACCCCCAGAGTATCAGCATAGGTTGAAGCGATCGCCTTTTGTCCAGATTCGAGATAATTTTCGATCAAGGAATTGTAGATATGAGTATTAATTAAAGGTTGATCTCCTAGAGCAATGATAACTGCATTTAGGTCGGGTTCAATCGCAGTTAATGTTTGTATGCCAACGGAAATAGAAGTACTCATTCCTTGCTGCCAATGATCATTTTGACAGAAATAAACGGGTAAGTTGGCTATTTGGGGTTTAATGCGATCGCTGTAGGCACCAAGAACCACCATAATTGGATAGCAACGAGAAGCAACTGCTTCTTTAGTAGCATGGAGAATTAAACTACATCCTTTGTAATTCAACAACTGCTTGGGCGTTCCCATTCTTCTCGATTCCCCAGCAGCTAACAAAATTAGTCCAACTTTAGCTTGATTCAATTTCCCAAAATCTACCATCTACCAAGATGCGATCGCGCTTTGCGCGGTGGCTTTGCCAATCGCTAGATTCTCATCTCTCCCAAATTATAGAAAAAAACAGAGGTAAATAAATTACCCCTGTGATTGTAGTTTGATGATTTGTTGTTGTTGTTAAGGACGCTTCTTACCAGTTTTAGTAATGGGAGGGAAGATACTGATTCACATCAAATTGGCTTTGAACGTTAGTTTGAGTCCCTTCTTGGTGGATGAAGTTACCTTCACCGATCGCCGCGGCTTCATTAGAGTTGATCTGTACTGAATTTTGAGCATCAGGAGAAGAAATACCATAAGCTCCAAAATCAAATTGGTCTTGAATACTAGTTTGAGTTCCTTCTTGGATAACTACGTTACCGGTGCCAACAGCCGCCGCCGAGTTACTATTTACTTGTGTTGAACCCTGAAAATCTTCAGCTAAAGCAGTTAAAGGAGCAAAAGCGATCACCGCAGTTAAAATTCCTAATGTAGATTTTTTCATAGTTTTAGACCTCGTTAATGTAAATTTAAAATTTAAGTATGTGTTTTACTTACATTTACTAGTTACGAATGGTCTAATTATTTTATGCAAATTACCGAAATTTATTTTTTAATAAAGCATGACAAAAGTTTGATTTACCATTTAATAAATGGGTTTACCATATGCGGAGCGGTATCCTTTAGGACAAGGGCACAATGTAAAGCCTCGTCATTTATGACGATTGGGGAAGGGGTAAAGGTTAAGGGTGAAAGGATTAATTTTTTCCCCTTTTCTCTTTTCCCTTTAACCTACTCTTCACCGTTCATTTATGATGGTGAGGAGTCAATTGAAGCGGAGATTACGCAGATTGAGAAGCAAAGATAAAGTATAAATTTAAAGAGTTACAATAAACTGTTTATGAATAAACTATACCTCTATTCTTTGCCTATTTTATTGGCTATCTTTTCCTTGTTTACTCTTTGGCGAGCGTTCGAAATCAACCAAAATAAATATTGTTCTCTAATTATTCAAGAACCAGATCGAACTACTTTTAAAATTCTCGTTCCTAACTACAAAGTTGAAGTTATTGCTAAAGAGCTTAATATTAAGACTGTAAATTGCCCAGGTAAAAATTAATTTTTCCAGAAAGCTATTGTTGTTTTCTTGATTAACCTAAGATTAAGATTTAACCTTTCACAACTCAGCGCAATCGCTAACTTGAGATTCGTTTATTGGACAGCTTCATACCTTCATCATCAAATACTGCCGTTTTAGATTAATCCATTGTTCATAGTAGCTATAGCGATCGCTCAAATTAGTCCTTAAACAAATAGACTCTCGCTTTAAGGAACTGGGAAAAAACTATAAGTTGAAAGTTTATGATCGTGCCGAGCATGGTTTTTTCTGTCATGAACGTTCTTCATATAATCAATTAGCAGCGGAAGACTCTTGGAACGAACTTACAGCGTTTTTAAAAAAGCATTTAGAGTAAGGATACTTTAACTGCGATCGCACTAATTCAGTATCATAAATCCTGGGACAAAAGAATAGTATTGCTAAATTTCTGTATTTTCCAGAGATTATCTAAATGTATGAATTACTGCACTCGTTTAATGAACTACTCATCCTAAGCTTCGCTTAGAACGAGTTTCTGACGCTTCTTACGTGGTTCGACAAGCTGGGGAAACCCCAGGGTCGCCCACGCTCTTCTTCGCCCCAAGTTGCCTCATGCTTCCGCAATTGGTAGAGCTTGACGACTCTGCGTCTTGAAGGAGGTTAGTTCCTAGCCCCCGTGCATAATTAAGCATTACCTGAGCTGCTGCTACATCTCGATCTAAAGGTTCGATACCACAATCACAGGTATGGATGCGCTCACTCAAATCTTTTTTTCGTCTAGCATTGCAACTAGGACAGGTTTGAGATGGTGCTAACTTTTTAGTAGGCACTTCGATATAAATACCACCAACCTCGGTTACTTTATACTTAATTAAGCTTTTTAGATTACCGATACCAACATCTAGAAGATTACGGTTAAGACCAGATTTTTGTCTTTTCCTTTTGCTACCTCTTTTAGCTTTCTTGGTTAAGTTTTTTAAGTTTAATTTCTCAGTGGCGATGAAGCTATTACTGCGTACAATGTCTAACGCCACTTTATGCTGCCAGTCTTGCCTTTGTCTTGCTACCTTAGCTTGTACCTTAGATACTGCCTTATTAGCTTTCTTCCAACGACGAGAAGCTTTAATTCGTTTCTTAAAATTCGGTGCTTTTTTTCTTCTCCCTTTTTTAGCTAGTTGATTGACCTTTTCCTGAGCCTGTTTGATAAACCGAGGGCGATCAACAATGTTACCTTCCGAATCAGCCACAGCATGATAAGAACCAAAGTCTAAGCCGACAGCACCCGTTCCTGTCTGTGCTTTGACTGGTACACATTTAACAGTTATGGAGGCGTACCACTTACCTTATATTTTCTAAGTGTTGAAATAGTAACTCCACCGCAGCTTGCGAGAAAATAACTGCTATTCCAAACGACTTTCTTTTGATAGTATGTTTTCTCCAATTCTGGTAAAAATTCCTGTCTCAATTTACGACTAGATACGCTTTTGAGACTATTGACTAGCTTGCTCAATTGAACCTCTGGGTGATATTGGAAAAGCAAATGTGCGTGCTCGCTTTCGGCGTTGAACTCGACCACCTTGCAGTCGAACTTATCTAACAAAGATTCAAATACCTGATGAAGTCTATCTATCATTGGTGCAGTTAATACTTTATGCCTGTACTTGGTAGTCAAAACTAAGTGAGCTTTTAAATCAGATACGGAGCGTCCTCTTGATACGAAATCTTTCTTCATAAATAGTTCGGAACGACTATGATATTATCAGTGTATCAAATTAACTGACTCCAATATTGATTTATAACTACCAGTATCGATTGTATCTAACTACAGAACAGAAGCTCGTCCTTAATGACTGGCTTCGGATTTGTCGTTATTGGTACAATCGACAGCTGGGGGAAAGATTTGATTGGTGGAAGAGAAATCGCAGCTACACTGATAGCTGTCCTTTGGTATGCCATTTACCCCAGTTAAAAGAAAAGCCTGAGTTTTACGGACAAAAAAAGCAGCTACCTATAATCAAACAAGACTTGGTAACTGTGGGCTGGAGTGGCGAATTACTAGACTTTAACTCCGTTCCCTCGCAGACGCTTCAGGAGGTTTGCACTAGAGTCAAGTTGGCGATGGAGCGATATATAGCTGGCGATGCGAAGGGTAAGCGTTCGGGAAAACCGAGAATTAAAAATACCGCCAGATACAGATCGATGGTGTTTGAGGGAGCGAAGCTACACTCTTGTTCTGTCGGTGCAAAATGGTTATATGTTTCCCTGCCTAAGATTGGTCCAATTAAAGTCAGGCATCATCGTCCATTACCAGATGGAGCAAAACTCAAGTCTGTACAGGTAATAAAGAAAGTAGATGGTTGGTATGTTAACCTTCGTCTAGAAGACATCTCTGTTCCTAATTTCCAAGCAGATATTGTTCCTACCTGGGATAATTCTTTGGGAATGGATGCAGTTCTGCATGAAAATGATTATCTGGCTACTTCTGAAGGAGTCAAACTACCAAGTCTCAAGTCTTTTCGCCAATCCCAGCACAAGCTAGCCAAAGTCTCAGGACGTAAATCCAATAGAAGTGTGGGTAGTAAACCCCGACGCCAACTAGCCAAGCGTGAGGCCAAGATACATCAGCGCATAGCAAGAGCTAGGAAAGACCATGCTTATAAGACTGCCCATAAACTGATGGCTACTGGTAAAAAAGTTTTCTTCCATGAAAAACTCAATCTAGCTGGGTTGAGCACAAGAAACAAACCCAAGCAAGATTCCAAAGGCAAATACTTGCCTAATGGTCAATCTGCTAAATCTGGGCTGAATAAATCTTGGTCGGATGCTGCCTTCGGTCAGTTTTTCAACATTATGAAGTACATAGGCGAAAAAACTGGTGCTTCAGTTGTCGCAGTAAATCCCGCGTATACCTCAATGATATTGCCTTACAAAGACGAGTTTGTCTTTACCGATGTCAGTATCAGAAAGTATTGGGATGAAGAATTAAAGCTCTGGGTTGACCGAGATATTGCTTCTTCGGTTAACGTGAAGAGGGTTGGGCTGGATGTGTTCCCAACCATAAAACGGCGTAGAGGAAATCCAGTAGTTATCTCATCTACTACTAATAGTACCTCCAAGCTAGTTCTCTCTTCCCTACGGGGTCTGGAGAAGCCTACATCCGTATGCGAAGCATCGGTGTAGGTACATCACTAAAGAAATGAGTTATAGGATTTACGCACTAAGCACTTGTAGCCTTCTGTTCCCTGTTCCCTGTTCCCTGTTCCCTGTTCCCTGTTCCCTGTTCCCGACTCCGAACTTCTAACTCATTATGATTTTAAAGTGATATCATTTTAATATCAAAAAAGTGTTTGATTTTGCTATCATTGCCATATTATTTTTGATGAAAATCCTATGAATCAGATTCGTGAAATCCAATCCTGGAGCTTAAATGGTTTTTTTGTTCTTCCGGCGATCGCCCTAGGGTTTCTTTACAGTGGCTTTTCGTTCTTGCAATCTATTTCCTTTGCCAATAATGAAATAGTCAAGCCTTTCTTGTTCGGTATTGGCGTAACTATCTTTCTTTTGGCTTTTGCTTTAAGTACTGGTTTATTTATCGTTCAACCCAACCAAGCTCAGGTATTAATTCTCTTGGGTAATTATATTGGTAGTGTTCGCAAACCTGGATTTTACTGGACTTTACCTTGGATTGTGGAACGGAAAAAGGTTTCTTTACGAGTACGTAACTTTAACAGCGACTATATCAAGGTGAATGATGCTCAAGGTAGTCCAATTGAGATCGGAGCTGTAATTGTCTGGCGTGTTGTTGATTCGGCTAAAGCGGTGTTTGATGTTGAAGATTTTCAAAAATTTGTCGCTATTCAAAGTGAAACAGCAATTCGGGCTTTAGCCAATCGTTATCCTTATGATATTTACGAAGAGGATGTTATATCTCTGAGAAGTAACCCAGATGATATGGCAAATGCACTAAAAATAGAAACACAACAGAGGTTAGAAGTGGCGGGAGTTGAAGTAATTGACGCTAGACTTACTCACTTAGCTTATGCTCCTGAAATTGCCCAGGCAATGTTACGTCGTCAACAAGCTGCTGCAGTGATTGCAGCTAAAGAGCGAATTGTTGAAGGGGCTATGGGAATGGTTGAAATGGCTTTAATTCGTCTGAGCGAAAAACAAGTTGTGGAACTAGACGAAGAACGCAAAGCTGCAATGGTCAATAATCTTCTAGTGGCGATCGTTTCTGAAGGTGCTACTCAACCAATTATCAATACAGGCACTTTGTATACATAAGTGACGAAAATCAGTGAGCAAAAAACGATTTCTATTGAGATTAGATCCTAAATTGTACGCAGTCATAGAAAAATGGGCTGCTGACGATCTACGTAGTGTTAATGCTCAGATTGAATATTTGTTAACTAAAGCGACGCGACAAGCAGGACGGATAAAAACAAAAACTGATGATTCCGAACAGAACAAAGAACCTAAGTAAATAATCCCACTTAATTCAACTCTTGATGTTTGATACCAGAAAGAATCTCCTGTCTAACTGCACCTAGAAGAACTACTCGACCATCAGCAATTAAATCGCGAAGTTTATTTACTAATAAGCAACTGAATATCCAGTATCTGCCCATACCCATTAACGGGAATTTGTCCACGCAGTTGGTAATCCGGTTCCAACACCAATACTTCGCTGTCCACATCTTTTCTGTTGTTACGCTCCGACAGCCCGGAACTCCCAACATAAATTGCACTTTGCCCTATTGTGACACCACGCGTAAACCCGACCAACGCTACTTTTTCCCCTTTTGTGTTGATGATCGAATGGTTGTTCGAATCACACACCCACATGTTTTCCTCGTCATCAAACCAGACATTATGTGCATAATTGCCGAGGGTTATCCGGTGTAAAAACTCCTTCGTATCGATGTCGAAACAATAGACCTCGCTTTCTCCAAAATTATGAGCGAGGACATACGCCTTATTATTCTTAATAGTGATGGAATTGAAGTGATTGATATCGCTGTCCACTTTTCCTTCACTTTGTAATGGGTACCAGACTTCCCAAGAACTGAAGTCATAGATATAGATAGCGTTTAATATCGTGCAGGTAAGCCAAAGCTTCCCTTCATGGTAAATGCCCTGATGAAAGTCTGTTATGGCATGAGGTGGATAGAACTCGTCCAACAGATTCAACGACAGGTCATACTCAAGAATTTTACTATACTCTTTGCTTCGCTCATCTTGAGAAAGATTACTATAACTGCCATTAGAACGGAGAGAGGGGGATTCGAACCCCCGTCAGGTATGACCCTGAAATAGTTTTCGAGACTACCGCATTCAACCACTCTGCCATCTCTCCAAGTTAGCGCAAAGCTACAAGTTATTTTACTGAGATTCAGCAAAAAATGGCTAATAATATTTACTAAAAAATATAATTGCTTTGGGAAAGTTCCTGGTTGGTCTCAAATCCATGTTTGGGTGTCCAGGTAATTGCACCATCTTTTTTAAGGTCGTAAAACTTAGTTTTTCCTATATTCTGTGAAGTGACTTTTTTAGGCGGAGCAGAAGAGATTATTATTTGTGGTTGTGATTGTAACCAAGCTGTAGCAAATTTTGAACTTACAAGAACAACTGGTTTTTGATTTAACAGGCTTTGTTCAATGTATTGCTCAATTTGTTTAGTATCTCGTTTCATTTGACTTAAGATGAGCCAAGTTTCGGTTGCAGTTTCCAGTTTCAATAATGATAATTCACTATCAAAAGATATTTGGCACGATTTTGTAGCAATTGCTTGGTTTAAGTCTTGAATAACGGTTTTTTTGCTAATTGGTGTAAATTGATGTTCTAAGTTAGGGTTTAGTATAAAATGCTTGATCGTAAGGCGATCGCTGATTGGCAACCAGTCAGATTCAGAATGGGATTTTTGATTCAAATCAATCGCGTAATCTAGCCGATTAATACCTTGTTGGGTTAGAAATGGCAACAAGCTATATTTAACAGTTTTTGAATTGCCACTATTAATTAAAATTACTTTACCTCGATCTTGAATTACTATAATTGGTTCTGGTTGTGCAGCGAGGATAGTAACCTGAGTTAAATTAAAGTGCTGATAACCTCTGGGGACAACAATCAAAGTCAAGATGCATAAAAATACTAGTAACCATTGGTTACGCCACCGGTCATGTAACCAAACCAATAAAAATAATCCATAAATGATCAACAATGCACCCAAAGATATTTGCCCTACAGCCCAAGTGCTACCTGGTAAATTAGTGAAGAAATGAATGATGGTAATCAATAATTTTGTGGGATAAAGCAGTAACCAAGCGATCGCACTGCCGATAAGGGGAAAGATCAGAGCGGCGATCGCACTAATCATTCCGCCTAAGCTGATGATGATAATCAAAGGAGTACAGCAAATATTAACTAGGATGCTGTAGGTGGCTACGGAATTAAATGCGTATCCTAACAATGGCAATACCCAAACGGAAGCTGCCAAGGGAACTGCAACTAAAGTAGCAATAGTAGGTGGTAGCCAATCTAATTTGGTTTGTAATCCTGGTAGGGTGACAATCAAGCCAAAAGTTGCCAAAAAACTGAGTTGAAAACCCAGATCGCCAATCAACAAAGGATTAAATAATAAAATGATGGTAGCAGCTAACAAAAGTGAACCCAAAGGCTTAACTTTGGTATTCATAGCCAAAGCCAGCAAAACAGCAACACCCATTAAACAAGCACGAAATACAGAAGCTTGAATGCCTGTTAACCCCAGATAAATTAATAAAGTACCGATACCGATAACTAATCGCGGTTTGATAGTGAAACGATTTGTCAGTTTTAAAATAATTCCTAGCAGCAAAGAAACATGGAAGCCCGATGCAGCCAACACATGAGCTAAACCAGCTTCAATAAAGCGATCGCGAATATCTGAAGGTAAGTCCACTGCTTTGCGACCCAATACCATAGAACTAACCAACTGTCCCAGAGGACTGCCCAAACCTTGTATATGACTGCGCACGATACGTCTTCTTAGTTTCCACCATCCCCATGGAGGTTCAGTATGACGCTCGAAAATGACTTCTAATCCTTGTAATCCGGCAAATATTCCTTGGCGGGCAAGATACGCCTGAAAATCAAAGCCACCAGGATTACTGGCAGCTTGAGGTAAATATAATATTCCCTTGAGTTTTAGATTTTCCCCTGGATAAATTCCTGTTCCTTGCAGTAATGGTACTGTAACGTATAACTTCCCGGATACTTGTTCTTGATTATCAATTTCCGTGGCTTCTAGCCAAAACTTAAGACGTTGATTGTTGTTTAACCTCGGTTCAGTCAATACTCTTCCTGTTACAGTAACCAACTCGCTTTCAGAGGCAATAACTTGATAACTAATATCGTTATTGCTGGGCCGAGGAATACGTAACTGAAAATAGACCACTGCCATGATTGCAATTATGGCTGCACTCGCCCAAACTTGATAGGAGATTCTTAAGAGCTTGTGTAGTGCGATCGCCTGAACAAAAGCTAATCCAATTAATCCTAAAGCGATTATCAAGAAATGTGTTTTGCTAAATCCAGAACTAGAGAAAGCAAAGAGATTAGTGGATAATAATCCGACGATGTATGCCAAACACAAAATTATCCAATTGTTGCGTGCCATGGAAAACTTAAGTTAAGACAACGCATCCCAGTAAAACATATCAATCAAACTCTGGCACTAATGAACTAATCGATATCTTCAACAATTGACAATGTGGTAGATTAGCACAAGTAACCAGAAAAAATTGTCGGTTTTAATGAGGAACAGTCATTAAACGTAAGGGGGAAAGTTCAGTGAAAATCTGACACTGTCCCGCAGCTGTGAAGAGTTTACTTGATTTAAGCTCTGTAGTCAGAATGCCCACCGATATTACAAATACTAGTTTTCATCCTAAATCTGCGAGGTACAGATTGTGTTAATTCTCAATTACAGCAACCAGCTTTTATTTTCTCTACAAATTCCTGTTTTTCTTAAGCATTTACAAGTAGTAATAAATCACAATAATTTGCTCTAAAAATTATTAATTTTTTATTTAATAATCTCTTGCCAAGGATTGAACTATAATTCTTGCGCTTGTGAATAACTATTTAGCTGATTGATGCTTTCATTCGGTATATCTAATGATTATGTATTGAAGATAGCGATGAGTTTATGTGTTAATTTATCGAAAATTTTGGCTATTATGAACAAAAATACGGCGATCGCAAAGTTCCCCCTAAGATTAATCGCTACTGGTTTAGTTGCCAGTTTCTTATCAAGTATCAGCATCCTGATTATTGCATCTCCTACCCTAGCTCACCATCCCAATGGAGGTAACGTTCCCAGTACTTTTGCTGAAGGATTTCTGTCTGGTTTAGGTCATCCTGTCATTGGCATCGATCATTTGGTATTTGTAATTGCCATTGGTTTATTAGCTGCCTTGAGTAACAAATTGGGTCTAATAATCCCGATGGTTTTTGCTCTTGCTACTGCTCTGGGTACAGGAATTCATTTGCAGAGTGTTGATTTGCCCCTGCCAGAATTAGTTATTTCCGCTTCAGTGCTGGTCATGGGTATCTTTTTAGCCAAAGAAAATAAAACTAATTTAGCTTTATTAACTGTGATTGGAGCGATCGCCGGTATTTTTCATGGTTATGCCTATGGCGAATCCATTATCGGAGCAGAAACTATTGCTTTAGGAGCATATTTATTAGGCTTTTGTCTAATTCAACTTGGCATTAGTGCGATCGCTTTTTATCTTGGTAAATTGCTGCTCAAAAAACCTGCTTTCTCCTCCCATCTACCCCTTCGTTTTGCTGGATTTACTATCTGTGGTGTTGGTTTTGCCTTTCTATCTAATGCAATTTTAGGCTAATTATTTAAATTTAGAATTTAACTTGAGAATTTTCAGTATGCACAAAATACCCGTAACCGTAATTTCAGGCTTTCTCGGCGCAGGAAAAACCACCCTAGTGCGTCATCTATTACAAAATAATCAAGGCAGACGGATCGCAGTTTTGGTTAATGAGTTTGGTGAGGTTGGTATTGACGGTGATCTATTACGCTCCTGCCAAATTTGCGATCGGGAGGAAAATCCTGATGACAACATTGTAGAACTAACCAATGGTTGTTTATGCTGCACTGTTCAGGAAGAGTTTTATCCGACTATGCAAGAATTGCTTAAACGTCGAGATAAAATTGACTGTCTTGTGATTGAAACTTCTGGGTTGGCTTTACCTAAGCCTTTAATTCAAGCTTTTCGTTGGCCGGCAATTCGCAATAGTGCCACTGTAGATGGAGTAGTGACTGTAGTTGACTGTCATGCCCTAGCAACGGGGAACTTGGTCGGAGATCTTGATGCTATAGAATCTCAAAGACAGGCAGATCCTAACCTAGAACACGAAACCCCCATTGAAGAGTTATTTGAAGATCAGTTAGCCTGTGCCGATATGGTGTTGCTAACTAAAACTGATTTAGTTACTCCTGACAAACTTAAGACAATTAAAACCTGGTTGAAACAAGAACTAAAGCCTGAAGTCAAGATAGTTACTATAAGTCAAGGAGAAATTGACCCTAACCTATTATTGGGATTTAACGCTGCCGTTGAAGATCATTTAGATAGTCGTCATTCTCATCACGATCATGAAGCAGAACATGAACATGACGACGATATTAATTCCATCGAGCTTACTCTAGAACAAGCTTTTGACCCTCAATCATTAATCGAACAACTAAAACAGTTATTACAAAAACAAGAAATCTATCGTGTAAAAGGCTTTGTTAATGTGCCAACTAAACCGATGCGTTTGGTATTACAGGGAGTGGGGAACCGTTTTGATACTTTTTATGATCGCCTGTGGACTGTAGACGAACCCCGACAAACTCGTTTAGTCTTTATTGGTCGTAACCTGGATCATAATTTGATCAAGCAAACCGTTTCAAATCATAAAGTATTAATTTGATACCCGCTAACAACAGGTGTCCACTTCATAATTCGTCAAGGTCTCATAGTATTTACTGAGTAATCTTAGCTACAATTAAGATCGAATACGATTACCTAATGTATTCTTGCGTAGCTCATAATATCTCAAAAATTACTATGAAGAGAAGATCTCTAGCTGTCTTAATGGCTGGATTGAGCGTTGCTATCGGCAGCGCGATCGCCAATCCAGCAACAGCACAAACTCAAAAGAACAATACTTACTATTGTGCTCAACTTAATAGTGGTTGGCATACCTTTGTTAATACACCGAGGGGAAGAGTTAACCTAATTAAATGGGAAAATGAGTTTTCTGACGGATGGACTGCAACAAAAAGATGCGCTGCGGTTTCCCAGCGTTTTCAAAATTATCTCGAGCAAGGTAACTTGAAATTTATTCGTACAGGTAATATCAATAAACAACCCGTATTATGCGTTGCCAATGTTCGCGGTGGTAGTTGTCCCACTGAAAACGTTTTAATTACCCTGAAGCCAGGAACCGATCCCGAACAAGTGCTAATAAAACTAGTGGATTTTCGTCGTAGTGTCAGTGGGCAAACCTTGACCTTGAGTGCCGACGATCCTGGTTTCTACTCCGATGGAGAGTTTTATGTTGATATGGAAAAATTCCTCGAATCAGTACCAGTAGATAATTAGTAATATAGATAAGGAAATCATCACCAATACAAAACTAGGGAATGAAATGGTTACCCAGTAAAAGATCACAAAACAATCGCTTTGGGAGCGGCTCTTTTAATAAATATATCTCGACCTCAACATCCCAGATAACAAAGCTAGTACTCTGTTTTATCGGCACTGGGATGTTTTTGTCTGGAGACGTTTCTCAATTTAAAACTAAGACTTTTGCTTCGATTTCTCCCCAGGGTTTATCTCAAAAGATCAATAATATTGCTGCTGATATCAGCGTCAAGGTATTGGGAGAAGATTTTTTGGGTTCTGGTTTCATTGTGAAACAGCAAGCTCAAAATTATTTGGTTATTACTAACCAACATGTTTTAAGAGCAGGACAAGCCCCCTTCACTATTCAAACCCCTGATGGGCAAACTCACACAGCAGAAATTGTTTTTGATCCGTTTGTTAATCAGGATGAATACGATTTAGCGATATTAAAGTTTCAGACTGATATTATCTATCCCACTGCCAAAATTGGTAGGTCTCTATATCTAGAGGTGGGGGAACCAATTTTTGCAGCTGGTTTTCCCTCTGTTGAAGTAAATCCAGATGCACAGTTGCCTTCTTCAGTTATTTTTGAACAATTAGACAGTAATTCTTCACATGAGTTGGCGGTCAAGCAAGGTAGAGTCGCCATTATTTTAAATCAGGCTTTGGAAGATGGCTACCAAATAGGATATACCAACGATGTCAAAAAAGGTATGAGTGGTGGTCCATTGTTTAATAGTCGTGGAGAAGTAGTGGGAGTAAACGGTAAACACGCTTACCCCCTATGGGAATCTCCGGAGCTTTATCAAGATGGTTCTCAACCTTGTCCTGCTCTACAGGAGCTAATTACCCGCACTAGCCTAGCTATTCCCATCGAAAAAAGTATTGAATTAACACCACTGTTAGAATCTCTGCGATCGCCATCTAATGTCGAACTTTTCCGGGAATCTAATCTGATATCCGAAAATCCCGAACTAATAACCAAGATGCAAGCTGAAGCCGAAGCAATAACTCAAAGTTGTGAAAATATGGTCGATAAGTCCTTTCGCGGTGGCCCTGCCAATCGCCGAGCCTGGACGGATTTCAATCGCACTCAGCGCGGCAACCAAGCCAATCGATAAGAAAATCAATTATTTGTAGGCAGTATAGATGAAAATACATCAGTCACATTGATTAACTATCATTTTGTCTGGTGTCCTAGAAGACGAAGAAAAGTGTTGCGAGGTTTAATCGAACAGTCGTATTTAATGAAATAAATGCTTAGACTGGAGGAAATCTATTCTTTGTTTTAACAAACAAGCTATTTTCTGCATTTGTTCTTCCTCATCCGTGAGTTTTCTATTCACATCAGTAGGGAGTTGAGATTTCACTCGTTTGATAGGTTGTAAGACATCAGACGAGTTTTCTATCAGCAGTTCAAGACTATTTACTTCTTTATGTAGATCGTCAAGATGCTGTTGGAGAGCTTCATTGCCCTGCGAGAGCAAAAATCCAATCTCTACAAGCTTATTCAACCCTGTTCCGGGATAATGTTGCACAACTCTTTTGAATAGTTGCTGTATCTCCGGATTAAATCCTAATACTTTATCCATGATTCAAATACTCCTCAAATACTTCTCAAATACTCCGGTGTTTTTACCAACTTGTTATTTCGAACTATAAACGAACTATCTGATAATCTGAAGTTCCCAGTTGGTTAATCGTATGTGTCACACATTTTCTAATCACTTCGCTAACATCTACCTCTAACATCTCAGCTATTTTTTTTACTCTATCGTGGTCGCCAGCAGCCAATCTAACCCCGCTACTAACTTGTTTAACACCTCGTATAAAGTATCGTCTACTCTCACACCCACATTTTTTTAAAAAAATTATCAATAAAGAAAAAACCTAATCTGCAAAATCGTCCAGCAGACTAGGTGAAAAACTAAATGTTTTCTTTAGTCAGAGAGGCTAAGGATTTGACGAACACCTCTGGGAGTAGATGATTATTAATACTCCGCCAGATGAGTTATTAGCAAGTGTGGGATTTAAATTCGACCAGAACTATCAGGTGAAAAATCTCTTTCTCGCTCAATTCCTTTGGTCTCTAAAATGAGATCGTTTAAACTGTTAATGTGAATGCCAATCTTACTACCAGCCTTTTGCAACTCGTTTTGAAAAGCTAGGATATTATTTCCATAGCCACATTGTTGTGTAGTAGTAGATAAGCCTAATTTGGCATTGGCTTGAGCACAGTCAAGTAATTCGATTCCATGAAGTGGTTTAGGTGATGTCATCTTGTATTTTCAGTGATAACTAAAAGGCGTTCAAGCCTAGTCAAGTCAGTTTAGAGTTTTGAGCGATTAATTGACAGCTGCCATGGTAGTTGGCATCGGAGGTTGTATTTGGTCTCCAGAACGGGAGCGATAAAACTCTGCTAATTTTTGTTCGTACTGGCATAAATCCCGTTTGATTTCGTCAAAAATAGCTACTGTCAGGGGATCGGTAAGTTGCTGACACAAATGGTAAGTGTCAATTACTCCTGTTTGAATATCGCCCAAAGCACGACGCAGAATTGACAATTCATCGCTTGACTGTAACCAGCTATGTAAGGCAGCATAGGCTTCGCTACCTATTGCTTGCCAAGTGACTTGTTCGTTAAAAGCATTATTGAGCCGAGTTTCTAGCAATTTAACGTGATGTTGTTTAGTGATGCTAATTTCTTTTAAGATATAGCGTAGGTCTTCATTTCTAGCCCGATAGCTATATTGTTTGAAAGCTTCTAGAGTATAGCGTTCGCCTACTATTGCTGTATTCAGGGCATTAACAATTTCTCTTCTGCTCGAACCACCCCAATCTTCGGCTAATTTCCACCAATCAAAAGTGCTATGACTGTGATCGGTAGGAGTTTTCTCTTTAATCTCTAGTTTGAGATATCTCATCAGGCTATTAGTCAAAATGGCTACATCACTGGGTCGTCTTGCTGTAATTAAATTGCCATCCACGACCACAGGACCTCCGATATAATTGGCTCCCGCATTCTGAATATCTTTACACAGCGAATCTAAACCAGTAACTCTCTTCCTTTGTAATTCATCTGTGTCGATGAGAACTTGTATGCCATAACCAATTACAGCGATCGCTTTTTCTTGAGCCATTGCTTCTTTAATCAGATTAACGGCAAAGGGATTAGCTCTAATATGTCCTACAGGAATTAAGAACCCGTCAAAGTCTTCAGCTCGAACTTCAGTAGCGGTATCGTCTGGTTTATAAGAAACTTTACCCCGTTTACCATGATATTCTTCATTCATCCGAGAACCAATTATGCAAACTTTAGCTCCTGCTTTCTGAAGTGCTTGGTAAGGAACTTGCAACAAGAAATCTTCAAACTGATTCTCAATCAGAATCGCCACGCGTTTAGGATTAGTTTGATTTGTAGATACCATCTCATTTACCTGCTGAAATCTGCTGTTGATTTTTTTGACCAGCCCAGAGTAAATTTAAACAACTACTTAACTTACTGCTTTATGACCCAATCTGAGCTGTTCGGCTCGTTGTTCGACATCAGTTGCGAGCAAGATGCTAGTTTTATGACTGAGGCTACTGATGCAATTTGTTAGACAACTCCATCTTCAAGTTAGAGAAAAACCTTGAGGAACTTGTGAGACAATTCTCAAAATTCAAAATTTGTTTCTTGAATAAAAACAATGAAAGCATATCTTAAACTACATCTACTTTGAGGGTGAGAGAGGGAAATATATTCTAGTTTTGAGAACTTTCAAAAAAGTAATTGTTTAGTCAACTAAGTAAATGATTAAACAAATTGGTGCATTGCAGTGACTAGTGACATCCTCCCAACACTGAATTATTTTATCGCTTTCGCTCTAAAATTATTACAGTGTGGGCTTCCATTATCGCTAATGGATCTTGCTCCCCTATTATCCAAAGATAGGTTGCGCCACTTATCTACTATATGCGATAGCGATAGTTGAGAATCATCTGACTATTCTACCACTATCTCTTAGCAATGGTAAACCTGTCCCACTGCGCCGCTCAGTTCGCTTTCATGAGGGGCTGTCGCCTGTGGTTTCCCAGGCGTTTATAAGCTCCGTCCCAACGCTAAGTGCTATATGCGAAGCGGTATACCATATGCGAAGCGGTATCCTTTAGGACAAGGGCACAATGTCCCTTTAGGGACATCCTTGGCACTATAGTGTGGGACTTTCCCCTCACAGGTGTTAATTGACTTATAGCAATAAGAACTTTTATTTGGACACTCATTACTCGTTACTCGTTACTCGTTACTCATTACTTACGAGCAATCAAATAAACTTGTCCTAACGTAACTTTGTACGGCTATATGTAGCATCAACTCAGTAATGCTGACATAGTGAACTAACAAGCTAATCACAAATAACAAATCCTCACAGCTTCTTCAAACTGTTGACCTATGCTCAAAATGTAACAACATAGGTTATTAGCTTCAACAACGGAAGGTGAGTCTCATGGCAGCCGTTAAAACCATTGCTAGAAAACAGCACAAACACATTAAACGAAAAGATAGATTTAATCGTCACCTAGATTTAGGAACTCCTCAAGTACCTCTTAGTAAACCAAAATGCCAAAAAAGGCATGAATTACTGAGCGACTGGTCAGATGCTTCTTAAATTTATTGAATTTAGGAGAGACTATGCAAATACCTTTACAAATTACCTACCGTGGTTTTCCTCCTTCAGAAGCGATTGCAGCGAAGATTCGTCAACAGGTCGAAAAGTTACATCAATTTTCAGACCGCATTACTAGCTGTCAAGTTATGGTGGAGGCACCCCATCAACATCATCGTCAAGGTAATATCTATCACGTGCGAATTAATCTAACTTTACCTGGAAAAGAGTTGGTAATCGCTCGAAATTCATCCCAAAACCATGCTCATGAAGATCTTTATGTAGCGATTCGTGATGCTTTTGCCGCCGCACAACGTCAACTAAAACACTACGCTGCTGTTCAAAAATCGTGAAAATATTACTAGACCAGATATGAAGCCTTCTAAAGTTTATATCACGATCGCCTTTTTGTTGTTATTACTAGGATTTTCTGTATCCACCACCCTAGTCCATCTACTTACAGAAGTCTGGTGGTTTAATAGCGTTGGTTTTACTCAGGTTTTGTGGACACGGCTAACTTGGCAAATTCTGATTTGGGTTTTTACCTTTGTTGTCTACGCTTTGTTTTTGTGGGGTAACTATTGGCTAGCAATGCGTGGTCAGCCTCCAAACTACTTACGTTTGCTTGTCAATGGTAGCTGGAATGCAGAAAGTAGAAGGGTTATAAATTATGCTGTGTTAATTTTAATTAGTTTCGTAGCATTGGTGGCAGCTACTGCCAGCATTGATGCCTGGGAAATAGTCTTAAAGTATCTGCATCCTTCTTCTTTCGGCAGTAGTGAGCCAATCTTCGGCAAAGACATTAGTTTTTATGTTTTTCGACTACCACTTTATGAGGGTATTCATTACTGGTTGTGGGGGTTGATTGTCTTGGCAGTGATTGTGTCAGTTCTAGCCTATGGTTTCAATGGGTCGCTCAAATCGGATCGCTTCACCCGAACTGGAATTAGAATCAGTCAGTTTGCCCAAGTTCATTTGAGTTTACTCTCAGCAGCGATCGCTCTCTTGGTTGCCTGGGGTTTTTGGTTAGCTCGTTATCAGTTGCTTTACTCAACTAGCGGAGTAGTTTTCGGTGCTGGTTATACGGATGTTCATGCCAAACTCTTAGCTTACCAATTGTTGAGAATTTTAGCCGTATTGATCGCAGTCTTCTTGATTGTTTCCACCAAGCAACGGAAACTCACCTTACCCTTGAGTGGTATCGGTCTATTTTTTGTTTCTTTATTGTTGATTAATCATCTCTATCCCTGGTTTATTGAGCAATTAATTGTTAATCCCAATGAATTAGCTAAAGAAACACCTTATATCGAACACAATATCAAATTTACCCAGGCTGCTTACCACCTAGATGATGTGCAGCGTCAGAATTATGCTGCTGAAGCTCAACTCGATCGTCAGACTTTAGCCCGTAATCAATCTACAATTGATAACATTCGTCTTTGGGATTACCGTCCCTTACTCAGTACCTATCAGCAACTTCAGGAAATCCGCCTCTATTACAAATTTAGGGATGTTGATGTAGACCGCTATCATCTCAACGGAGACTATCAACAGGTTATGCTTTCAGCCAGAGAACTGGATTTTAATAGTGTTCCCCAGGAAGCTCAAACTTGGGTCAATCAACGGCTAAAGTATACCCACGGTTACGGTTTGGTGATGAGTCCAGTCAATCGGTTTACTGCTGATGGTTTGCCCGAACTTTACCTGAAAAATATTCCTCCTGTCTCCACTGTAGATTTAAAGATTAACCAGCCTGCAATCTACTATGGAGAAGAAACCAATAACTATATCTTCACAGGCACTACTACTCCTGAATTTGATTACCCCCTTGGCGATGCCAATGCTTTTACTCACTATGATGGCCAAGGTGGTATACCTCTATCCTCTATTTGGCATAGATTAGCCTATGCTTTCGACCGACGTAGTCTGCAAATTTTAATCTCCAATTACTTTACTAATCAGTCTCGGATTCATTATTATCGACAGATTCAAACACGAGTAAAACACATCGCACCGTTTTTACGCTTCGACCATGATCCTTATCTGACAGTTATTAATGGTAGATTGCAGTGGATTATCGATACTTATACAAGTAGCGATCGCTATCCTTATTCGGAGCCAGTTGGAGTCACGGAAATTCTCCCCAGAAGCAGTCGGGTTAACTATATACGTAACTCGGTGAAAGTAATGGTTGATGCCTATGATGGCACACTACAGTTTTTTGTCGTCGATGAAGAAGATCCCGTTCTCGCCACCTATCGCCAAATCTTTCCCAGCCTCTTTATTCCCCGCAAAGCAACTCCCCCCGAAGTTAAAGCTCATTTTCGTTACCCTCAGGATCTATTTAAACTCCAAGCACAGATGTATCTCTCTTATCACATGAGCGATCCAGAAGTATTCTACAATCGCGAAGATTTATGGAATTTTCCGCGACAAATCTATGAAGGGAATGAGGTGGCTGTAGAGCCATATTATCTAATGGTGAAACTTCCAGGGGAGAAACAGATCGGATTTATTCTTATTGAGCCTTTTACCCCGGCTAAAAAAGATAATGCGATCGCCTGGATGGCAGCTCGTTCAAATGGAAAAGACTACGGCAAGCTACTGCTATATACTTTTCCCAAACAAAAATTGGTTTATGGACCAAGACAAATTGAGGCGAGAATCGATCAAACACCACAAATTTCGCAGCAGTTTACCCTATGGAGTCAGGCAGGTTCCAAAGTAATTCGAGGAGACTTGTTAGTCATTCCCATTGAGCAGTCTTTACTCTACATTGAACCAGTTTATCTGCGAGCAGAACAGGGCGAATTACCAGAACTCAAGCGTGTGATTGTTGCTTATGACAAAGCAGTAGTCATGGAGAAAAATCTCGAACAATCTTTGGCCAATATTTTTGGAGCCAGGCAAGTCGAGAAGCCAATCGCCAGTCCCATAACTAACCGAGATCTAATCTCAATCAAATCGGCTTGGGAAACTTATCAACAAGCACAGCAAGCATTGCGTCAAGGAAATTGGAGTGAGTATGGACGTTATCAGCAAGAATTAGGCGAGCTGCTACAGCAATTGAATCAGAATCGTCACCCTTGAATTTTGACCATAACTAAGTCAGAACGGTCATCTAAATTATGAGGTGAAAATCATCTATGTTGAGCATATTTCCAGCAGTAATGAGTCACGGTTATGCTTGTTCGACCTAATGATGATGCTGCTGCACCCGATGAAGATCCCAGCACCGATTCTTTGATGGAGTTTACAAAGCTGACTCTAAATAATGGAGAGTCTTAGAATATACGTTAGTCTCATTGCTAGAATTCAAATCTTGCCAAATGGCTTACCATACTTACTCCAATTTTCCTTATTAAACGGAGACTGCCAACGTAAAATCAATTCTCGTTCCAGTTTCAATCTGGCAGTGCGATTTGCTGGGGTGTCATACCAAAAAGCACTACATACTTTGACATCCAAGTCATATTTACGATGTAATTCAATGTAATTGCTAATATAGTCACGGCAATCATGAACTCCAGTCCATCTATCCTTGGCAGTTTGCATTGTTTCTCCGACGTATAGCAGTAAAGGTAAAGTGTTGTCGATGATGAAATAGATACAAATGCGATCGCCATGCTCCTGCATACGGTAGAACTGAGACGAATGTAGCTTTAGTTCAAAAGGGTTAATTGTATCGCTGTCACAGTGACTTTTAGGTGCATCAAACAAGCTGGTTTGCTTCGGTGGTTCAGTTTTTAAGATGCGTTGCTGATAGTTAAATATTCTGGATTTCCACTTGAGTAAAGCCTCTTTAGGCATCAGTTTTTTAGGTTGCTCTACTCGGTAAGGGGTGCTAGCTTCAAATAACTTTAGTTGTTTAGTCACGCTTGTTGTTCTAAATCGACTGCCAAAATAGATAGGGTAGCATGGGTTGGTCGGAGTTTGGAGTTCGGAGTTCGGAGTTCGGAGTTCGGAGTTCGGAGTTCGGAGTTCGGAGTTCGGAGTTATAGGTTAGTTCGGAAGGATTATAATAATCGGGAAAGTAATTGATAAATTAGGCGAAAAAATGCTGTAACTGCGATCGCTCCCGCCGCAGACATGGTAGCAATTATTAAAACAGATTGAATGCCTAAAGTGCCTTGTAAGACTGGAACCATAGCGATGATTGCTGAGGTGATAACCGCAAAAATTACAAAATCAATTTTTTCGATCAGGCGACGGGTTTGAGCAAAAATCAATCCTCCCATGGTCATGCCAAAGATACCTAAACTGAGACCTGAAACAGTCAATAAACTAGTTAAACTGATATAAAGTAATGCTCCCTCAAAGCCTGTAAAAGCTGCACTACTAAGAACTTCCACTAGAGAAAAACGAGGTTTTCTTGATTTTATAGGAGCTGGGGGTTTAGAGGGAGTAGGCAAATTTTGGGGAGCGACTGGAGAAGAACCAGATTTAGGAGCAGAAATGGCAGGATTCGAGGCAGCAGAAGATGGGGGAGAAGTATTTGGAGATTGATTAATCTGTAAGGCTGCAAGAGCCTCTGTAGCCGATTGGAAACGTTGAGCGGGGGGTTCCTGTAACATCTTATTTAAAATAGCTACCAGACGATCGCTAGTTTGGGGAGCATAACTGTGCCAATTCCAACTGTGATGAAAGGAGTCATAAAGTTCTTCTGTATCCTTTCCCGTCAAGAGATTAATACAGGTAACGGCTAGAGCGTAGATATCTGTCGAGGGGTATACTTGGGAACCAGACATTTGTTCGGGTGGAGCAAAACCCATAGAATAGATTCCCGTAGATTTTTTCTGATTGCTGCCACCTGCTGCAACTTGTTTTACTGCACCAAAATCTAAGAGATATAAAACTCCTTGTTTACTCCGCATGATGTTAGAGGGTTTAATATCTCGGTGTATAGAATTATTTTCATGGACAAACTGCAATACTTTGAGAATTTCAGTCAAAATTTCTCGCACTTCAGCTTCTGTAAACTTCCCTTTCGTCTCTAACTCCGTTTCTAGATCCTGCCCATCGATAAATTCTTGGGCTAAATAAAAATACTGTTCTTCTCCAGTGCGACTGCGATTGGGAACAATTGGCGTAAAAAAAGCGTATAAATCAGGAATTTGTGGATGTTTATGTCCTAATTCCTCTAGGACCTCGGCTTCTCTTTGAAATAATTTTTGCGCAATTGCCAATTCATGAGCATCAAGATTACCTGAGGGTTGAAATTGCTTGACTACACATAACGGCATCTTGGGCTTATAGCGATCGCGTGATAAAAAAGCGGCCCCAAAACCCCCTTGACCAAGCAACTTGAAAGGAATATAACGATCTGCTAACAATAGAGGCATCCCACAAGTAGTACAGTATCTTTGCTGTATACTTCTGATTCTGGCTTCATGGTCAAGATCGCCAAAAACATTAAGAGGATTAGCACAACCTGGACGAGTACAAATAATTTCCATACAATCTCAGCAGCAGTTATGAGCTTATTGTACTTTTGTCATTTTTGAATCGTCCAAATTTTATCTGATCTCTAGAGGGTTTTTATAGAGAGTGTCAATCGCTTTAAATTCTTCTTTAGTAGAAAACTTAGGTAAAATTTCTTTACTAAATGCCTCAGCCGCTTTAGAACAATAGCGATTAGGATTAACAATCACCGCCAAAGTTCGTCCTATTCTGACATCTTGGATTTTGGCTTGGTGCAAAATTCCCATTTCTAACTCTTTTTCGATCGCCGTTGTGGAAACAAAAGCCGATCCCAAGCCAGACTGTACCGCATTTTTAATTGCTTCGATAGAATTTAGTTCCATCTCAATTTTCAGCCGCCTAGGATCGATTTCGTAACGGGTCAATACCTGATCGATCACTTTGCGAATTGTAGATTGAGAGTCTAGAGTTATAAAATTTAATTTATATAAATCTTCTTTTTGGATCGCTGTTTCTTGAGCCAAGACATGAGTAGGAGGCAAAATCAGAGCTAATTCATCGTCAGCATAGGGAATAATATTCAATACTTCATGTAGCTCGGTGGGAACTTCTCCGCCAATAATTGCTAAATCTACCTGTCCGTTGGCCACAGCCCAAGAAGTACGACGGGTAGAATGAACCTGAAGCTGTACCGAAACATCAGAATACTTTTCACGAAATAGACCAATCATCCGAGGAATCAAATATGTTCCCGTAGTTTGAGATGCGCCAACAATTAAAGTACCACCCTGGAGATTTTGTAAATCTTCGATCGCTCGACAGGTTTCTTGGCACAGAGAAATCACCCGTTCTCCATAACTGAGTAATAAGTGTCCTGCCTCTGTTAACTGCGCTCTACGTCCACCGCGATCAAATAAAGGCACATTTAACTGCTTTTCTAAATTTTGTACTTGCAGACTTACAGCAGGTTGAGAAACATAGAGACTATCAGCTGCTCGTTTAAAGCTGCCCTCAGTGGAGATTGCCTTAAGTATGCGGAGTTGATCCAAAGTAAAAGGAATATCAGACATAAAATTCCAGTAACAGTTTTATTAAATTAGTTAGCTATCAGCGTGTTATTTAAACGTATTATTAATAGTGCTTAATCTTTAATAATTTTCGTGACCTTTATTTGCACAGTAACATGATTGGGAGTGTAATTAACTTTTAATTATTGCTACTATCAAAATTGATTAATAATACCTATATGATAATCTCTATGATTAATGTCGGCTGGCTAACAAATAGCCATTTTATAATTCTGGCTTTATTGCTGGGATTTGCGATCGCTCATAGTGGTTTAGCAGCCTTACGCCCCTGGGCAGAAACCAAGATTGGGGCTAGACTTTACCGCGTTATTTTTGCCTTGGTAAGTATTCCTTTTGCTACTATTCTCATTATCTATTTCTTTAATCATCGCTATGATGGGGTGCAATTATGGCAGGTTCAGGGAATACAAGGGGTTAAACCTTTAGTTTGGATTTTATCGGCTGTTTCCTTTTTGTTTCTTTACCCGGCGACATTTAACTTACTAGAAATTGCTGCCGTTCAAAAACCCCAGGTACATTTGTTTGAGACCGGCATTATTCGTATTAGCCGCCATCCCCAAATGGTAGGGCAAGTAATTTGGTGTATTGCTCATACTCTCTGGTTGGGTACAACATTTACACTAGTAACATCTTTGGGATTAATTGCTCATCATTTATTTGCAGTGTGGCACGGCGATCGCCGTTTAGCCAATAGATATGGTGAAGCCTTCGCCAAAGTTAAAGCTCGCACATCTGTAATTCCTTTCGTAGCAATTGTAGATGGTCGTCAAACCCTTAAGTGGCAGGAATTTCTACGTCCTGCTTACGTGGGGGTAGGTGCCTTTGTAATGATATTGTGGTGGGGACATCCCTGGTTAATGCAAGTAACTGCTAAGGCATACTGGTAAATTTATCTAGGTAGATCTTTCAAGCTGATCCTAATTAGATGTAGCATAACTTCAAGTATCTAAAATTAATCTAAAAAACATTTTTAATTTTATGCGCTCCGTAGTTAATGAAACAAATTTTCAGCGAGAGGTTTTAGAAGAATCTCGACCAGTTTTGGTACATTTTTGGACTCCTTGGTGTGGCTTATGTAAACTCATTAATCCCATGTTAGAGACAATGCAGGGAAACAAGGATGAACTAATAAAAGTAGTTTCTATTAACGCTGACGAAAATTTCAAATTAGCTAATTCTTATCGTCTGAAAAACTTGCCCACAATTATGCTGTTCAACAATGGCAAATTATTAGAAAAGTTAGATAACTTCAACAGCCGCGAACGACTTCGTATTGCACTAGAAAAGATCATGAACAAACCTTTTTTTAGTCAATAATCTAGAATTTAAATTTTGCTCATTCGGCTATTGAGTAGCGCGATCGCCAAAGGGTGTAACTGTAACCTAAAAGAAAAGGTAGCCATAGTAGCCAAGTTTCGGTATCAGTGAGATTCCAATGATGATCGCCTAAAGCCTGACGATAGGGTAAAACAAAATAAACAAATGCCGAGAGGCTAACTAAACGTATCCCCCAGTTTTTAGTCCCGACAGCAAAAGGAATAATCCAGGTAAAATACCAGCCGTGAATTATGGGGGAGATAGTTAATAAAGAGGAAAAGAAACCAACAGTAAATTGTTGCCAATTGCGAGCTTTCCACAACAGAAATAAGGTGGCTAGCCCCAAAGGTAGAGCAAAAATACTATTGGTTTTGGTTGAAGGATGCCATACTTTTGCTAGTAAATGAGGCAAGAATTCAGCGCTTCGCCCGTGACTGACGAAGGTAGAACTAGTAGGAATTAGAGAACAAGAATCAACATTACAGAATGCCAATGCAGTCAAACACAAAGGTAAAGTACCGCAGATAGAGATAATAATTGCCGTTTGAAAATTAATTTTGCGTTCAGATCTCCAGCTTAAAAACCCTAAGATTGGTAAGGAAATCCATTTTACCGCGACACTGATACCAACTAATAAAGCACTGACTAGTAATTTCCAGTATTGTTTATCTTTCTGCTCCCAATATACCCAACCAGCAACCAAGGGCAGAATAAACCAACTATCATAATGTCCCCCTCCGGCAAAAGAATATATGATCAGTGGATTCCAAGCGTAGAGGCTAGTTTGTACATAACTAAATTTTCTCGTAAGTAGCCAACAAGTTAATAAATCGGCGATCGCAAAACTACTTTTGAATAACAGAACACTAGGGGAAATAGCCGCCAAACCCCGAAAACCAAATTGAGTAATGGGTGGGTAAATCGCCGATACAGCAGGATGATTAATTTGTGACCACCATTCGGTACGATAGGGAATTAATTCCGCCGCTTTGGGGGCAAGCTCATAAGGACTAAAGCCCTGGGTTTGAATGTAACCTTCCCAAAGATACCGCCAAATATCATCTCCTGGATACATGGGTAACAAAATCAATCTGGTAGCGATCGCCACTAACCAAAACCACCATACTGCCAGAGATTTTAGCCCCCAAGAACAGACAAACCCCAAACCCATTACGGCGATACCATAACTAAAGCTAATTACTGTTTCTGGCTGTCGAAAATCTCCATTGGGAGCAGTCATTACTGAACCGATCAGTAAGCAGAAAACACTTAACCACAAGAAAACCTTCTCTTTGTCCCCTGTTTCCTTTTCCCTTTTCCCTTTTCCCTTATTTTTTTCTCTGCTTTTCTTTTTAGACCAATAGAGTTTTCCCAAAGTACTCAATATAATTATTCCGGCTTGAATACTGCCAGAGATAGTGCCGGAAATCTTCGATTTTCCTCCCTGTCGGGGAAAATAGTTCACTGGAGTCTCACAGATTTTCAAACCTTCCTCAACTGCTCGCACCTGCATTTCTACCGTCCAGCCAAAACCCCGATCCTGCATTTTAATCTGTTCTAATGCCGATCTGCGAATTAGTCGTAAGGGTCCCAAATCGTGATATCGATATCCCCAACCAAGATTAATTAACCAACTTGCTAAACTATTTCCAAAATGCTGTACAGGAGTCATTACCGCTTTTCCAGTTGCGGTGGCACGGCGATCGCCTAAAATCAAGTCATATTGCTTACGTAAGTCTAAAAAATGGGGTATGCAGCTTAAATCATCACTGCCATCACCATCACAAAACAAAATCCAGTCAATCTCATCAGAAATATTTTGTAATCCTCGCCAACAAGCTTGTCCATAACCGACAACAGACTCAAATAAAACCTCAGCACCAGCTTCCTTTGCTATTATTGAACTGCGGTCTTGACTGTCATTATCCACCACCCGAATTTTAGTCAAACCTAAGGCTTGTAAATCTCTAATTACAACAGCAATTGTTGCTTCTTCGTTACGGACGGGTATGATAACTAAAACCTTATTCAAAGAAGTATCAGCAACTTGACTAATGGATTTAGGGCACATTTTAAAATCAGAAGAAATTCAGTCTGTTTTAATAATTGTGTTTTAACTTGCTGAGAAGACGTTGAAAAATCTCTAAACTAATTACAAATATTTCGTAAACACCATGAGTATATATACATGGACAAATTTAATTGCTCCTCAGAAGTATCTGGCTTTTAAATATTTAGGAAGTCAAGATTTAGTCTCCCTAATTCATCCAGCACTGGTAGTCGTGTTTGTCTTTCCGATGGTGGGAATCGTAACCAACTTTGCTTGGCAAACCCGTCAGCGTCGATTAGAAAGCAAACAAGGCAAAAGTAAAATTCCCGCTGTAGTAGGGCGAGAACACGTAAAGATTGGTCGTTGGCTGGGTTCTAGTGTCGTTATTGCGTCCTTAATTGCCCTTGCATACTCGATTGTCTATAAAAGCTTTATTAAAAAGAATCTTTGGGAGAAAAATAATCCCCAGGCAATATTAATTATCTTATTGTTTGTGGCTACCATTGCGTCTTTAATTCTCTTGCTACGTGCTAAACCTAAATTATGGCGCGGTATCTTTGCCACCATGACTGGAATGGGTTTAATCATTCTTGGTGAGCAAGATGGAGTGTGGCGATTGGCAGATCAATGGTATTGGTCTCATCACTACTACGGCATGGCAGTATCAGTATTAATGATTTTTTCGATCGCCATTTTGGATGATATCTATCGTAGTCTCACGATGCGCAATATCCATATAATTCTCAATTGCTTGGCGCTATTACTATTTATCGGTCAAGGAATTACTGGAGCCAGAGATCTATTAGAAATTCCTCCTGTCGGTAAAAAGAAACCGAAAAAAGCTGCCGTGGAAACAATTGTTCCTGTCAAAACATCACTATTGATGATTCAAGATCCCGTCTATCAAGCTCCCCGGATTAATCCTGAATAGAATACTCTGAAGATTAATTTAAATATTCTGCTGCCGTAGGACAGAGAGGGGCTAGCTGGCAGATTTCGCATTGGGGTTTGCGGGCTTTACATACTGCTCGACCGTGAAAGATAGTACGAATTGAGTAGTTTTCCCATTCTGGTTGCGGCAGCAACGCCATTAAATCCTTTTCGATTTGAATTGGGTGTTCCGATTTAGTCAATCCCCAGCGATTACTGAGGCGTTTAACATGGGTATCTACCGTGACTCCTTCAATGATGCCGTAAGCGTGAGCCAGGACTACATTAGCAGTTTTGCGAGCTACTCCAGGTAATTTGAGTAATTGTGCCATCGTTCTCGGTACTTCTCCCTCAAAGTCAGTGATAATCATCTGACAAGCACCCTGAATATTTTTAGCTTTATTTCGAAAAAAGCCCGTGGAACGAATTAAAGTCTCCAGCTGTTCGCGATCGCAACCTGCTAAAGCAACAGCATCGGGAAATTGCGCAAATAATTCTGGAGTAACTTTATTAACTCGTTCATCAGTACATTGTGCCGAGAGAATAGTGGCTACTAAAAGCTGAACTGGAGTCTCATAGTTAAGACTACAGGTAGCATCAGGGTACAAATCTGATAACAGAGCAAAAATCTCAAGCGATCGCTGTTTAATTGCTTTGCTCGGGGATTTTTTTCTAGTTTTAGCTCTCTTCTTATTTGCTGATTTAGAAGCAGGTTGAGATTTTGACATGAAATCACTGGAATAAGTTCTGGAAAAACGCCAGATTAACTGTATCCCTGACTATAATAAATACTCCTAAACTAAGTAACAAAACTAGACCAGTCTGCATGATACTATCTTGTATTTTGCTAGGTAAAGGTTTTCCAGTAACTCCTTCAACTGTTAAAAATGCCAATTGACCACCATCCAAAGCTGGTAAGGGCAGGATATTGATAATTGCCAAATTGATGCTAATTAAAGCTCCAAATTGAAACAAATTACTTAAATCGTTGCGAGCTAGTTCTGCACCTACCGCAACAATTGCTACTGGTCCAGCTACTTGCTGAGCGTTTTCGCTGAAATTACTGAATAGTTGCCAGAAACCCTGTAAAGTTAGCTGGACAATTCGCTGAAATTCATTCGCTCCAGCAGAGAAAGCTTCGATAATATTGCCTGCTCGGTGACGCTCAATATCTCCATTAGGTGCTAGCATCACACCAATTTTACCTTTGCCATCTTGACCAATATCTGGCTTAACATCCAAGTTAACAATTTCTGTGTCGCGCTTAATCGTTAGTTTCAAGAATCTTTCAGGAGAAGCCTGGATAGTATTTCTTAACTTTTCTAGAGCATCCGCAGAATCACCCAATTCTAGATTATCAATTTTGAGAATAATATCTCCTGCTTCTACCCCCGCTTTGGCTGCTGCTGATTCAGCTTCTGTTAATAGTTGAGGAACTAATACTCCAGGTTTATAATTAATTTCTTGAAAACCGATGGTAGTTGCTTGACCAACTAAAAGAAAGTAGGCAAAAATCAGATTGGCAATTACCCCAGCACTAATTACAATAGCTCGATCTAAAACAGGACGATTACGCAGTAAATTGGGATCATCAGGTGGGATTGGACTATTGGGATCATCATCAGGAAAACCCACATATCCCCCCAAAGGAAAGGCTCTAATGGCATATTCTGTTTCTGAACCTTGATATTTTAAAAGTGTGGGTCCAAATCCGATCGAGAAGCGATTTACACGAATTTTTTGTAATCGCGCTGCTGCGAAATGACCGAATTCGTGTACTACGATTAATAGAAGCACGACTGAAATTGCCGCCAATACTGACATATTTAAAAATATTTTTTTAGTAACGTTTTGTACGATTTACTATTTTAGAACATTCTTCTAGTTATCTTCTTCATATAAGGGGTCTTAGGGTGAACAATAATTTAATTTGGCAACAAAATAGTAGTGATCCTCTCAATGCTGATAATCTGAGTGCGATCGCGGATTGGTGGTCGCATTTAAACGGTCAAGAAGTCACTTGGCAACAGCGATTAATTCCTGAAAATGGGGATCTGAAAACAATTGACTGGCAACCACAAAAGTTCGACGAGAAGCTGGTACTCAATACCACACAACTCAGAGGAATCACTATTTATTGGCGCAACTCTCCTATGGCAGACGAACGCAATATTACTCCTAGTAAGCTGGAATTGGATTTGACTCGGCAAAAGCTATATGTTTTTCCCCAATCTCAATCTCAGGTAGTAATTAGCATCAGTTTGCCACAAGTTGTTTATCAAAAGATAAATCTCAATAATCCACAATTAGCAGCAACTTTAAAGAAAAATGGCGGAGTGATCTTACTGCGAGATGAATCACAGCAGTTAGAAATTCAAGTCACTCTCGATCGAGAACAATTGCAGCATTTGATCGATCGACTCAAAACAACAGACAATTGAATTATCCATTTAACTTCAACATCAAATAATGAATGAATTTTGGGATCAAGTCCTTAACTTTTGCGTCCAAACCACCCAAAACATAAGTGAACGTCTGATTAAGGATTTTGGTAAAATTCAGGCAAGCAAAAAAGAAGATGGTAGTTTAGTTACTCAAGCGGATCGATGGTCAGACCAAGAAATTAGAAGGGCGATCGCCACAACTTTTCCCGAGCATGGAATTTTATCTGAAGAAACAATCCATATTTTGCCTGAAAATGATTGGTGCTGGGTAATCGATCCCATAGATGGGACTACCAACTTTACCCGTGGTGTGCCTGTGTGGGCAATTTCTCTCGGTTTACTCTATCGAGGGACTCCAGTTTTTGGGTTTGTTCATGTGCCAATGTTAAACCAATCTTTTCATGGCTTCTGGTACGGTAATTCTGGATTAACTGGCTATACAGGAGCTTACTTGAATAATCAGCCAATTCATACTAGCCAAGATCAGCCGGATGGTGGTCAGTTATTTAATCTTTGTGCTCGCAGCACAGCTATTTTCCAGCAACCTTTTCCCTGCAAGGTGAGGATGATTGGAGTTGCCAGCTACAACTTATTGCTAGTCGCTGAGGGAGTAGTCATTGGAGGAGTAGAAGCTACACCTAAAATTTGGGATATTGCTGCGGCTTGGGCGATTGTCAAAGCCGCAGGCGGAGAGTTTGTCTTCCTAGACAACAATTTTCAATTCCCGCTTCAGGTTGGTCAAGACTATGGTCAAGTATCAATCCCCAGCTTAGGACTATGTCGCGCTGAATTAATACCTATGTTTAAACCCCTAGTAGAGCGTGTGGTTAAAAAATGACTAATTTAACTTCAGTTCGATCAGGAAAATTTTATAATTCATAATTCTTTAGCTTTTTAGAACTCCGAACTCCGAACTCCGAACTCCGAACTCCGAACTCCGAACTCCGAACTCCGAACTCCGAACTCCGAACTCCGAACTCCGAACTCCGAACTCCGAACTCCGAACTCCGAACTCCGAACTCCGAACTCCGAACTCCGAACTCCGAACTCCGAACTCCGAACTCATATCACACTAGCCTCTTAGATAGGCGATCGCTAATACTAAAGCTAAACAGCCCACAAAAGTAAATCCCAATAGCAGTAAGACAAAGATTTCACCAGAGGATAAAGGGCGATCCGTAGGGTCTAAATATGCCGTTTTTGACCATTTTTCGGTATCTGCTTGAGACCAATTTGGGGTTTGTATTACATTAACGCGAGAATAGCCTATTTTTAGATCGTAGAGTGAACGCTTTTCAGGACTGCTTAACACCGCATAAGCCTCATTTATCCGCTGAAACTTGGCTGTGGCAATATTTGGTGGTAGAGAGGTCGTATCGGGATGATATTTCTTGCTCAGTTGGCGATAGGTACGGCGAATGGTGATAGTAGATGCCGAGGGATGTAAGCCCATCAGATCATAATAGGTATTAATTAACTGAGTCTGTGGTGGGCAGATTATCGATTTTTGTCGGTTGCGATCACTCTGGGTGCGTGGGCTTTGCCAATCGCGTTTTGGATTCACCATGCTTAACTGAATTTGCTTTTTTTTATGTTTAGCGAACTTTGACTATCAAATCAAGATAAGAGTATTGGCTATCTTAAGAAATATTAAAATAATTCAACAAATATAGGATATTAGCCGAACTGGTTGTTACAGAATTTAAAGTTATCGGGTCTTTTGCCGAGTGAGAATAGGGGCATGGGGTAAACTAGCCCTTGATTCTATCCAGAATACGATTAGAGAACATTCGCAGTTGGAGCTTATATTCTAATGTCCCATAGCGTCAAAATTTATGATACTTGCATTGGGTGTACTCAGTGCGTAAGAGCGTGTCCTACTGACGTATTGGAGATGGTACCTTGGGACGGCTGTAAAGCTGGTCAAATTGCCGCATCTCCCCGTACAGAAGACTGTGTAGGTTGCAAACGTTGTGAAACAGCTTGTCCTACCGACTTTTTGAGTATCCGTGTCTATCTTGGTGCGGAAACAACTCGCAGTATGGGTCTTGCCTACTAAAACAAAATCTAATAATAAATGGCGGTATTTACCAATATTTATGTAATAGACTAAACAGCGTGTCGTCTGGCTTCTCTGGTTATACTTTTAGCAAGTGTGATCTAAGAATTAGACGGCACTATTTTGTCTTTGGAGTGGATGGGCTTGATTTAGATCTGTTTGTTATTAGCTATCAGCTCTTAGCTATCAGCTTTCAGCTTTTGATTAACCGCCTTAAAGCTTATTAAGAATAAGACTTGCGGTATTCGTAGTACCTGATAGCTGATAGCTAATAACTAATAATTATCGTGTAAGGTACTCACAGAAGTCTCCAGCTCTAAATTTTGGTATCTCGCCAGTGCTTGAAGAGGAAAATATTGCTGATAGAGATGATATTTAAGATAAAAATGGCAGGGAAAACCAGTACCAGTAAAATAATCTTCATCCCAAGTACCATCTGCTCTTTGAGTAGAGATTAAATATTCTACCCCCTTAGCGATCGCAGCTTGTCCGCCAAATTCGATCCCTTCTACCGCAGCCATTAAGCCAATTAATGCCCAAGCAGTCTGAGAGGCAGTGCTGGTTCCTTGACCTTTAAGACTGGGATCGTTGTAGCTGGCGCAGGTTTCCCCCCAGCCGCCATCGTCATTCTGACAGCTAACTAACCAGGCTACACCTCTTTGAATTTCCGTTCGGCATCGAGTAGGAGCAATTAAACTTAGAGCTGAAAGAACACCACTCGTGCCATAGATATAATTTACTCCCCAACGTCCAAACCAACTACCGTCCGCCTCTTGTTCGTTAATTAAATAAGCGATCGCTTTTTCTACTCTTGATTCTGCCATTGATAAATTACATTCTCCCAACATTTCCAGAACTCTGGCGGTGACATCGGCAGTATTGGGATCGATCATCGCTTTTAAGTCCCCATAAGGAATAAGATTAATCCAGTCTTGATCGTTATCTAAATCAAAAGCAGCCCATCCTCCCGGTTTACATTGCATGGTTGCTATCCAGTTAACACAACGGGCGATCGCCTTACCTTTTTGCTCTTCATCAGGGAGTTCAACTTGGGATAAACCCATAACCACCACCGCAGAATCATCTACATCGGGGTAAAAACGGTTATCAAATTCAAATGCCCAACCTCCTGGGGTTACTCCTTTATTTTTAACTGCCCAATCACCATAGTCGAGGATTTGCTTATCTAACAGCCATTTTCCTGCTTTAATCAGGGCAGGATGGTCGGGAGCGATACCAGACTCTACCAAAGCTCGCAAACACCAAGCAGTGTCCCATACAGGAGAAATACAGGGCTGAATGCGATAGCTATCCTCAGTTTCAATCGCAAAATTATCAATAGCGGTTAGACCTCGTTGAATAACGGGATCGTTCACATCGTAATTGAGAGTACGCAGACCTAATAAGGAGTTGAGCATAGCAGGAATAATTCCCCCCCAGTCGCCACTAGCTTCTTGCCTTTCTAAGACCCATTTTTCGGCAGCAGCTATTCCTTCGTCACGAAAGGGGACTAAATTTAAATCTTCTGCAAATTTGAAAGCACTATCTAGGGTGAGAAAAATATCTGTCCAATCGTTATTTTGTGGTAGTTCATAGCGCACATTAGCCACGCCTTCAGCAAATAGCTCATCTAAGTTTATGGGAGTCTTTAAACTGAATACCGGCTTGCGATCAAAAACAATTAGCAAAGGTACGGTGCTACCTCTCGCCCAACTAGACATCTCGTAAATGGTGAAGGGAGACTCTTCAGGCAGAAGCATAATCCAGGGGGGGATCGAAGGTAATCCACGCCAGTCATAGCAACCAATTAACGCCAGGTGCATTTTAGTAAAGATGCGCGTCTTACTAATTCCACCTCGTTGCAAAATAAATTTCTTAGCTTTAACTAAGGTAGGATCATCAGCTGGTACACCCAATAAACGTAATGCCATATAGGCTTCAACAGTTGTCGAAAGCTCGCCAGCATCACCGTAGTATAGTTCCCAACCACCATGTTCGCGCTGTTGCGATCGCAAGTAGGCTTCAGCTTTGGCTAAGGGTCGCAAGTGGTCAGTTTGCCAAATTTTATGCAACAAGACAACTTCAGCGGTAATAGTTACGTTAGACTCTAATTCTGCCCACCAATAGCCATCTGGATCTTGAATTGAAAATAGATGAGCTTGACTAAGAGCGATCGCTTGTTCTAATGTTATCTGAGTTTCTTGTTCTCTAGCTTGTACCACTTTAATTAATCCTTCCTCACCACAATATCTAAAAAATTATGGCAGATCTTTAGTTGATGTTGCCAAAAATCAAAAAAACAAAAAACTAAGACTATGGTTAGAGAAATGCTGAAAAGTAAATTTGGCTACTTAAAATTTAGATTCAATATATGTAGAGTCCATGAATAGCCTTACTGATTTCGTGAAGCTAAATATACAATAACTGAGTCATTGATGCCTAATTAGATATACTTTAAAATTACTTAGATTTACAGTTAACTGACTATGATGGTACCCAGAAATTGTATACTGATCAGTGAGTAGATTCGAGAGCAAAACTTTACTTGGCAATGTTACTAGGCACTACCTGGTTTTTCTGACTGTTATATAATGCTTTTTTAGTCGCAAAATACTGCAAGTTTATATTAGCTATGACAGATAAAATGGAGCAAAATAAGCCGAATTTAACGAATTACTATTCTCAATTAAGCGAAATAGAAGCAAAAGCCAATAAGGAGAAAGAACTCTTAGCCAACGCGATCGAGGCAGAACAAGCAGAGATCAAATCTTTGTTAGAGGAGTATCAAAGAATCAAACAACAAAAAGAAATTGATGTCATTAAAGCATCTCTCGATAAATTATCTGACTTCAAACAACAACTTCTGAGCAAAATAAAATCAGAAATAGAAACGTCAGATGCCCAGTATTTTCAAGATGAGTTTGGACCTGAAATTCCTGACTTAGATGATTCAACTGACTCTACGTCGGCATTAGCTGCAGGAGATACTGATGCAAAAAAGTTGGAAGCTGAACAGAATAATCAGGAGGAAGTTGGTAACGGAGAGACCCTAGCGCAACTAATTGAATTTATTGATCGCACCACACATCAAGAACTAGTCAAACTTTATCCTGCTAATGTTACTACTGTTGTTCCTAACTTCAATGTTCACAATGCCGTAGTTCGAGAGCAGTTGCTAGAACACTATCAGCAACAAAATGCCAACACTTATAATGCACTGATTAAACTTTATCAGAAGCCAGATATTAAGTATCAAGTTAACATCCCTAACATACAAGATTTAGAAGATGAAGATAGAAAATATCATGAATTTCTCTTGATTAATTATCCCAATGCATTACCTTTCTTTTGGTTCTTGGTTAATAGAGAGCCAGACAGTATCAAATATGCTGTGATGGAATTTGCCATGGATCATATTATTCAGACAAATACTATTGATACAGAAAATGTTAGGCATGAGCTTGCTCTAAGTCTAAATGAACTAATAAGTATGAATAATGGAGAGAGTTTAACCGATTTCTTGCGAGATTTATTTGTTTGTTTTCATCCCCAAAGAGCTAGTAAGAAAAATAACAGTACAAACAAGTATTTTGACTACATAAATAATTTAATTAAACTTGAGTCCACATTAGAACATTCAAGAATTTTGCAAATATGGAACTATATGAATCAGTCTGGATATGATGCTGTTTCCTCTACCGATTTTTCTTTTGCGCCTTTAAACATTAGCAATAATGAGAATGGTTTTATTTCTACTGCTAACGAAATTACTTCATAGTTATTAAAAGTGACTAATAAGTATTAATTTATCTGAAGCTCAGATAACACCAAGTTCCTCTATTAAGCTGTTTCCCTATTCCCTACCCGTAGGTATTTTATATTTAATTACATCCACCTAACTTATACCAAATTGAATAGCTTTGACTACACATTGATCGTAAGGGCGCATTGCCATGCGCCCCTACACAAACGATCTGTTGTCTTTTAAATTTAAAACGGTATTAGTTGATTTGTTTGAGATGATTTTAATTATTGTTGTTTGCTTATCGTTAATTATCTGGATATTTTTATTATTATTCTGGGGAAGATTTTGGTTGGCAAACCAACGTATTGAAAGTAATCAAAATTCGGCAGTTTATCCAACAGTATGGGCAATTGTTCCTGCTAGAGATGAAGCTGAGGCAATAGCAGTTAGTTTGACTTCGCTGTTATCTCAAAATTATGTAGGAAACTTTTTTGTAGTTCTAGTTGACGATAATAGTCGCGATCGCACTAGTGAAATTGCTCAAATAACTGCTCAAAAATTGAATAAATCTGAGCAATTAAAAATTATCTTGGGTAAACCTTTAGCTGAAGGTTGGAAAGGAAAACTCTGGGCAATGCAACAGGGAATTGAATATGCTAAACAACAAATTCCCGCTCCTGATTATTTTTTATTTACTGATGCCGATATTCAACATGATTTAAATAATCTCAGTCAGTTAGTTACTAAAGCTGAAACAGAAAAATTAGACTTAGTTTCTTTAATGGTACTATTGCGATGTCAAAGCATTTGGGAAAAACTGCTAATTCCCGCTTTTGTCTTTTTCTTTCAGAAACTTTACCCTTTTCCTTGGGTTAATAATCAGGATAAATCTATCGCTGCTGCCGCAGGGGGGTGTATTTTAATTAGTAGCTCTGCTCTAGCAGAAATTGGAAGCATTGCAACCATTAAAGATGCCTTGATTGATGATTGCTCTCTAGCACACGTAGTTAAATCTAGAGGTAAAAATATTTGGCTTGGCTTAACCAAAAGTACTATTAGCCTTCGGGCTTATAATGACTTAAAAACAATTTGGGATACTATATCTCGTACCGCATTTACCCAGTTAAATTATTCATCGTTACTTTTAATTGGCACAGTGGTCGGTATGGGCATTGTCTATTTAGCAGCTCCCATAGGTTTAATAATTAGCATCTTAACCAGTAATTGGCTGGTCGTGGGAATTACTTCTTTAACTTGGTTACTGATGACTATTGCTTACAGTCCGACTATCAAATTATATGACTTATCAATTACATGGGCATTTACTTTGCCAGCGATCGCTTTTTTATATACTTTAATGACTATCGACTCGGCAATTAAATATTGGCAAGGCAAAGGCGGTGCATGGAAAGGGAGAACTTATTAATGAGCATGGATTATTAACTACTAGTGCTGCGTCAACTAATTAATGATGGATATATTTTTACAGTTAAAAACTATCCTTTAACCTTTTCCCCTTTCCCTTTACCCGTCAATTTTCAATTGACAGAATACTAGTAACTGTTTACCCAATTTCATGAATCTTGAGAAAATTAGTTCCTTGGGCAGTTTGAGTAGGAATTCCTCCCATAATTAGAATTTGATCCCCTGATTGTGCCAATTCTTGTTTAACTAAATAACTTTCAGCGATCGCCACTAACTCTTCAAAAGTTGTCCCTTCTTTCTCTAAATAAACAGGTTTAACTCCCCAGACTAAATTGAGACGATGATAAACATCAATGTTAGGAGTAAAAGCAATCACCATTGCTTGAGGACGTTCTCCTGAAGCAATACGTGCAGTATATCCAGTAGCGGTAAAACAAACTACGTAGCGGAGGTTTAAGGTTTTATCAATTGCATTGAGAGCTTCACTGAGAGCATGAGTTTGATCGGTTTTAGCAGGGGGATTATTGACAAATTGCAGCTTGGGTTCAGTGCTAGTAGCAATTTTCGCTAACATTTTTACTGCTTTGAGGGGATATTTTCCTACTGCTGATTCCCCCGATAGCATTACTGCATCTGTGCCGTCGATAATGGCGTTGGCAACATCGCTAGCTTCAGCGCGAGTAGGACGGGGATTGTTAATCATACTATCCAACATCTGAGTTGCAGTGATTACAGGAATATTTTTGAGATTACACTTACGAATAATTTCCTTTTGTAATAATGGCACCTTCTCAGGTTTAATCTCTACACCTAAATCGCCCCGGGCAACCATCAAGCCATCACATTCAGCAATAATTTCATCTAAATTGGCGATCGCCTGGGGTTTTTCAATTTTGGCCATTATGGGAATATCAGCATTGCGATCGGCGAGAAATTGTTTTAAAAAGCGAACATCTCTTGCTTGACGTACAAAACTTAAAGATACCCAATCAACCCCCTGAGCAATACCAAATTCTAAATCTTTTTGATCTTTTTCTGTCATTGAGGGCAAACGAAGATTCAAACTGGGTAGATTTACTCCTTTACGACTTTTTAAAATACCTCCTTCCACCACCTTACTAACCACTGCCTGACCATCAATAGCAATAATTTCTAATTCCAGTAAGCCATCATCCAATAAAATTTGCTCTCCAATTCGAGCTTCTTCAGCTAAATAGGGATAATCTATTGAAACTGTATCAAGAACATTATGAGCCTCTGACTGAGGAACGAGAGTCAAATTATTTCCTGCCTTTAACTTCATCTCTCCTTCTGGTAACTGACCAACGCGAATTTTGGGTCCTTGGAGGTCTTGTAAGATTGTAATAGGAGTATTTAACTCTGCCGAAACCGAACGTAACTGAGCTACCATATCTGCGTGGTCTTGATAGCTACCGTGAGAAAAATTAAGCCGCGCCACATTCATCCCTTGCTCTACCATTTGCACAATCTTTGACCTTGAACTAGTAGCAGGACCGATGGTAGCCACAATTTTAGTGCGATGCATTATTTGATTGAGCATTGAATACGCCTGATGTGAATTAGAAAAAAGTTAGGAATTAAGCGATCGCCTGTCTCCTGCTTATTAAGAAGAAGGATTATCTTGGGCAATAAACTAATTGATTGAAAGATATAAAATAGCACATCCAGATTATGAATTTAGATATCGATATTAATCTCAAAAGAAAAAATATATCTTAAACAGATTGAATCATAATTACTACTTTCGATAAACTTTTAAAAATAGAAATACTAAACTATCTTAAAAAGAGTTTATTTTTATTGATTTACGACAAAATGAGAGGGATAATTAGCTAAAGATTAAAACTAAACTTCCTCAATATTATGAAACAGCTTTTTCTCATAAATGTCATGAATTAAAGTATCTTTAGAAGTCTTTTAGGGGATTAACATCTGGAACTTAGACAACCCATACTCAAAAGTCAATCATCACTCACTTCTTAGAATGGCAAATAAACCTCAGCCTCCAGGGAATGCAGAATTAAATAAACTTTTCCAAAAGAAAGATAATATTTTTGGTATTGAAAAAGTATTGTCTAGTAATAATAACTCTCGAATTTTTCAAATTAAACCATCTCCGGCCTTGCCAGCCTCAAGAATTAGTTTTGTTGATGCAACTTTGGATAAAGATGGTAATTTAAGACGTAGTTTATTGAGCTTTGTTCGAGATAACGAACTCAAATTTTCTTTAACCATTAGATTGGCAGAAAAATATTTAAACCAACAAGGAATATCTTTAACAAATGCTTCAGAAGACCCCGAAACTATGCAATTCGGTGAAGTTAAACTAACCCAAGTTCATTCAAATACTGGCGGTTATAAAAATATTGATGCGGGGGGCAATCAAATCCTGTTAAACTTCCATCGGGGAAAACAGCCTTTTAGAATAGTTTCTTTGGCGGATATTGAAGCAGGAAGAGTAAATCCAGAATGGATACACGATCACATTGTTTTAATTGGTATTACTGCTTTAAGTGTCAGAGATGATGTTAATGTTGCAGGGGTAAAATCTGATAATCCAGGTTTAATTTATGGTGTAGAAGTACAGGCTCATGCCATTAGTCAAATTATCAGTGCCGTATTAGATGATTGCCCATTATTAACTGCTTGGGATAATGCTTGGGAATACCTCTGGATCTTAGCTTGGGGCTTTTTAGGTATTGCCTTGGCTAGAATTCTTAGTCAGTCTCCTTGGAAATTATTATTAGCCATTACTGGAGCAAGTTTATTGGTAGTTGCTATTTACTATTTATTAATCTTAGAATTTGCTCTTTGGCTACCTGTAGTTCCTTTAGATTGTTGATTCATTACTTGAAGTTTAAGGATGTGCCTATTCCCTCTCGATTCCTCCCTTAATTCAGCAACGCCCATTTTTCTTTAAGCTATCAACCTTTTTAAAAAAAGCTTGTCAGTTAAGACAATTAAAAATAGAAAAAGATGAATAGGCGATTGCGCTCCGCCCTAAACAAAGGCTTAAGCCGCATGTACTAACTCCGCGTCGCACACCAGCGAAGCTGATTGGGCTACGCCCACCGCCAGAGGCGATTGGACTCCGTCCAGGCTCCGCGATCGCCATTATAGGATTAAAATAGAAACAATTCTATTTTTTAGAACTAGTAATATTTAATACAAAGGCACTACTAGCTGTGAAGACAAAATAATCTTGACCCAATTCAAATCAAATAATCAGCAAGCTAAAAATTTAGTTGCTGAAGAAATCCGAGTACGAGGAACAGTTCAGGGGGTAGGATTTCGTCCTACAGTGTATCGTCTGGCCAAAGAATGCGGAGTACGAGGAACAATTGGTAATGATGGACAAGGAGTTTTGATCAAAGCGATCGCTACTCAGGCTTCTATTGACACCTTGGTGCAAAGATTACAGACTGAAAGTCCTTCATTGGCAAAAATTACGGAAATTATTCGTCGTCCTAATCTAAATATTAATGTTGACGACTTTACAGATTTTGTTGTTGTTCAAAGTAATAAAGGTAATATCCACACCGAAATTACTTCTGATGCTGCTACTTGTCTGACTTGCCAAGGCGAGATTTTCTCTCCCTCAAGTCGTTGGTATCGATATCCTTTTATTAACTGTACTAACTGTGGACCGCGTTTAAGTATTATTAAACGTTTACCTTATGATCGCGCCAATACTAGTATGGCAAGATTTAAAATGTGTCCTGACTGTAAGAAAGATTATCAAGATCCAAACAATCGTCGCTTTCATGCCCAACCTATTGCTTGCCCTAGTTGTGGTCCTCATATTTGGTTGGAAAAAGTGGGGGAGCAGAGAGAGAAAGGTAACAAGGGAGATGAATTAGGGGATGAGATAAATAGGGTTACTGATTTATTACAGCAAGGATATATCGTAGCAATTAAGGGGTTAGGAGGTTTTCATCTAGCTTGCGATGCTACTAATGAAGAAGTCGTACACAAACTACGCCAACGCAAACATCGCCCTCACAAGCCTTTGGCGTTAATGGCGCGAGATGTAAAACTAATTGAGCAATATTGCCTTATTAGTGAAGTGGAAAAGGAACTACTGAAAAATTCTGTGGCTCCAATTGTCTTACTGCAGCGCAAACAAGCAAAAACCAATAATGAGATCGCCCTTGGCAGTGAGCTTCGCTCAATTGCAACCTCGGTAGCACCTGACCAAAATACTTTAGGGTTTATGTTACCCTATACCCCCTTACACCATCTAATTCTAAGCGGATTAGACATTCCCTTGGTTATGACTAGTGGTAACTTAACTAGTGAACCCCAATGCATCAATAACAATGAAGCCAGAACCAAGTTAGAAGAAATTGCCGATTACTTCTTGTTCCATAACCGCGAGATTGTTAATCGCATCGATGACTCGATCGCCCGTATTATTAATTTAGAAAACTCATTCCGAATACAAATCCTACGTCGCGCCCGTGGTTATGCGCCCGCACCGATAAATCTACCAGTAGATTTTCCCCATACTCCACTCATCCTGGCAATGGGTAGCGAACTAAAAAATACCTTCTGTCTGCTGCGGGATGGACAAGCTATTGTTTCTCAACACATGGGAGATTTAGCCAATAAGACAGCTTTAGCAGCTTATCGCCAGACCCTTAATCTGTACTTGAATTTATTAGAACACCAGCCAGCAGCGATCGCCGTTGATTTTCATCCCGAATATTTATCGACTAAATTGGGCAAAGAACTGGCTGTAGTCAATTCTCTTCCTCTCTATAGCATCCAACATCATCACGCTCATGTTGCTGCCTGTATGGTAGAAAATGGAGTCCCTTTCCATACCTCGCCAGTATTGGGAATTGCTTTAGATGGCTTAGGTTACGGAGAGGATGGTACATTTTGGGGCGGAGAATTTCTCTTTGCTGACTATCGCAGTTTTAGACGTTTAGGTAGTTTTAAACCAGTGCCTATGATCGGTGGGGTACAGGCAATTTATCAGCCCTGGCGTAGTGCTTATGCTCATTTAAGGGAGCTACTCTGTACATATAAGTCGATAATCCCCCAATCTTGGGGGGCACAAGAGAGTATTAAAGGAGAAACATCAGCCCAGTTGAGAGATTTAGAGAACAAAATGCAGGATCTTAAGTATGGAAATTTAGAGATATTTAAGTTTCTTCAGCAAAAACCCTGTAAAGTTCTCGATCGCATGATTGAGAAAGAGATCAATTCTCCCTTAGCTTCTTCCTGCGGACGTTTATTTGATGCTGTAGCAGCAGCTATCGGTATTTGTATAGAGTCCTGTAGTTATGAAGGTCAAGGGGCGATCGCTCTAAAAGCTTTAGCAGAACAGGCTATCTTAAGTAATTCTGAAAAAATTGAACCTTATCCTTTCAACATCGAGAATAGAACCTTAGAAGGGGAATTATATTTACCTTATATTGAACCTTTGTTAATGTGGCAAGCATTGTTAGAAGACTTGAAATGTAATACTTCTCACTCTGTCATAGCAGCTAAGTTTCATCTGGGTTTAGCTCAAGCGATCGCTTCTTTAGTAGATCATATTTGCACTAACAATAGAGATTTAGAAATTAAGCAAGTAGCACTAACTGGAGGAGTATTTCAAAACCAGATTTTACTGAACCAAGTGCAAGTTCGCCTTGAAGCAATGAATCTGGCAGTTTTAACCCATAGCCAGGTTCCGTCCAACGATGGAGGATTAGCTCTCGGTCAAGCTGCGATCGCTGCTGCCCAATTTGCTAAAAATTAAGATTCGGTGCCAATACTGTTTGGGTTGAGGTAAAAAATGGTTTATCGTATGGTTTATAGTTTGTGGACTGCCAGGGAAGCTTATTATACTGACCCTGGTGCTGATTATTACGAACAAAAATATCGAGAATCAATGGTAAAAAATCTCAAGAACAAAACGATTTCTTTGAGTTTTGAACTAGTGGCTCAATCCCATTAACGAATAGTGTTGCTGGAAAGAGGGATATGTCTTGATTACTCAATTCGTAAGTTATTTTGGATTTGAAAATTCAGCATCAGTGTAATCACTATAATTTACTAAAAAGTAACATAATTTACAGTGTCATTATCGTTGTTTGTGTTAACTATTTAAAGCTATTTTTAATTTGTAGGTTTAAATTACTAATAATTCAAATTATTTTAGACCTCAGGATAAATCTAAAGAACTATAGAGGTGAAATAAAATGACAACGCGTTTTTTTAATTGTTCGCCTGAAACATTTAGCTTTTGATTTAAGAGATTTTGAATAAAGCTGATAGTGAGAAATGAGACACTATTTTATCGAGTGTTGGCATTTTGCTTTAATTCAATTTTTCATTGCCGGTGAAACTTTTTGCAATTGTACGGGTTGTTAGAACTATCCCTCTAACGTTTTAATTAGTCTTAATTAGTCCTTATCCAACTGCAGCTTCTGTAGCAGTAAAAAGTTTGATCATCACTTGGAAGATTTTTTTTCAACGCCAGTTTTAGTTGAATCCTTGCTCAATAAAATAACATTTTAAAATTCTGGCAACTTCATTGAATGAAATATCTTAATGCCATAGCCATGGTAGTGATGATTTAACAAATGTCTAACCTTTTCTCAAAAACTCTATCTCAATATTTCAAAGACTTCTTTTGTATGACTATATCGTGTAGGTAGCACAATCATGGATGAAAACACAAACGATTTCCTTCAAGGAACTTCAGGGGATGACTTTCTCGATGGTCTTAATGGTGACGATACTTTAGTCGGTGGTCCAGGAGACGATACCCTACAAGGCGGTGATGATGATGATAGTATCTTCGGTGGTCCAGGAGACGATACCTTGCGGGGTAATGATGGTGATGACACTCTCACTGGTGCTGACGGAAATGATACCCTTCGAGGTTCTGGCGGTAAGGATATTCTCAACGGCAGTGCAGGGGACGATTGGCTTGACGGCGGTGGCCGGAACGATACTCTTCGAGGCGGAAGCGGTGATGACCTTCTCGAGGGTAAAGCGGGGCATGACATCCTTTTGGGAGGTACAGGGGACGACAGCCTGAGAGGCGGTGGTAATAATGATACACTCAGCGGCGGTTTAGGGAACGACACCTTAAGAGGTTCTAGTGGTCAGGATATTCTGCGAGGTGGTTTTGGTGACGATGAACTCACTGGGGGGAGCGACCAAGATACCTTCATTCTGGCTGAGGGAGAAGGTACTGATACTATCACCGACTTTGATCTACATGATGATGTGATTGGTTTAGCAGATGGTTTGACTTTTGGCGACCTCAGCTTTGATGGCAATGACATTATTATCACTAGCAGCGATGAAGTACTAGCAACTTTAACTGGTTTCGATACCAGTTCTTTGAGTGCTGATAATTTCACGTAAGTCTAAGATTGGTGATTAATTTAGGTCCATAAATTTTTTCATTCTTGAAATTAGGGTCACAACGTCAATTAAGTTCCACTTTATACAAGGGGATGATGGATGTTGTGACCTTGTCAAGTTTTTAGTCCTCGTTAAAGCTATTACTGTCTCAGCTTTGGTGAAGCGAGGACTTAGAGTTTTCTCACACTTGGTTAAATCGTGCTGCTAAAATTTATTTCAACCAATAACCAACATCGATCGCCAGTTTCTGTCCTAATTTCAACAAAGGCTTGATTTGGGTAATATCCCAACGACAGCTATGATGAACGGCACTGGATTCAGAAATTAAACAATCAGGTACAATACGTTTATGTAAACAGTTAAAGTAGATTTCTTGGGCACGGTCTAATGCTAAATCGAGGTGTAACTGTTCACCAAGAGCGATCGCTGTTTCTAATCTGGTCACATCTTCTTTGAGAGTTGTGGGATCGCCATCATAAAGTAATTGCCATAAGAGACGCAAAATTATTTGTTCAAGGATTTTTTTAGCTTCAGGTATATTTAGCTGACATTCAAGATAGTTAGCTTCAGTAGCCGTGGAAGTCAATTCTGCTAGACAACTATCCATTGCCACAGGATCTTCAATCACTTGTTCTAAATTATTTACTGCCTCCAGACAGCGAAAAGATAAGGCAACTTCCGCCGCTACTTTTAATTCTTGCGGAACAGGCAATTCTTCTCTTTGGAAAGCCGCCAGCATACTGTAGTTTTCCCGATATACCTGAGTATAGAGTTGATCCAAATGCTTTTTAGTATTAGCTGTCAAGAGTCGCACAATACGATGTCTTTCTTCAGCAAATAAATCTTGAAGATTAAATGAGTGACTACCGACCATCAAGCGATTCATGGTCAAAATAACCTGAGCTGCACTGGCGTGTTTGATATCAGCAAATAACTGTTCTTTCAGTTCAGCATATGCTAAACGACCATTGAAACTGGTAATGCAGCAATGGAAATCCCATCCCCCTAAATGCAGCACCGCAAAAACGATATGCTGACTTTCCCAAGTAATCTCGGAAGTTAAACGCACCTGCCCCACAGAAAGAGTCAGGGTTCCCATCTGTTGCTTTTGATAATCTAGTTGTTCTACTTCGTAACAGTAAATCCGCTCTTGTTGCAGATAATTGGTAAACAAAGAGCTGATGGCATAATGAGCTGCTACTTGCTGAAAACAGATTTGTGAGGGAGCAACCAATTCCTGATAAACTTTTTTGCCACTAGTAAATCTGGCAACATTACTGGGAGCTTGAGCTAAACGTTTGATAAACTCTTGTTTGAGGTGTATGCCAGCAACTTCCCCTGCCAATTCTAAAGCACGAGATGCATAGCGCAGAATTTGCACTCCTTCTGGACGAGAAATTTCTTCAAAAAACCAACCGCAGCTAGTGTACATCAGCAGGGCATGACGCTGCATTTCCAAGAGACGCAAAGCATCTATTTTTTCGCTACTAGATAGTTTAGCTAACTGATGCCGTAGGAGGAAGTTTTCGACATTATCTTGAGAGCGATCGCGCAATACTTGAATGTATTCATTTCTGGCTAACCAGGGATCGCGGAAAAACTTGCTTCCCGTTTCCTGATAAATAGTAATTAACTGGTCCCTCAGCCAGTCTAACGAGTCCCTTAGAGGACGACGCCATTTTTGATGCCAACCACCACCCTTAGCGCAACCACAGTCATCTTGCCAACGACCAACCCCATGTGCGCAACTCCAAGCGGTCACTGGCTTTAATACCACTTCCCAGGTCGGAGGGCAAATACTCAGATAGTGAGCATAGTTCGTAACTGTCCAACCATACTGAGCAAATTGCTCACTAAAAGCATAGGCAATACACTTTTCAGTAGCGCCTTTATGATGTCCAAAGGTTTCCCCATCGGTAGCAACACTAATCAATTGAGAAGGACGATGATCCCCTTTGATTGCCTGTCCTAATCTGGCAGTAAAGTTATCTACCGTATTGAGGACATCGTTAAAACCCATATCCCTAGAGATGGGACCATCATAAAAGAAAATATCAAGATATCGCCCGTCATCAACAAAACAACGATAGGGGCGAGTGGGATCGATTTGTGAACCTCCTACTTCATGCCATTCTGTTTCTTCTTCTTCTGTTGTCGGTAGTAAACGACATCTTTCTGCTTGAGAAGGAGCCAGAATAATAAATTTAATCTCTTCATCGATTAAAGCTTCTAAAGTAGGGTAATCAACGGCGGTTTCCGCAAGCCACATCCCCTCGGGATCGCGTCCAAAACGAGAACGAAAATCTTCTTTACCCCAGCGAATTTGGGTGATTTTATCTCGCTGATTGGCTAGAGGCAAGATGATATGGTTATAAACTTGAGCGATCGCATTGCCATGTCCGTTTAACCGCAGGCTGCTTTGGCGATCTGCTTCTAAAATACGTTGATAAACTTCGGGATCGTATTTTTCTAACCAGGACATCAAGGTTGCACCGATGTTAAAACTCAGATACTCAAAGTTATTAACGATCCCCACTAATTCATTTTGATGATTGAGGATACGGGCAAAAGCATTAGGGCGATAGCACTCGTAATGGATACGTTCATTCCAGTCATGAAATGGGTGCGCGCTGGGTTGTCTTTCGATGGTGTCCAAGTAAGGGTTTTCTCTGGGTGGCTGATAAAAGTGACCATGTACTGTGATGTACACTCCTTGGGCTGTTTGGATGGGGTTCTGCTTAATTTTGGTCGTTGTTTGAGATGGTGTATTGTTGATTGATGCAATAGATACCATAGGAAAATATTTTCTAAAACTAGATTGGTTTAATATTTAAAAATCAAATCTGCTGACACTTGGTTTGAAAAGCAGATTTGAAGAGTAAAACGTCGCTATCAATGAAGCTAAAAATTTAAAAAAATGCGAATTCCACGTAAAAGTTTAGTAGAGGGTCAAAATTGATTTGAGGAATAGCTTGATTTACGTTTTGCCCTTTTCTCCTTTTTTTCCTTGTCCTCTTTCTCTTTTTTCAATCTATCAATTTATAAGTAAAGGATTAGGAGAGGCTAATCTATTCTTTATTTAAACCCAGTTTTTAAATGTTCAGCTTCTTTGTAAGTTAAATTAACAAACTGTTTTAAAAAATATAATTAGGTATTAAAAGCACAAAAAAAGGCTGTCAAGCAAACTTGCTTAAACAGCCTTAAGATTATTTGTAGAAAGTATTTTCAGATAATGTGTTAAACAGACAAATACTTGATTAGATTAACTTAGTAATCAAAATCACCTGCACCAGGTGCACCAGCAGACTTATCTTTTTCCGGTTTATCGACGACAATACATTCGGTAGTCAATACCATTCCGGCGATCGAGGCAGCATTTTGTAATGCAGAACGAGTTACTTTGGCGGGATCGACAATACCAGCGTTAAACATATTGACGAATTCATTGGTAGCGGCATTATAACCAGTATCAAAGTCTGTTTCTTTTACTCTTTCGGCAACTACAGCACCATTTTGACCAGCATTTTCGGCAATTCTTTTCAACGGAGCAGCTAAAGCACGAGCCACAATAGTTGCAGCAGTTAAAGCTTCGTCTTTGAGGTTGGCTTTTGCCCATTCTGTCAAACCAGGAGCTAAATGAGCCAGGGTAGTGCCACCACCAGGAACAATTCCTTCTTCAACCGCAGCCTTAGTAGCGTTGATCGCATCTTCCAAGCGCAATTTACGATCTTTCATTTCGGTTTCGGTAGCAGCACCTACTTTAATTACCGCTACACCACCAGATAGTTTAGCTAAACGCTCTTGTAGCTTTTCTTGGTCATAAGACGAATCGCTGGCTTCGATTTGACGACGAATCTGCTGACAGCGTTTTTTCACTGCATCCTCATTACCTTCGGCAACAATAGTAGTACTGTCTTTGGTGATGTTAATCCGACGAGCAGTACCCAACATTTCTACTTTGGCACTTTCTAGTTTTAAACCAGCATCTTCAGAGATTACTTGACCACCAGTTAGTACGGCAATGTCTTCTAGCATTTGCTTACGGCGATCGCCGAAGCCAGGAGCTTTGATAGCAGCAACATTAAGCACACCCCGTAGACGATTGACGACTAAAGTTGCCAGGGCTTCTTTTTCAATATCCTCAGCAATAATTACTAAAGGTTTGCCTTGACGAGCAACTTGTTCTAGTACGGGAACTAAATCTTGAACTAGATTGATCTTGCGATCGGTAATCAGAATTAAGGGCTCTTCTAAAGCCGCTTCCATACGTTCAGTGTCAGTAACAAAGTAAGGGGAGATATAGCCTTTATCAAAACGCATCCCTTCAGTAATCTCTAGTTCGGTAGTCATTGACTTTCCTTCTTCAAGAGAGATAACTCCTTCTTTGCCGACTTTATCCATCGCTTGGGAAATCATATTGCCGACTTCTTCGTCATTACCAGCAGAGATTGTCCCGACTTGAGCGATCGCTGTCGAATCTCCTACAGGCTGAGCGTGCTCTTGGATCTTACCAACTAAGTATTCGGTCGCTTTGTCAATACCACGCTTGATTGCAATGGGATTGGCTCCAGCAGCGACATTACGGAGACCCTCTTTAACAATGGCATGAGCCAAAACTGTAGCTGTGGTAGTGCCGTCCCCTGCTACATCATTAGTTTTGGAGGCAGCTTGACGAATCAAGGATACACCTGTATTCTCGATGTGATCTTCTAATTCAATTTCTTTGGCGATTGTTACCCCATCATTGACAATTTGGGGCGCGCCAAATTTTTTTTCGAGAACTACGTTACGTCCTTTGGGACCAATGGTAACTGCGACTGCTTCGGCCAGCAGGTCGATCCCTTTTTCTAACGCACGACGGGCTTCGTCGTTATAAATAATAGATTTAGCCATAAAACTGGTTTGCCTTCAATAGATATGGTGAACGGTGAATAAATTAAATGCTTTATTGATGTAAGTCTTAGTGATGGTATTTTCTAGTAATCATAGTTTCAGGTAAATGACCACCAAGTAACTTGAAGAGTGACTCCACGCCGCCGCAAAGCACAAACGCTATGGCAGTTCTTTCAAGTCTGATGACCCTCTCAACGGAATAGCTTGAGAGCGTACGAATTTGACTAAACAATCTTTTAAGCAACTGCAGCGAGAATGTCTTTTTCAGATAGCAGGACGTAATCTTCGCCACCTAACTTAATATCTGTACCAGCGTATTTTGAATAGAGTACTTTATCACCAACTTTTACTTCTAAAGGTGTATAACCACCATCATCCTTGGGTTTACCAGGGCCAACACCTACAACTTCACCAACTTGAGGTTTTTCTTTAGCTGCATCGGGTAGTAAAATTCCACCAGCAGTTTTTTCTTCACTGGCACTGACTTTAATAAATACGCGATCGCCTAGAGGCTTTACAGTTGTTACGTTAATACTAATAGCTGCCATGCAAATATTCTCCAGATAACTAAACGCTTAACTTTGATTAAATAATCAAAGATTCTCCTTGATGGAAAGCTACTTATTTTCTCAATTAGCACTCTCACCATCCGAGTGCTAATTTAGCTAAAGTTGGTATCTTATGGCAACGGTATCATTAGTGTGGTTTACCGTACAAAGTGATGATTACACTGCAAATCAGAGATCTGCCAGAAAAATCGCCATAAAAAAACGCCTCTCATTAGTAATTTATGAGTTACGGCGTTTAATTTGACATGAAATCTTTTTTTCTGGACAGAGAATAAATAGTTTTCAATTAATTGTTTATCACCATAGTTATCTTTAACTTAGAGCTAAGAGCTAATAGTTAAAAGCTAATAGCTCGAAATAACTAAACAGAAACTTCGCCTAACTCCCGAGTTAAATAATCAAAGGGTTCATCTATAACATCACTATTACTAATTCCCGAATCAACTGCCATTTCTTTGAGCATCTCTTTCATAATTTGAATTCCCTTAACAGTAGGACCAATTGGTACACCCAGAGAATTGTAAGTTTCTCGCAGTCCTTGTAAAACTCGTTCATCAAGGACATTGGTATTGCCTGCCACTAAAGCATAGCTAGCATAGCGTAAATAATAGTCCATATCCCGCAAACAAGCAGAATAGCGACGGGTTGTGTAAGCGTTTCCTCCTGGTCGGATTAGCTCTGGAACTTCTTCAAATAATTGAATTCCTGCATTCCGCACAATAGTGGCAGCATTACCGCTAATCATAGTTGCGACAGCTACTCTAGCAGTTCCAGAGGCAAAATAGTCTTGAAGACTATCCATCGCATTGCGGTCTAGATAACGACCAGCAATATCATAATTTTTGATTAAGTTAGTAACAGCGTCTCGCATCTTAATTTTTTGATTTCTCCCAACAGCAATTTTATTTAATCGGCTAAATAGTTAAGCCTACTTTTATTTACCTATAATCCCACAAGTCACGACGAGGACTAGCGATCCCTTCAAATTTTGACATCTTATCTTAATACTTGATCGAGATCGAGACAAAATTAAAACAAAGCTTAAATTCTTCCTCATAACCAAAAATTTGGTTAATTTAGTCACATTTTTGTAAAGTTTACAGGTTTAGAGTCGGATAAAACGTGTTAATTCTGTAACATCAACAACAAGTTTTCAGGCAATCTATTACAAATAAATTGCCAGTGTAAGACGTAAATCCAAAAGGAGCAATATCTATGGCTGAGACTGCCCAAGAGGTCTTGAAAATGATTCAGGATCAAAATATTGAGCTAATCGATCTCAAATTTGTTGATCTATTTGGTATTTGGCAACACTGTACTTTTCATCGTAGCCTAATTGACGAAGATGCGTTTACTGAAGGCGTAGCTTTCGATGGTTCTAGTATTCGAGGCTGGAAAGCCATTAACGCTTCCGATATGGCAATGGTTCCCGATCCGACCACAGCTTGGATCGATCCCTTTATGGAAATACCAACTTTGAGCATGGTATGTTCCATTAAAGAACCGCGAACTGGAGAATGGTATGATCGTGACCCTCGTTCTCTGGCTCAAAAAGCCGTAGACTACCTCAAAAGTACTGGTATTGGTGATACCGTATATTGTGGTCCTGAACCAGAATTTTTTATTTTCGATGATATTCGCTTTGGTCAAGCAGAATACGAAGGTTTTTATCACATTGATTCCATTGAAGGCATTTGGAATTCTGGAGCATCTGAAGCAGGAGGAAACTTAGGCTATAAAACCGATCATAAACGTGGCTACTTTCCAGTAGCACCTTCAGATACTCTGCAAGATATTCGTAGTGAAATGCTACTTGCAATGGGAAAATGTGGTGTGCCCATTGAAAAACACCATCATGAAGTAGCTTCTGCGGGACAGTGTGAATTAGGAATCAAATTCTCCGATTTAGTTCATGCTGCAGACTATGTTTTAACTTACAAATACATAGTTAAAAATGTTGCCAGAAAACATGGTAAAACCGCTACCTTTATGCCCAAACCTTTGTTTAATGACAACGGTACTGGCATGCATACCCATATGTCCATCTGGAAAGACGGCAATCCTTTATTCTTCGGTGATGGTTACGCAGATTTGAGCCAAACAGCACTGCATTTTATTGGTGGTATTTTAAAACATGCCTCTGCTATTTTGGCATTTACTAATCCTTCTGCTAATTCTTACAAACGCCTCGTACCTGGTTTTGAAGCCCCTGTAAACTTGGCTTATTCCCAAGGAAACCGCTCTGCATCAGTACGCATACCCCTTAGCGGTAGCAATCCCAAAGCCAAGCGTTTTGAGTTTCGCTGTCCCGATCCTACGTCTAATCCCTATCTTGGTTTCTCGGCTATGTTACTCGCGGGTATCGATGGTGTAAAAAATCAAATCGATCCTGGTGATCCTCTGGATGTAGACATATATGAACTTTCTCCTGAAGAACTGAGTAAAATCCCCTCTACTCCTGGTTCTTTAGAAGGTGCCCTAGAAGCTCTAGAAAATGACCACGGATTTTTAACTGCTAGCGGCGTATTTACTTCAGACTTTATCCAAAACTGGATTCAGTTTAAGTTGGATGCAGAAGTAAATCCTTTGCGTTTACGTCCTCATCCTTATGAATTTGCTCTTTACTATGATTGCTAGAGGGATACTTCGATAGGGACACTAAGATGATGTAATTATTAATTAGCCAGAGGCGTTTGGTTCAACGTCTCTATTTTTATTGAATAACTTAGAATCAGAGGATAATCTGGTGATTAAAAGTATTCACTAAATTGATCTTAACCGCTGTCAAGTTTTTGGCAACTCAAAGCCACGACATAAATCTGTTACATATTTTACATTTTATAGAATTCCCAGCAAGTAAGATCAATTGCACTAAATATCTAGTAATAAAACAAAACTGTCATGGGATACGAATCGCGCGCGCAAGCAATTTATCGAATAACTAATCGACAATCATTTCCAGCTGGACCACCTAGTCGTTTAGAAGAACTGTGGGGCAAGGATGTTTTTAGCTTGAGCAAAATGAAACAGTGTTTACCCAAAGCTGTTTTTAAATCTCTGAAAAAAACAATTCAAACAGGTCAACAGTTAGATGCTTCTGTTGCCGATATTGTGGCTTCAGCAATGAAGGACTGGGCGATCGCCAAAGGAGCATCTTACTATGCTCACGTTTTTTATCCCATGACAAATGCTACCGCCGAAAAACACGATGCTTTTGTGTCTATACAAGGGGATGGGACGGCAATTTCTGAATTTGCAGGTAAATTACTGGTTCAGGGTGAACCAGATGGTTCATCTTTCCCTAATGGTGGAATTCGTTCTACTTTTGAAGCTAGAGGCTATACTGCTTGGGATGTAACTAGCCCAGCTTACTTAATGGAAACAGATAACGGTGTAACTCTCTGTATTCCAACGGTGTTTGTTTCTTGGACAGGAGAAGCCCTTGACAAGAAGACTCCTCTATTGCGCTCTATTTCAGCTATGAATAGGTCAGCCACTAGGGTGTTAAAGTTATTGGGTCACACGGATATTGCTCCTGTGAATTCTAGCTGTGGTCCAGAACAAGAATATTTTTTAGTAGATTCTTACTTTGCCAATAGTCGTCCCGATTTATTATTGGCTGGCAGAACTCTGTTTGGTAAACCTCCTGCAAAAGGACAGCAGTTCGATGACCACTATTTCGGTGCAATTCCCGAACGGGTTCAAGTCTTTATGCAAGATGTAGAACAGAAAATGTATCGTTTGGGTATTCCTGCCAAAACTAGACACAATGAGGTGGCTCCTGGTCAGTTTGAAATTGCACCTATTTTTGAAGCAGCCAACGTAGCTTCCGATCACCAGCAGTTAACTATGACATTGTTACGTCAGACTGCGAAAAAGCATGGTTTCGTCTGCTTACTTCACGAAAAACCCTTTGCTGGAATTAATGGTTCTGGTAAACACGTCAACTGGTCTGTGAGTAATACTACTCAAGGCAATTTACTCGATCCTGGCGATTCTCCTCACGAAAATGCTCAGTTTTTAGTTTTCTGTGCTGCCGTAATTCGCGGTGTACATAAATATGGCCCATTAATGCGGGCTGTAATTGCTAATGCCAGTAACGATCACCGTTTGGGAGCCAACGAAGCTCCTCCGGCAATTATGTCAGTTTATTTAGGTTCTCAATTAGAGACTCTATTTAACCAGATTGCGTCAGGTAGTATGAATGATACCTACGGTAAAAGAGGAGAGATGAGAATTGGGGTGGACACTTTACCTCCTTTGTCTAAGGATGCAGGCGATCGCAACAGAACATCTCCCTTCGCTTTTACGGGCAATCGCTTTGAATTCCGTGCTGTAGGCTCTAGTCAATCGGTTTCTGGTCCCCTGATTGTTCTCAATACTATGTTGGCAGATTCGTTAGATTTTGTTGGCGATCTTTTAGAAAGTGAACTAGGTAAAGGAGTAGAACTTAACGCTGCTATTTTTGCCGTACTCAAAGAAATAATGCACAAACATGGTGCGGTTATTTTCGGTGGTGACGGATACTCTGCTGAATGGCACAAAATGGCTGTAGAAGAAAGGGGCTTGGCTAATCTACCTACTACTGCAGATGCTCTTCCCTGTTTAACAGAAAAATATATTGAAGAGCTATTTGAAAAAACTGGCGTTCTGTCTCCTGTAGAATTAGAAAGTCGCTACGAAGTATATTCTGAGCAGTACATTCTGTCTATTGAAGTAGAAGCCAAACTGGCAATAGATATGGTGAAAACTTCGATCTATCCTGCAGCGATGAGACATTTAGCTGAGATGGGCAATACTGTTGCTGGTCTCAAAGACATGGGGATCGATTTAGATCGGGATAATATCAAGAAAGTCGCCGAGTTAACTAACTCAATGATGTCCAAAGTGTCAAAATTGAGTACGGCTTTGGCAAAAGAAGACTTTGCCAGTACTGAGGAACACATGAAATATTGTGCTAGCACTATTCGCCCAATGATGGACGACCTTCGGGAAGATGCTGATGCTCTTGAAGGAGAAGTCTCCGATGACCTTTGGCCCTTACCAACCTATCAAGAAATGTTATTTATTAAATAATTTGTCTTTTCTACTCAGTTAGACACCCGAATAAATAATTGGATTTTTGACTTTATCCCTATTCACTTAGCCACTCATAGCTAGATGAATTAGATTAAGATTGTAATTATTATGAAACCGTTCTTTATGGACGGTTTTTTGTTGTTAATAAACAATATGGATTGAATAGTTAAATTAAGTTCTTTAACATACTTAAAGATTACCAATTTTAAGTCTGATTTAATCTCACAAAATAAGATTTAAAATTCATCTAACTCTTAACAATTGCTAACTATTATTTTTAATGATAATTAAGTCGCGAAAATACATGACATACTATGAAGGCCTATAGAATTCAAAATTAGCTAGCTTATAAGCGCAGTAGAACCTGAGCTCTGCATAAAAGAAGGCGATTAAGCTAGAATATCAAATATTTTATCTGCTTGTATGTCTATATCTAAATATCTTTTACATCATGTCTTTTTTGTAAAGATTAGACAGGTCAAAGATATTAAATCTATATATTTTCGGGACTTTTGGTCAGGAAAGGCATAGTAGTTAATAATTAAGGCTATCAATTAGATGTATCTTAATTAAGTGTTAGTTTGGATCGATTAAAAATAGCCCTTTATCATACCTCTTTTTGCTATATCAAACTGTATTCAAAAATACGGCAAGAAAGGAAAAAAAATCACAAACTAGACAGAATTGAGTTTGCAACTTGTAGACAAACTAACTATATTTTCTAAATTAATCGAAGTGTAAATGAATTCTGAATTCTTAAAACCTAAAAAAACACTCAAACGTAAAAATCCAACGGGAGTTGGTCGGCAATTTAAAGACTTACTTCCCGAACCTTTGAGAACAGTATTTAAATCTTTTTCTTCTTCTTGGTTTTTATGTATTCCTTTAGCAGCAATGATTGTTGTCGTTTGGAATACAGCCGCCACCGCTCAAGGATTAGATGCCCCCGCTAACCTAGATGAACTGAGAGTTGTCTTAGACTCAATCTTTCTGCTATTTTGCTCCGTTCTAGTAATTTTCATGAATGCTGGATTCGGAATGTTAGAAACAGGGTTCTGTCGTCAAAAAAATGCGGTTAATATTCTGGCCAAAAATCTAATCGTATTTGGAGTCGCAACTTTGGCTTATTGGGCAGTAGGTTATGCCCTCATGTATGGTGATGGCACTCCCTTTATTGGCTTAAAGGGCTTTTTCTTTAATGGAGATCCTGCTCCTTATGGTAATGATCCCTATCCAGCAGCAGTTCCCGAAGCAATTTCCTTTTTATTCCAAGTGGCTTTCGCGGCAACAGCAGCAACTATTGTTTCTGGTGCGGTAGCAGAAAGAATTCACTTTGGCGCATTCTTAATTTTTAGTACTTTACTAGTAGCCTTTTCCTACGCGGTCACTGGACATTGGGTTTGGGATGGTGGTTGGTTGAGCGAAATGGGCTTTTCTGACTTTGCTGGTTCAACCGTGGTTCACTCTGTGGGAGGATGGGCAGCTTTAGTTGGTGCAGCTATTTTAGGACCGAGACTTGGTAAGTATCAGAACGGGAGAATTAGTGCAATCCCTGGTCACAACATGGGTTTTGCTACTCTAGGATGCCTCATTCTCTGGATTGGCTGGTTTGGCTTTAACCCCGGCTCAGAACTAGCCGCTACAGCCAATGTTCCTTATATTGCTGTGACTACTAACTTAGCCGCAGCAGCAGGTGGTGTTGCTGCAACTTTTACATCTTGGATTAAAGACGGTAAGCCTGACTTATCGATGGTTATTAATGGTATTTTAGCTGGTTTGGTAGGTATCACTGCTGGTTGCGCGGATGTTAGCTATTTATCTGCGGTAATTATCGGTGTGATCGCTGGCATAATCGTAGTTTTCTCTGTTGCTTTCTTTGACAGTATCAAAATTGACGACCCCGTTGGTGCAACTTCGGTTCACTTAGTTTGCGGTATCTGGGGAACTTTAGCGGTAGGTATCTTTGGCACTGGTAACATTGTTACTCAAATTATTGGCATTGTGGCGATTGGTGCTTTTACCGTAATCTTTAGTGCTATCGTTTGGACTATCCTCAAAGTAACTATTGGTATTAGAGTGGATGAAGAAGACGAAAGACGTGGTTTAGATATCAGCGAACATGGTATGGAAGCCTACAGTGGATTTGTCAAAGAAGCCGATGTTTTAGCTGGTGGTGGTTCTAGTATTCCCTTTGGTAAGGCAGAAGCTAGCGGTTCGGAATTCTAGACGTTGCTTAGTAAAAGCGTGATTTTTAAATTTTGCCATTGCGATTTTGCTTAATTAAGTAACTATCGTAGTGGTATTTATTTTGACTAGCTATTATCAATGATTCAAATCTCTTTGATTCAAAACATTGATGGCATGGTTAAACCTTGAAGAGACTTTTGATGCTCAGCTAGATTTTTTCCCTGAATCAATACACCAAAGCCACCCAAGCCAGTGGGGTCAATTAATTGATGTAAAGCATCACGACGTTTAAAAATCTCTGCAATCTCATATTTACCACTAGAAAGTTCATTTAAGCGATCGCCTAAACCCAAAGCCATCAAAAATAGACCCTGTTGAGTAAAACCAAGAGTTCTTAACCCGTGTAGTTTTCCCTGGCATTGTAGAGCTGTAAAATCCACCTGAGCAGTAATATCTTGATGACCTATATTTACGTATGGATTGTTATGATGACGATGTTGAAAATAACACTGTAAAGTACCTTGACTACGAGCGGGACGATAATACTTATCAGCAGTATAGCCATAATCCACAGTCAAGACATACCCTCGTTTAAGTTTACCTGCAACTGTTGTTAGCCAATTTAAAGCATTGAGATTAACTTCAGTACGATAACCCTGAGGATAGTCCGCCTCTAGTAAATTGATACCAACCAAATCAAAATATGCAAGCAGTTTTTCTGTCGAAACAGGATGGCTAGTTTCGGTTAGACGATCTTGTTCAATACTCAAAAATACTTCTTGTAATTGCTGCTGATTCTTGGTTATTAAATGAACAGGGAAAGCATCAACTAACTCGTTGGAAAAAAAACAGCCCTCGATACTGTTGTCGGCAATATCTGACCAAGTTTTCCAAGTTAGATCAACATCACTAAAAGAGCTGAGCAATTTCTGCTGTACCTCGATTAAGGCAGTTGACTGCTCGATAATCACGTAATTTAACGCTTTAACAAATAAATTATTATCGCTGTTATAGAAATAATTTAAAATATCTTGGGCAAGTTCACCATTACCTGCACCCATTTCCACTAGATAAAAAGGATCGGGGCAACCCAATTTGTGCCACATTTCTTGGAACTGAACCGCGAGTAATTCCCCAAAATCTTTACCTAGTGAGGACGAAGTGAAAAAATCTCCCTTGGCACCAATACTAACTACTCCTGAATTATAGTAACCATAGTGATGATGATATAGAACAAGGGTCATGTATTCAGCAAAAGTAATTCGCTTTTCTGGAGAATTATCGATTTGGGTAAAAAGAAGCTTCTTTAGTTCTTGAGAATGAGATGATTCAGACAAATTTATCATAAATATGAATATAGTATCAATTTAAAACTGTATTTAAAATTAGTAATCTGTAACTGAGAGGACTATTCTCAAGGTGTCACAACTATACTTTGTTTTGAGCTTGATTGATGTAAGCTGTGGAGGAATTTGATTACATCGGACGGAATTATGCCCTGAGTTTATTTATACTTGGATTTTCAAACAATAGATTATGGTGTAAATTGATTTAAATAATCAAAAGTGAATGAGTGGTTTAAAAAGTACAATTAAAGCAGAAAATTTAGTTGATATCCTCCGCAATAGGGCGATTGAACAGCCAAATCAAACTATATATAATTATTTGGCGGACGGAGAATTAGAAAATCAAAGCCTGACCTACAGACAAGTAGAACAAAAAGCGAAAATGATCGCCGCTTATCTTCAGTCTGTTAGCTCTCCTCAAGATAGGGTTTTACTCCTATATCCTTCGGGATTAGACTATATTACTGCTTTCTTTGGTTGCCTTTACGCTGGAGTAATTGCGATTCCCGCTTATCCCCCACGACCTAATCGTTCTTTAAACCGCATTCAAAATATTCTGCAAAACGCCAAGTCGAATTTAGCTTTAACTAATAGTAGTACTTTACTAAGTCTGGAGCGTCAATTAGAACGTACTCCTGAGCTTCATAGTCTACGCTGGATTACAACAGACACCTTAAACAGCGATTTAGCTCAAGACTGGCAAGAACCTCATATTGTCGGCAATGATATCGCCTTTTTGCAGTATACCTCGGGCTCAACAGCAGAACCAAAGGGAGTCAAAATTGCTTATCGGAATTTATTGCATAATCTAGAAGCAATCCATCGCTGTTTTAGACATTCGCCCCAGAGTAAGGGAGTAATTTGGCTACCACCCTACCACGATATGGGCTTGATCGGTGGTATTCTTCAGCCATTGTACGGTGGTTTTCCCGTGACATTAATTTCGCCGTTAATGTTTTTACAAAGTCCTCTGCGCTGGCTTAAAGCCGTTTCCCGCTACCGGGCTACTACTAGCGGTGGTCCCAATTTTGCCTACGACCTCTGTGTTCGCAAATTTAAACCAGAACAAGCACAAGGATTAGATTTAAGCAGTTGGCAAGTAGCTTTTAATGGTGCAGAGCCAATCAATCATGAAACCTTACAAAAATTTGCCCAAACCTATGCTCCCTACGGATTCGATGAATCAGCTTTTTATCCCTGCTATGGCATGGCAGAAGCAACTTTAATTGTTTCTGGTGGTTCCCAAAACGCCGCTGTAGTAACCAAAACTGTTCAAGGAAGAGCTTTAGAACAGAATAAAATTGCGATCGCCCAGGCCCATGAATCTCACTCCCGTACTTTGGTTAGCTGTGGTGGTAGCCTAGTCGATCAAAAAATTGCGATCGCCAATCCTGAAACTATGGTGAGCTGTAACCCTGGAGAAGTTGGAGAGATTTGGGTTGCTGGCTCTAGTATTGCTCAAGGATATTGGGAGCAACCCGAGATAACTGAAAACACCTTTAATGCTTACCTCCAAGATACCCAAGAAGGACCTTTTTTGCGTACAGGAGATTTAGGTTTTATCGATGAAGGTGAGTTATTTTTTACAGGTCGTCTCAAAGACATGATTGTCATCAAAGGACGCAATCACTATCCTCAAGATATAGAAAAAACTGTAGAAGAAACTAACTCTTGGATTAGACCAAGCGGTGTAGCCAGCTTCTCTGTTGAGATCAAGGGAGAAGAAAAATTAATTGTACTAGCAGAAGTAGAGCGTCGTTACTGGAGTAGCCAACGTTATGTAGCCAAATCTAATGGCAGTTCGACTCAGGAAAATATTATTGACGCTAAAGATTTGATTAAATCAATTCGGCGAGAAATTTCCAAAAAACACGATTTACAGGTTCACACCGCTCTATTACTCAAGCCAGGTAGTTTACCTAAGACCTCTAGCGGTAAAATTCAACGTCACGCCTGTAGGGCCGAATTTTTGAGTAATACTTTAGAAGGCTTACCAGTTTAAGGTGAGTTTGGAGTTTGGAATTCAGATATCTAGAAACTGAAAAATTCTGGTGATTTTCTGAGTTTTTAGCTCGTCTAGTAGAAGTAGAATAAAAGTTTTTTCAAGCTATTTTAAGATTACTTTGATGTCGCTCTGGAACAATTAATACTGGACAATTAGCTTTGCGGATTACTCCTTCACTGACACTACCTACTAAAGTTTTGTAGACGGAACCATGACCGTGAGACCCAATAACAATTAGATCGGCATCGAGTCTTGAAGATTCTGCGATAATAGTTGCTACTGTCGCCCCTTGAACGAGTAAAGGAGTGACATCGATGCCACTTTGCTCTAATTGCAAAGCTTGATCTTGAATATATCTGTGTTCTTTTCTCAAAATTTTAGCTCTCCAGTCTCGTTCGCATTGTGGACCAGTACCATAACCAACAAAATCTGGATCTGGAGCAGCAATATGAATCAACCATAACTTGCAAGCAAAGGATTGAGCCATTTCAGCTGCTTGTGCAACAACTTTAGGAGTAACGTCGGAAAAATCTATGGCAGCTAAAATATTATTCAAGATTAGTTCCTCACGATAACTAAAATGTTTCGCTATTCAATTATTAACATAGTTCAACTTATTGTCCCGAGCAAAAAATTATATGAGTATTATATAAGTTGTTTCAGCTGCTCGGCGACTCGGATCGCGTTAGCAATAATTGTTAAAGTGGGGTTTACTCCTGAGTTGGAAGGGAAAAAGCTGCTATCAACTACGTATAAGTTTTCGACATCGTGAGTACGACAATCAAGATTAAGTACCGATGTGCTTGCATCTTCGCCAAAACGACAAGTACCACATTGATGCCCTACCGCTGAGAGAGGAATATAACTACGGGGATATATACCCAAAGGAATAACGTGCTTGGTAGATTTAGTGATAGCCTTCAAAGTTTCAGTCCAACGATGAATTAAACGATCTCTTGCTTCGAGGTTATTAGGAGTATAGTCAAGACCTACTCGATCTTTTGCCCACCGTACCCGATTATTGGGGTCGGGCAAATCTTCTGTTTGTAACCACCAACCTGTGGAGTGTTGGGCTACTATCTCCAAAGCCTTTTCAGGCGAAAACTTAACAAAAGGAGCTAGTAAAGGAGGTGCTTCAGCAGGAATCATTCCCGCTTTGACGTTACCTGTATTTTGTACCATGCCCATTGGATAGGGAAAGTCTGGTTCTCCCCAATAAAAATCATTTAGACCGATAGTTTTTTGATAGACTGTCTCATTTTGGCGATCGCTTAAAGCAACGATAGTGGTAGCAAGATGCTTCATAAAGTTGCGTCCTACTTGATCTGAACTATTAGCTAAACCATTGGGGTGGGAGTCATTAGCAGAACGCAATAGTAGAGCAGCGGAATTGATCGCACCACAGGCAACCACAACCAGATTGCCCGAAAATATTTCAGTGCGATCGCCTAAATCAGTTTCCACACCCGTAACTTCTTTTCCCGTACTATTGGTATGCAGCTTAAGCACCTTGGCTCCAGTCATTAAAGTAACATTGTCATATTTACGAGTGGGATTAATACAATTGACTTCGGCATCTGCTTTGCCATCAACTAAACAAGGAAAACCATCGCAAGTATCGCAGCGAATACACTGGGATAAACTCCGATCTACTTCATTTAATTTAAGTCCAACAGGTAAATTGAAAGGGGAGTAGCCAAGTTGCTTAAGACTATCAACAGTAGTCTGCATCTGGGGTTCATGACTAACAGGCGGATAAGGATACTCGTCTCTTTTCGGTTCCGTGGGGTCTTGACCCTTTTTACCATGAACGTTAAATAATTTTTCCGCTTGAGTGTAATAAGGGGCAAAATCTTGGTATTTTAGCTCCCAAGCTGGAGAAATTCCCCCTTTGTGTTCTACTTCGTCAAAATCTCGTTCTCGCATGAGTAATAATGCTGCACCATAAACCTTGGTATTACCGCCAACCCAATAGCAAGTTTGAGGATCAACAGTTTCTCCTTCTTGGTCGCACCACTGTTCTTCAGTATAGTAACGATGGTCTTGATAAACTTTTTCAGGACTCCAATTTTCCTTCTCTCTAGGTAAAAAGTCACCCCTTTCTAAAACCAAGATTTTTTTACCAGTTGGCGCCAGCTCATGAACTACAGTGCCGCCTCCAGCACCAGTACCAATCACAATCAGGTCGTAATGTTGATTCATATAAACTCTTGATCAAATACTTTTTCAAATAAACATTTCGTCTCAGCACGTTATGTGCGAGCAACTATTTGCTGATAACAAATCAACTTCGGGATTCAAATGTTAATCAGCCAGGCATTAATCGAAAATGCTCCAGGACCAAAAACTAATAGTACAACTAAGATCAGACTATAAATAAAAGCTTTTTCTTGACTGGGAGGTTCCCCTTTACCACTTGCTCCTTCGTATTCTCCTTGAGGAATAAGATAGGGATCGCTAGCAACAAAGGGTAATCCTTGAGTAATTTCTAAAACTAAAGCAAATAACATTGAACATAAGATCGCTAAACAAGCTAAAGGAGTCAAGAAACCACTAACCAGGCAAAAACCACCCAAAAACATCGATAGAGCTGATAAAAAGCAGAGATAAATTGGAAGTTTCAAGGCTTTTGACCACTGTTGTAAATGGGTGAGTTTAGGATAGCCGTGCAGAATAAACAAAATCCCTAAGCCAACACGCAAAGCTAGTAAGGTTATACCCTGAATTCCTACAGGAAAGGGTAAATAAAGCGATCGCCACAATTCTAAAATTGATTCTAAGATATTCAGCATTATTTAGTGAATTTACTGGCTTCAAGATTGATTTATTGATTTTAAATTAATCGCATATAAAGAACTTCCTGCGGTAATAAATAAACGTCTACCATCTTTTCCTCCAAATGTAAGATTGGCGACAACTTCAGGGACAAGAATCTTACCCCAACGAGTACCGTCAGGGGCGTATATTTGAACACTATCAGCAGAACTAGTAAAAATATTTCCTTGTTGATCTACTCTTAATCCGTCAGGTTGTCCCGGTTCAATAACTGCAAATACTCTACTGTTAACCAGTTCTGTGGCATCGATTAAATCGTAAGCGCGAATATAGTGATGACTTTGAGGATGATCGACTTGAGATGTATCGGAGACATACAAAATACTTTCATCGGGACTAAAAGCTAACCCATTAGGACGTTCCATCTCTTTAATTACCGCATCTATTTCCCCTGTATCGGGGTCAAAGCGAAAGACAAAACTTCCCGCTTGTTCCTGATTTCCACCATATCCCTCTCCTGGTTGAGTCAACCCGAATGGGGGATCGGTAAACCAAATTGTACCGTCACTTTTTACTACTAGATCGTTAGGACTATTTAGACGATTATTTTGGTAGCGATCGCATAAAATAATCCATTCTCCATTATGCTCCCGTCTAATAATTGCCCTTTGACCATGAGAACAACTGACTAATCGCCCTGATAAATCAAGATAATTACCGTTTTGATATTCAGATGGTTCGCGAATTACACTTACCCCATCTCTAGCATTCCAGCCGAATAACTTGTTACCACTTACATCACTAAAAATAACGCTATCGTCTTCAGGAATATACACAGGGCCTTCTGTATGTTTTGCTCCATCGGCTAGTTTTTCTAATTGGACATCTGGGTCAATAATTGAGTACATTCGTTGGTCGTAAACTGCGATCGCCTCTTTCATATTCAATAGCGAATTAATATCTATAGCATTATCAACGTGAATTCGATGAGTACAAAATTTAATGGTAAGAAGTATGGAATCGGGAATAGGCAACAGGCAATAGGCTATATTTTTCGTTCCTATCAGCATTGAAAATAGAGAATATTTTCGAGAATTGCTACCCAAATATCCTTTGTCGAACTGACGTTTATCAAATAACTATATCTATCAGGAAAAGCATACAAAATTTCACCTAAATCGATCTTGTCTGTTCTTGCTGTAAATTTGTCTAATTTTGCGTCAACGATAATTTATTCAAAATCGATTTCCCAAACATACTCAGGACTTACGCACTAAGCACCTATAACTTGCTGTTTCCCATTCCCTATTCCCTATTCCCTATTCCCTATTCCCTATTCCCTAAAACCTTGATTTTTTGTTTCACTGCGTAAGTCCTAATATTTTGATTTAGCGCGTAACATCACTAGCTAACAAAATAGCGTGTCCGTTTGGGTCCTTAATTAAATAACCTCGACTATAACGATAGAACTCGGGAAACTCGATTGCTTGAGGTGAAATAAGTTCTATTTTTTGTTGTTTTAACTGCTCGATTTCTTTTTCTAGTTCGGTTACTTCCATGACATAGTGTAGATGAGGAATGTCATTTATTTGCCATTCTTGTGGTCTTTCTCGACCAGTTTCAGGTTGTTGATAATCTAGGAGTTCGACTCCAATACTAGATTCTATTGGTTGTAAGGGAGTAACTTGCACTTTGGCTACGGGCAAACCATCGAGATCTGCTTGAACTTGACCCTGATTAAGATTCGTTCCCTCTTGCTCCAGATTTAATAGATCGCAATAAAATTTTAAGCTTTCTTCCGTATCTCTAACTGCGATCGCACTATGATCGATACCTAAAAATATGTCATTGTTGTTTTGGTGCCATTTTTCTTTTCCTTTATCTTGAGGAAACCAAATTAATTCCAAACTATGATGATTTAATTCCCGAAACTTAAACGCCCTCACCCCCGCAGCTAGTTTATTATCATCTGGTATGGTTTGAGGTCGATTAGAAATTGGTGTAATAGGAAAATCCTGTAAATGTTCGTAAGCGCGATCTATATCACTGACGACAATTGCCAAATGCTGAAACCAAAGATCATTACTTTGAGAATCTTCAGGAATGGGTTTAGCTTTAAGATCGAGATACTGAATTAGTTCAATAAATTCATCTCCTAGCTGTAGGGTAACTAGACGAACATCAGTAGGTGGAATTGACCATAATTGATTATTAGTAGATGAAACCCATATCCTGTCGTCAACTATTTTAAAACCAAGAGCTTGAGTATAAAAATCTACAGAGCGAGCAATATCTGCAACCGTCAAGGCGATCGCATTAATTCTTTGAATTTTAATCATAACTAATTAATTTCTATTGGGTATAAATTTCCTACCAATATGGACCCCAGCCTGTGTACCTACTGTAAATCTCCTGGTTTTAATCCCATCCAGCGATCGCCTTCTAACTGAACTATCATTAATTTGGCAGGTTCATCTCCTACTGTTCCCGAAAGATGTCCTTGTTTCCCCTCTTGGTCGGGCTTCGTATTTTGATCGCCCCCAAAAGAAATTTCCCCCACACCCATTTCTACCCTCTGTCCATCCATAGTTTCTACAAACCATTTACCAGATAGAGGAATAATCCACTGGGGCTGGGGGTTTTCGTGCCATTCTCCCACCCAGTTTACGGGTAATTCAGCAAAGACAATTTTAGATTCGGCATTCATCAAGCGATTATTCCATTGAGGAGCCGCATCACCGCCCATACTTTCCTGTTTAAAGTTAGTTAATTCACATTGAGTCTGATGACTAACACCATCACCATCAGTCCAAACATGCCAATAACTAAATTGTGGAGAATTAGACTCTTTTTTTGTATCAGTCATTATTTACTTGTTACTTGTTACTTGTTACTCATACAGAGAGATCGCTGAATCAGGTTCAATGACCACCACTCGATCAGCTGTCAGATTTCCTGTTGCTGCCCCAGCAGCAGCGCCACCAACAATTTCACCTACACCTGCATCACCAAATACTTCACCTAAAACAACCCCTCCCGCAGCACCAATACCTGCATCTTTAGCGATCGCTCCAGCTGATGTATCGCGAGGATCTTTAACATCTTTGATAATTCCAGAAGAGGCATTAATCCTGTAGCTGTAGTTGCCATAAGTTACTGCTTCAGCAACATAGCGCAATCCACCTTCAGCAGGAACATATTTACCGACTATGGTTGCACCTACTGGAACAGTAACATTATCAATCACTCCTCTTTCTTGCGCGATTAGATTATAAGAATAGGTGCGATCATTATTCAGATAAAGGGTTTCCTGTTGAGCGCTTTCAGCCTTTAAGCTTGGCGAATTTTGAGCTAATAAGAATTGAGTTTTTGGTTGACTTAGAGCAGGTCTGGTAAATAAAAATACTCCGCCTATCAGGAAAAGTCCTGTAGTTGTCCAGGTAAGCATATTGCCAATATTACTTTGTATTTTGTACGACATAGTCATAATGTATTTAATAGCTTTTTAAGTTACTAGCAGTTAACCTACTGCTTCGAGATTAATAGGAAAATATGTTAAATGAAATCCAACAAAAGTAATATTTGAAGTCTTGGAAGTAGAAACAGAGACAACGCTAGAATCAGAACTAGAAGATACTGAAATTGTGGGAACTTCTGATTAAGTAATGATAATGGTAATACTACTGCGGGCACTGTCATAAATTTAACAGGAACCGTAGAAAATGATGAAGTTTTTGTAATTGCTGATAATGATGCTGATGCAGTAATTCTAGCCGAAACAGATTTTACTAGTACTAGTAGTTTTTTTAATGGTGACGATGCGATCGCTGATAGAACGTTACTAAAGTATAGTGATAAGGATTACTACTATTTCCATCAGCTTCAATCCATCAATTAAAAAACTCCAGTTTACAAATTGGAGTTTTTTAATCTAAATTGATTTGTCTTAAAAACATTCAATTTTTATTTACTAGTTTTTATCCAGATTGTTGAGCATAGATTTCACATGACTTAGATAACTTTTATCGTTGAGGGTGTCTTCTGACAACCTACCCGCTGAGACAGCAGTTTCAACTAAATCATGAGCATCTATTTTTTTGGACTTGACTGCAGCAAGAAATCTACCACCAGAAGGAATACCTTGGTCAATAAATCGACCTTGATAACTACCAGTCACTAGATTATAAGGGTTGATTTTTACAACATTGCGTGCTTCTCGACTGTTAATAGTCACTTTTTCTTGGGCTAATAAAGGTGAAGAAATTCCTAAAGTAGCTATCATTGATATTGCAATAACTAAAACACGTTTCATAATTTTTCCTCTTGATAAATTAGTATTAAATCAAGCTTTTTCTTGATTCATTTACCATATTCATTTGAGCTACTGAGATGACGATGAAGAGGACTTGAAAAAACAATATATAATTCCTTGAAAAAATCCAATCAATAATTCAGCAAATATTAATTAAGTAAAGATATAATCTTAGATGTTTACGTTATTGAGTAAATTTGATTATTGTTTCTGCAACGGTAAAGATTAAGATTCTTTAATTTGTTTGTATTTATTTTAGGATATTTTACCTAATATTATCAGATATCCCAATTAAAACAGGGTAACTAAAAATTTGTGATCAGATTTCAATTTTTGCTTACTCAAAAATGACTAAGTCCTATTACGAGAAATTACAATCTATTATTCTGGATGCCTTAAAGAGTTAATCTCGATCATAAGTAAGTAATTAATTTGTGCTTAATTGACTAATAAATATCTAGACACGTAACTATTATCTCGGACATTTTTGACCAGCTATTTTGTTGTCTAGAAGCCAGAAGCTAACAGCTAAGAGTTTTATGAAGCACAAAAGTATGTCTTAACTAAAATAAAATTTTTACTTTGGGGTTAAAATATGAGTAAAAATGGCATCAAGAACATTCGTAATGTGGCAATTGTCGGACCATACTCCAGCGGAAAAACCACGTTACTAGAAAGTATTTTATTTGTTACTAATGCAATTACCCGTAAAGGTAATATCAAAGACGGTAATACTGTAAGTGATAGTTCCGCTGAAGCACGCGATCGCAGTATGAGTGTGGAATTATCAGTTGCTAGTACTAAATATCAAGAGATTGATTTTACTTTTTTAGATTGTCCAGGCTCAGTAGAATTTACTCAAGAAACCTATAATGCTTTGGTTGGTGCCGGAACTGTGATCATCGTTTGCGAACCGGTAATCGAAAAAGTTTTAACTTTAGCACCCTTATTTAAATTTCTGGATGATTGGGAAATTCCCCACTTAGTATTTATAAATAAAATTGACCGTAGCTCCTACGGTTATATGGAAATTATTCAGGCTCTTAAGCAAGTTTCTAGTCGCCCCTTAATTCCTCAACAATACCCTATTCATCAAAATGATCAGTGTCTTGGGTATATCGATTTAGTAACTGAACAGGCTTATCACTATCATTCTAATAGCCCTGCTGACCAAGTGCCATTCCCTGAGGATTTGGCAGAAGCAGAACACGCTGCACGCCAGGAAATGTTGGAAACTCTGGCAGATTATGACGATCATCTTTTAGAAGAATTAATTGAAGAAATTGAACCACCCCAATCGGAAATACTTAAAGATCTTAAGCAAGAATTAAGTGCTGATTTAATTGTTCCTGTATTCTTTGGCATGGCAGAACATGATTATGGAGTGCGTCCCCTGCTCGATGCTTTAGTCAAAGAAGCACCTTCTCCTGAGATTACGGCAGAACGTCGTGGTCTGAAAACCGACGGAACTGGGGATACGATTGTTCAAGTCTTAAAGACATATTTTACTTCCCAAGGTGGGCGTTTATCTCTAGTTAGAGTTTGGCAAGGAGAGCTAACTGATGGCATGACCCTAAATGGAGAGAGAACCGGGGGAATGTATCACTTAATGGGTCAACAACAACAACCGATTAACCGAGCATCTGTAGGAAGTATAGTTGCACTTGGTCGTTTGGAAGTAGCCAAGACTGGAGATACCCTAACTAATTCGACCAAATCGATTTCACCACTGCCCCAAGCAGATAAACTATCACCCGTATACGCACTAGCAATCACTCCAGAAAACCGCAAAGATGAAGTTAAACTTAGCAGTGCTTTAGGCAAACTTTTAGACGAAGATCCTTCTCTACATTGGGAACAGCATGGTGATACCCGAGAAGTCATTTTATGGGGACAGGGAGAAGTACATCTTCAAGTTACCTTAGATCGTCTACGACGCAAGTATAGCTTGCCTATGAGTACCCATCTACCTCAAGTACCCTATAAAGAAACTATTCGTCGTTCAACCAATTCCCATGGTCGATACAAACATCAAAGTGGCGGACATGGCGCATTTGGAGATGTTTATTTGGATATTAAACCTTTGTCTCGTGGCGAAGGTTTTCAGTTTCATCAAACTATTGTGGGTGGAGTAGTTCCCAAACAGTATATTCCCGGTGTCGAAACTGGAGTCCGAGAATATCTCAAAAATGGTCCTTTAGGGTTCCCTGTAGTTGATGTTGACGTGACCCTTACTGATGGTTCTCATCACTCCGTAGATAGTTCAGAACAAGCTTTTAAACAGGCTGCTCGTATTGCGATGAACGACGGAATGTTGCAGTGTAATCCTGTGTTACTCGAACCAGTTTTATCAATTACCATTTCCGTACCGACTGAATTTACCTCTAAAGCTCTGCAATTAATTACTGGACGAAGAGGACAAATATTAGGTTACGAAAGTGTTTCCGACTGGAAAAATTGGGACAAGGTAATGGGTTATCTACCTCAAGCTGAAATGCATAACTTTATTATTGAGCTGCGATCGCTTACGTTAGGGGTTGGTTTTTTCGACTGGAAATACGATCACCTACAAGAAGTGCCTGATAAACTGGCTAATAATATTTTGACTGTAGCTGAAAGTAACGGTAAAAAATAATCTTCTTAATTATCTTAAATTATAAATTTTTCGGCGGTTGACACTCGGATAATAAAGAGGGCAATCGCCATTATTTTTGGAACATCTCTGAAATTTATGATTACTGATTACTGATTACTGATTGTTGCCAGTGTTTCCTTGGGATAAGTTGTGTAGCAAAGGATTAACCACATTGTTATAGAGTTGTTCAACGCTATCTACTAAAACCTGAGTATCTACATTATTAGTTGTTGGAGTAGTAGTGTTAGCTCTACCTTGAGTAACAGTACTACTAGTAGATGTGCTATTAGTGGACGAGTTGCTATTAACCGAAGTACTGGAAGTAGCAGAATAGCTGCTGTTAGTAATACCAGGATTTCCACTTAAATAGAGATGCTCGATTACTTGTCCTTGATGAACCCTCTTGGTAATTTGCCAACCAGGATTAAGGATTATTTTCATGGCACCATTACTGATACCATTGGTTTTACCAATTACAGTGTTGGGTCGAGAAGGATCTTTATGAAAGGCAACCAACTGTAGTTCACCATTGTTTTCGACGATCTTCATTACATGAGCTACTCGATCATCTTGACCGTTAAGGCGAAGAGTGTAACCGTTGGTATTGTAAATTCGGCGACAGCTATCAGTATGATCGAAATTTAATAGTGATAGATCTACTTGAACAGGAGCTACTCCAGACTCATTCCAGCATTTTTTGCCTCCAGGTATTTGTTCAATAATTTCTAAGCGATGTTCTTTATAACCGAAGGGAACAGCCACCACAGCAAATTGATTTTGATTAACCCGTTGCTCTTGAAAAGAAACTGCCTTGGCTTGAGGAACAGCCATCACAGCAGTACTGGCGATCGCGGATAAAGTTAACAACAATGATTTGAGACGATTATAAGATTTCATTTTAATAAGCCTCTATAAGATAAACATTGATATAAATTTCATTTCTTATTGTCTAATTAGGGAAGAAATCTCTTTTATATGCAGATCTTGATAGTGGTACAAATTAATTTACAACACCAATACGATTGCTAAAGTACTAGAATAAATGCAGTTTCTTAGGAACAGAACCATGAGTAATTGGATTATCAAGGCAGCTCTATTTTTAATTGGAGTGATATCTTTGAATTCGGCTAGTAGTATAGTTCAAGCTCAGCAAATTCCATCAGGAGACTTAGGTAATACTACTCCCAATTTGCGCCTATCTCCAGGTCAATTGAATAATTTGGAACCAATAAGACAACCAAGTTTTTCCACTGAATCAGGTAGTGGCTCTCAGCAATTTTTCCGACAGGGGAGAGAACAGCTTTTCTTATTACCTGAAGAAAAGTCAGAACCTATTTTAAAACTTGATAAAACTATTGAAGCCGAGGGTCTAAATTATCAAGATCTACAACCTCAAAGACTTGATTCCGATAACTGACTTCTTATATTAGTCATGGTATTAGTTATGGAATCATTGACACGGATAAAAAACTCCCAAGCTAATAATTTTGAGAAAAGCTTGGGGAAAGATCATTGGATCTAAAACAAATATTTAATCAGAATTGAGTGACTTTTCGCCGATTACCTCAGACCGTTTTGATGAAGGATTGCGCCTTCCCTCGGTAAAAGTTAAGTGGAGGAAGCGATAAAAACTCCACAACGATTAGTTTACTCTGAACTGTCCGAAAACCTGGCGATCGCTCTCCTTCAGTTTCCAGCAATGGGTCACAACGGTATAACTCCCATCCAGTACAATATTCTTTATTCTTTATACTATCTAATATATTATGGGAAATTATTAAGAGCAACTTCTGTCATAAGTTGTATTATTTTAGCGGTTATTTTATTAAATTTTTAATCGTTTTGTTAAAAAAATAGACTTGAAAAATAGATAATTTGAGAGATATAAGCGGAACAATCTTCTCAATCTAAATCTAGATTATAGCTGCGGTAAGATTCTGGATAGTTAATATTATGTTTGCCAAATTAATGTCTAGAGAACGCAACCAGACTCCTAAAGCTGACATTCTTGCCATTGATGACACGCCAGAAAATTTGGCTTTACTATCTCAGATGTTAACCGAAAAAGGCTACAAAGTTAGAAGCGTAACTAAAGGTTCTACAGCCTTGAGAGGTGCCAAAGCTGCTCCTCCAGATTTAATTCTGTTGGATGTCAAGATGCCAGAAATGAATGGCTATGAGGTGTGTCGATATCTAAAAGCAGATGAACGCACTCGCAATATTCCTGTAATCTTCATTAGTGCTTTAGGTGATGTTTTTGATAAAGTGAAAGCTTTTCAAGCTGGTGGTGTGGATTATATTACCAAGCCATTTCAAGTCGAAGAGGTTCTGGCAAGATTAGATACTCATCTGACTATTCGTAATCTACAACTGAAGCTGCAAGCTCAAAATACCCAATTACAGCAAGAAATAGCGGAAAAAACTGCTGCTGAAGATAAATTTGCCAAAGCATTTCGTTCTTGCCCCAATCCGATCGCGATCGCCACTTATGAGTCGGGACATTTACTTGAGGTAAATAAAAGTTTTCTGCAAATGAGTGGTTATTCAGAAGCTGAAGTAATTGGTAAAGATATTAGTCAATACTATTCTTTTTCAGCCTCAGAAAAATATGACCAAGTATTACAAAAATGTCAGACAGAGAATTTCGTTCGTAATCAAGAATTAGAATTTCAGTCGAAATCAGGTCAAATTAAAACTATTCTGCTTTCTCTAGAATTAATTGAATTGGGGGGAACTAAATGCACTCTCCAGATTATGAACGACATTACCGAACGGAAAAGGCTGGAAAACGAATTTATTTCCCTAGTTAGTCACGAGTTGAGAACACCGATGACCTCGACAATTGGTGCTTTAGATTTATTGAATTCTGGTCAGCTTGGTACATTAAGCGATCGCGGTCAACAAATTTTAAAAGTTGCTATACGTAACATAGAACGTCTAATTCGTCTGGTGAACGATATTCTAGATTTAGAACGAATCAAGTCAGGGAAGATTACGATTGAACCAGTAAATTGTGACTTAGTGCCGCTATTAATTCAAGCTACAGAAACAATGCAAGCAATGGCAGAAAAAGCTCAAGTTCAAGTACTACTGGAACCAAGTACCGTTTCTCTGAGACTAGATCCTGATCGTATGTTGCAAACATTAACTAATTTGCTCAGCAACGGAATTAAATTTACTGAACCTGGGGGAATAGTCAAGTTAAAAGCTAGTGTTAATGGCGATCGCTGTCAAATAACTGTTCAAGATACTGGCAGAGGTATCCCCGAAGATAAATTAGAGTCTATATTTGAGCGTTTTCATCAGGTAGATGCTTCCGACTCCCGCAGTAAAGGAGGGACGGGTTTAGGTCTCGCTATCTGTCGTCATATAGTCGAACGACACAACGGTAAGATTTGGGTAGAAAGTGTTTTAGGGAAAGGAAGCACGTTTTATATTAGTTTGCCTCTAAATTAATTGGTTTAATCAGTTATGCAGAGAAAAGAAAAATCGAAACTTTAAATTTTGAAAAATTCTCTAGTTATTCTCGATCGCAGTTTAAATTAGTTACGTTGATTTAAGCTAGGGTGATCAATTAGCATGAGCAAAAAAGTTTTAATTATTGATGATGAGGATGATGTCAAAGAAATAGCTCAAATGGGCTTAGAAATGGCAGCCGATTGGAACGTTATTACGGCGAATTCTGGAAAGGCAGGATTAGAATTAGCAGCAAGTAGCCAACCAGAAGTGATCCTTTTAGATTTAATGATGCCTGACTGGGATGGGCAAGAAACTCTCAAGCATTTAAAAGCCAATCAAAGCACAGTTAAGATCCCTGTAATTTTGATGACTGCCAAAACCAAATCGGCGATCGCCTCAGAGTTAACTGGCTTAGATATAGTTGGTATCATTACAAAACCTTTTCGTCCGCTCCAATTACCTGAGCAAATTGCTGAGATTCTCAATCAATTTGAAGTGAATAAGTAATTCTCAATTCTTTCTGTGTATCAGAGCGTCAAGATTGATTTAATTTACGTCTGAGTTCAAAACAACCTAGCAAAATAAGTGCTATCCCCAAAGGTATTAGAAAACGAATTGCCCGATAAGCTAGAAGTGAGCTGAAAATGCTTGGGGCAGAAATACTTTTGGGCAACAGAAAAATTATTATCGTTTCAAATACACCAATTCCCCCCGGGACGTTGCTCATAATTGAGGTGGACATAGCGAGCAGATAAATACTAAAAAAACTGAAATATGATTTGTCAGGATATTCAGGAATTAAACAATATAATACTGCTGCTGCTAAAGCCCAATCTAAAGAAAAAATAGTAATTTGGCTTAGTGTAGTAGTGAGTTTCGGGAAACAGATGATTTTCCCCTTAATTCTCAGGCATTTTCTACGCCAACAAAAATATAAATAAGTTCCTACAGATAGGAGGGCGATAATTCCCAGGTAACGAATAATTGAGATATTTAGATTAATAAAGCTAGGTAGTTTAAAAGAATTAGTCAAAAAAGTGATTCCACTTAGAGTCAACAATCCTAACCAAAACGTCAAATTACCTAAAGCCGTCACCTTGGCTATATTTCTTCGGGGAACTCTCCACAAGGAGTAAAAACGATAGCGAATTCCTCCACCAATGAGTAAAGTGTAACCAGTAGTGTTGCTCACAGCATAGGTAATAAAAGTTGTAAATAGAATACGCTTAATATTTAAATCATAATTAAGGCAAAGAAAAGCGATGATATCGTAGGTACTAATGATTAAATAGTCAATAATAGTCAAGCAAAAAGCAGAAGATAATTGACTTTTTTCCAGAGTAGAAAAACTATCTAAAATCTCTTTTGGGTTGTAGCGACCCAATTCTTGATTCAGTATGCAGAGAGAAAAAACTAGTAAGCCAACAGCCAGAGTAGGATAAAGAAAACGAGTTAGGCGATCGCGCTTCATTAATAAAGTAATTAGTCATAAATTTTAGCAACTTGATACAACTCGTTCAGGATAATTGGTAAATATACCATCGACTTGTAATTTTCTCATAAGACGAATATCATCAGGCTGATTAACGGTATAAACCCAAACTGGTAAATCTTGTTGATGCACGGAAGTGATTAATTCCTGGGTTACAAAATCCAAACTAGCAATAACTATACTTGCATCTAATTGCTGGGCGATATTTAAATAACCCCAAGGAATACCATAAATTAAAAGACCAATTTTGACAGTAGGACAAATTGACCTAAATTGGTTCAGTTCATAATGGTTAAAAGAGGAAACTACAAAATCTTGTTCCGACCAACCTTGGCTAACATACTCTTGAATCAGGTTAGCAACTAGCTTAGCAGTACTATGTCCCTTTAATTCAATATTAATCATGGCTTGTCGATTTATCGTCTCCAAGACTTCTTGTAAGATAGGAATTTTTTCTCCTTTGCCAGCATCAAGCGATCGCAAATAAGTTAAATTTTTCTGTTCCAGATAGCCAGCCCCATTAGTCGTTCTGGATAAATCGCGATCGTGAATTACAACTAAATTATTTTCTACGTTATGAACATCAATTTCAACCGCATCAACTCCCAAAGCTAGAGCTTTTCTAATTGATCGCAAAGTATTTTCTGGCTCATGTCCCATTGCCCCCCGATGTCCGATACATAACATGATTGATAATTAATAGTGAATAATTGATAATGAACAATTAGCATCTACCTTAGAAAGAAATTAGCTACAGAACTACTATTGTTTGATTTAAAGCAGCTTATTCCACGCCCACCTTTAGGGCTTAAAGCTAAAAATTAAAGGCAAAAACTAGAAACCAGTAAATCTGAACGAAGCTAATTCATAAGAGGCATTATAAATGAGTATTTTAACTCTACAAAATATCAAAAAAGATTTCGGTATTAAAGAAATACTGCGCGATGCTAGCTTTAGCATTGAGCCAAATGACAAAGTAGGCTTAATTGGGGTAAATGGCTCTGGTAAATCTACTCTACTCAAAATGATTGCGGGTATTGAACCGATAGATGGTGGTCAACGCTTGGTTAAATCTGGGGCGCGAATAATTTATTTACCCCAACAGCCAGAAATAGATGAAAATCTGACGGTGATCGATCAGGTATTTGCTGATAGTGGAGAACAAATGAAGCTGGTCAGGGAATACGAAGACTTATCTCACAAGATAGCTCATGCAGTCGATAATAACTTAGACTCCCTTATGGCTCAGCTAGCTAAGGTAACAGAAAAAATGGAATCCGCAGGAGCATGGGAGCTGGAAACCAAAGCCAAGATTATTCTAACTAAGCTGGGTATCGAAGACTTTGATGCTAGGGTAGGGGATCTTTCTGGGGGATACAGGAAACGGATTGCTTTGGCGACAGCTTTGCTCAATGAACCAGATTTGTTATTGATGGATGAACCTACTAACCACCTAGATGCCGAGTCGGTAGAGTGGTTACAGGAATATCTAGCTCGCTTTCAGGGGGCACTTCTACTTATTACTCACGATCGCTACTTTTTAGATCAAGTTACTAATCGGATCTTAGAAATCGACCGTGCCGATTTATACACCTATTCGGGAAATTATTCCTATTATCTGGAAAAAAAAGCTCTACAAGAAGAATCTGCTGCCAGTAGCGAACGCAAACATCAAGGAGTTTTAAGACGAGAATTAGAGTGGCTCAAGCGAGGACCAAAAGCTCGTAGTACTAAGCAAAAAGCCCGCATTGATCGTATTGGCGAAATGCAGGATAAGGAGTTTAAACAAACTCAGGGTAAAGTTGAAATTGATACTCCTGGGAGACGTATTGGGAAAAAAGTCATTGAACTGGAGAATATTTCTAAAGCCTATAACGGACGGACTCTAATTGATGATTTTACCTATGAATTTACTCCCCGCGATCGCATAGGTATTATTGGAGGCAATGGTGTTGGGAAATCTACTCTGATGAATATTATCACCGGGAGAATTGAACCTGATCGGGGTAAGGTCAATATCGGTAAGACGATTCACATTGGTTATTTCGATCAGCATTCGGATACCATTTGGGATGCCTTAAATGAAGAACAACGAGTAATTGATTTTATCAAAGATGTCGCAGCAGTTGTCACCACTGCCGATGGCAATCAAATTAGTGCTTCCCAGATGTTAGAAAAGTTTTTGTTTCCCCCCAGCCAACAATATGCGCCGATTCACAAACTCTCTGGAGGCGAAAAACGCCGTCTGTTTTTATTGCAAGTATTAATGGATGCCCCCAACGTTTTAATTTTAGATGAACCGACCAACGATTTAGATGTGCAGACCTTGGCAATATTAGAAGATTATCTAGAAAACTTTAATGGTTGTGCGATCGCCGTGTCCCACGATCGCTATTTTCTAGATCGAACTGTAGATTTTATCTTGGCGATCGAGCCTGGGGGCAAGATTCGTAGCTATCCAGGCAATTATTCTGTATATTTGGAACACAAAAAGAGAGCTGAAAAACAAGCTAAACAAGAACAGGTTCGAGAACAACCCCAATCTAGTAAACCGAAAAATACTAAAACTGATAAATCAATTTCACAGAAGAATAAACCTTTATCAAATTACGAAAGACGCGAATATGAAAAACTAGAAGTCAAAATTGCTCAAATGGAAACCGATAAGGAAAAATTAGAAAGTAATCTGGCAATTAACTGTAGTGACTTTACTTTAGTACAAGAACTATCCCAACAATTGACAACATTAAATGAAGCAATTGACAATGCTACTGAACGCTGGATGGAACTAGCAGAAAGAGAGTTCTAGGTAGTCCTAAACAAGCAGTTCTCATTTGAATGAGGTACAGTCAATAATCTTGGTTTTTGATTGTTGATTGTTGATTGTTGTCTTCAAAAAGATCAAAGCTTCCAAAGCTGATAATTATCTGAGATTTAGGCTATTTTTTCTTTGGATTCAATTTAGGAAAGTTTCATTTTAAATAGCGGGACTTAAACAATTTTAAAACTTAAAAGAAGTTAAGATGCTGATATAGCGTATTTTTACGTCTCGTCTTTCAGGCGATCGCGATCAAGAAAGATATATTGGAGTAGATATCAAGAAAGTATCCGTCTAATAAATAGTTATAAGCCAAAGAACAAAGTAGGATGAGTACTAAGGTGTCAGATAAAAGTGTATCGATAACAGGCTTTATACAGATCGTTGCATTTTTCACATCCGTTCTAAGTGTTGTAACTGTTTTTGATTATTTACATAGATATATTGAACTATTTTCACATTTCAGGCTGCAGTATTTATTTGCCTCACTGACTTGTACATTTATATTTTTAGTTCTTCAAAAATATAAATTAGTCTTTTTAATGTCTGTAATTGTCGGTCTGAATATGATGTATGTTCTGCCTTGGTATTTTGATTCAGAAGGAGAAACAGCCAAACAATACGCTGTTCAGATAAAAATAATACATAGGGTTTGCTGAATAACTTGACAACCTTGAGCCAATAAAGGTTATAAGGATTTTAGGCGCAGAAAAAAGTTAAGTAAAAATGGCGAAAAACCCCTAAAATTGGTAAAAGACCCTTGCACTTATCTGAGCAAGAACAAATGTACCGTAAAACTAGCCAGTCGGAGCTTACCCCAGAAAATTTTGAATTACCCTTTGAAAGTAAGTTGTCATCAGAAAACCGATGGGTAATTATGGCAGAGTTAATTCCTTGGTCAGATTTTGAGTCAGAATATGCAGAAAATTTCTCAGAAACAATGGGAGCAATAGCCAAACCATTTCGGATGGCATTGGGGGCATTAATTATTAAAGAAAAATTAGGAATAAGCGATAGAGAAACTGTAGAGCAAATAAGGGAAAATCCTTATTTACAGTATTTTCTAGGGATGTCAGACTATAGCAATCAAGCCCCATTTGATGCCTCAATGATGGTTTATTTTAGAGAAAGAATAGACCTGGATTTAGTTAATAAAATCAATATAAAAATGGTAAATAATCTCCGAGAGAAAGAGGAGGAAGAAACAGAAAAAAAAACGAAAAAGAAGAAGTTAAATCAATTAAAAATCAAGGAAAGTTAATATTAGATGCTACTTGCGCTCCTGGGGATATAAGTTATCCCAATGATTTGGGAATATTAAATCAAGCCAGACGACAAACCGAAAAAATTCTAGATTCTCTTTATAAAACTTGTCAAACAAAGAAAGTAAAAAAGCCAAGGACTTATAGAAAGAAAGCGAGAAAAGATTATTTGAAAGTTGCGAAGAAACGTCGTCCATCTCGACAAGAAAGAAGCTCGGCAGTCGCCAAACAATTACAATACATCAAAAGAAATTTATCTCACATAGAGAATTTAGTTAATTCCGAGGCTGATTTAAGTAGTCTATCTCCAAGCCAATATAAAATGTTGTTGGTAGTTACAGAAGTTTATCGTCAACAATTGTGGATGTATGAGAATCAATCCAACAGAATTGACGATAGAATCGTCAGTATAACTCAACCTCATATCCGTCCTATCGTCAGAGGAAAAGCAGGAAAAACTGTGGAATTCGGAGCAAAAATTTCAGTAAGCTGTTTTGACCAATATGTATTTTTAGATCATTTGAGTTGGGATAACTTTAATGAATCAGGGGATTTAAAAACACAAGTAGAAGCCTATAAAAACTTCACTGGCTACTATCCATCCTCAGTTCATGTAGATAAAATTTATCGCAATAGAGAGAATCGAACTTGGTGTAAAGACCGAGGTATTAGAATCAGTGGACCACCATTGGGAAGACCACCTAAAAATGTTAGTAAATCAACTAAAAAACAAGCTAGAGATGATGAAAGATTTCGTAATGCTATTGAGGGAAAATTCGGACAAGCAAAACGACGTTATGGACTTAACTGTATCATGGCAAAACTCTCAAAGACAGCAGAAACTTCTATTGCCGTTACTTTTTTAGTTATCAATCTTTCCACCCTGCTCAGGCAGGTTAGCTGTCTTTTTTTGTCTTTATTTCTGAATACCTATAAATTCGGCTCGATTACTGACTTTTTTATTATTAAAACTGATATTAAAGTCAAATTACTAACATAAAAACTTATTTTTTAAACAAGCTGATTCTTGTCAATTTTTCCGATTACTTTTTCAGCAAACTCTAGCTAGAGTCGATTTTTTCCTTATGAACCCAACTTAGCGACATACCTTTTGATTTCTTCTTGCTCACCTTTCTTGCTCAATTCTTTGATACTTTCTTAACCTACCAATTTCAATCAATATTTAATAATTGCTGTAGCGATTTTTGTACTCGATCACGATCATCTGTTGCCAACTTGCCTATTTTTTTGATTACTAAAGCATCATCCAGAGTAAATAACTTCATTCTGACAATCGATTTGGCTTTTAATCCCGCACTCTCTAAATCTGTTATCGCTTCATCTAATACCCAAGGTGCATGAGTCGCTGTGGTAATCATTGCCATCACACTTTTTTGAGTCCATTTGTTAAATTTCGTCCCATCCGAAATCACTAAAGCTGGACGTTTTTTTGCCGCCGAACTATCTGTAAATGGAAACGGAACCACTACCACCTCAAATTGCTTATAAGTCACTGTATGCTTCCTCATCCGCCTCTGATGACCATTCTCCCAAAGTCGCTGCCACTGACTCTAGATATTCCCAATCTACTGGTGATACTTTCTTCAACACTACCTTTTCATCCTCTATTTCAAAGATTATGCGATCTCCTTTTTCAATTGCTAGTTTTTCTCTTACTGCTTGGGGAATCGTCGCTTGATACTTTTGAGTTACTTTGGAAGTTAGTTTGATTTTAGCTCTGGTCATAACTCATTTTTCTTTACTCAATATCCACTTTAGTTATACCGTATTACCGTATTACTTGAACTGTACTGGGCAATCATCCCTTCGATTTCTTCTTGCTCATTAGACTTTCTCCTCTTTGCCATACTTCTCTAATCGACCAATTTCCACCCATTCTTCAACCATTTCCAGCTTCACCATCTATTGGTCACTTCAACTCGATATAAGAGTAAGACTATCTTTCATCTCCGTCAGTTGAGCGATGCTCATCTCGACTCTATTACTTACACCATACTTTTCTTGGATATAGGCGAGCGCTTTACTTCAGGTAGGAGGTAGTAGGTAGGAGGTAGTAGGTTATTTTTGTTTGAGTTTTTTGGTGATGGCTACTAGAATTTTAATAATTACTTCTATCTCTTCTAACATATCGGAAAATTTGTTTTTTGGAACTAGATCATTTTCAAGCATTAATTCTATCCAATACTTAGTTTCACTGGCTTCTTTTAAAGCTATTAAATACTTGGATAAAAAGTCTTTATCTGATTGAGCATAAACTCCTTCTGATATATTAGCTCCAATACTAGTACCGCTTCTCAAAAACTGTTTTGACAGAATAGCACAAGCACTATTAAAGTGATTTCTTTCATTTATTTCCGAATAAGCCTTTATTACTCTACTAGCAAAGAGTTTAGTTCTTTGTTGAATTGTAATGTTATTATTGTTCACAAATAAAATAGTAAGTGATATTTCTATTTTATCTTGTAGTAGGTAATCAGTACCTACTACCTACTACCTACTACCTACTACTTACTACCTATTCCCTAGCCTAATCTTCTAACCTGGTGAGTTATTTGCTCCTTCAATTCTAAAAACAGATTTTGATTTTGATTTTGATTGAAAATATTTCCCTGCTCTGTCTTCTCTATTTGAGTCAGGCGATTGCGCTCCGCGCAGTGGCAGAGCCAATCGCATTGAGCAGAAGCCAGATAGTTTTCTCTCAGCCATAAAACTTCGGCTGCGGTAATTTTGCCACAGGCGTATAAATTGATTAGCTCTGCCTTGGTACTACAGGCAAACATTCTTTCTACTACTTTTCTCGCTCTGTTTTTGATTGTATATTCGTCTTTGCTCGGATGAGGGTAATCTGACCATGTTAAGGGACGATCTATACCTTCACCAACAGGTATAGCAGTAGGTATAGATTCCTCATTCTGTATGGGTTTAACTCTTGTTTCTCTATTGCCTTCTACAGAGTTTATATTTTCACTATTTACTACTTCTCTTACCTCTAATTTTCTAGTTTGAGAATTAGGTGTAGTAGGTATAGTAGGTATAGACAAGCTTTGCTGTGACTGGCTTTCAGCCTGCAATACCTCTGCTATACCTCCCGAAGGTATAGTCGAAGCCTCCTCCCAAACCACTTGCCTTTTTCCTCGATGTAATTTCTGTCCCACTTTGCGCCAATTTAACATCTGGAGAATATTGGCTACCCGCATTTGTTCTCTACGACCGATCTTATTCAGCTCAAAATCAAATACATCCAGCAGTACTTGTGATATTGATACCCCTGTTCTATGGCGAATATAATCAGCAACGAAACCTGCCCATTCATCTATTATTTGGAAACGAGAATTATTGTTGAGATTTCTTTTTTCCTCTTCTTTTGACAACCACCATGTCTCTCCTTCCCGATATGCCACCACAGCAGAAGCCCATATCGCGTCTCTTTCCTCAAATAATCGTTTGGTGTCTATTTCTTTTTTCTCTACGGGAATAACCCAATAACGTCTGTTTCCTGTTGAATCTACTAAGAAACTCGAATCGTTAACCGAACCCACTATTATTGAGTGACGCAGATAGTCTTTAGTAGTACGTGCATAGGGTTCGCGAAAGGTATCTTTTCGACAACTCAGAAACGCTTTTAAATCCCCTGCCTGTCTTTTGGAAAATATCTTATCTATTTCTCCCCACTCCTGAATCCACGATTTATGCAGGATTAACAAGTCATCTTTATCTTTTCCTGATCTCATCGAATCCCCAAACCATTCTCCTGCCAAGATATCAAAGAATGTTGATTTACCAATCCCTTGTTCTCCCTGAAGCACTAGTGTATTGTCATGCTTGCACCCTGGAGCATAGACTCTCGCTACCGCTGCTATTAATGTCTTCTTCAGAAAAATATCGTAAATCTTATCCGATGTACCAAAAAACCTACTTGATAATGAATTGATATCCGCCAGCTCACAAGAGCGAGAAACTTTATCTAAATATTCAGCTACAGGATTGTAGGCGTTTTCTTCTGCTACTTTTGTACATACATCTATCGCTTTTGTCTTATTTACCTCCAGGCGATCATGTTCTGCCAAATGCAGATAAAACCGCTCTAAATTGAACTGCTTCTCATCCAACTCAATCTGCATTTCTAGTTCGTTCAAGCGTAAGCGATCACTATATTTATCCCTTACATAATCTAGTAGGGCTGCGGTAGCTGTATTTCTTGACTGCATTCTTGACTGCATTTTTGAAGCGTTTTTCTGTGGCGAGATAGATTTGAGCCATTCTTTGTATGGCGTGATATTTTCGATTACTTCTTCTAAGGCTTCGACCCCTTGATTTACTACCAAATCGTCCAGTCCTTTCGTGGCTTCGGTGTATTCCCAAGTTCCAACCCCAACAATACATCCCGCTCTCTGAGCAAGATATCCAATGGTTTTGAGTGCCTCTTGTACCTGGGGTTTGATAATCACATCCGAATCAAACAGTAGATGGATTGCTCTACCATTTGCCAAAAATGGGGCTAGAGTCGGTATCGCCTTTAGCGATCGCTTAACTTTTCCGTTCCAAACTCCCGTTAAACATAAGCCCACCAATCCATTCGCCAACAAACAACCCGCTTTCTTCGCTCCCTCTGTTACTTCGATGGGTATTTGAGGGTTATTATGTATCCATTTCCAAAACCCTTTGTCCAGTCTTGATTCGTCGATATCTTCTGGCAAAATCGGCACATTGTATCTTTTGGCTATCTTTTCCCATGCTGTTTTGTCGGGAATCAACAGAATTACTTCATTTTCCTGTCCTTTGGGAAACGTAAAATACTTTACTGCTTTATCACCATCTGGAAACTGGATTGGTTTATTGGGCTTGAATTGTCCAAATTCTCTTTGTTGTCCCGTTTCTAAATCTACCCCTTTTACGTACCATCCTGGACTCCCCAAATAATTGCTCCAGTTCAGTAACTTGGCAATTTCTTTTTTGTCCTCGATACTCTTGGGATTCAGCTTGACTATCTCTTCTGAAACCCCACTCCCAGCAACCCATTCGCCAGCGTGCTTAGAATCAATGGTTGGTGCAAATGCATTACTCATTCTGCACCAACCATTTCATTCAAGCTATTTTCTTGTTCCTGTGCAAAACCCAAGGTGCAGTATTTCACACCACCTTTTACAATGTAATTAATCATTAGCGTTCCTCCTTATGGAACTAATGTTGTATAAGAGCGGTCGCGCCATTCCGTCCAAAGAATTGCGATCGCTTTTCACATGAAAAAATTACGAAAATTTAGCTTTTCTTTTCATCATTATTTTTTTCGATGATGGAAGAATTTAATTGATTGGTTAATTCTTGTTCAAGAGTTTCCTTCATCATGAACTGAAGTTGTGCGCTCAAAGGTCTGAACTGCTTTTCACAATACTTTTTGAAGTCTTCCAACAAATCTTCAGGAACAGTGATATTTATTCTGGTCATTTTTCCTTTGTATTCAACCATTACTAGAACCATAGCCTTACACATATAGTGTCGCCTATTGATTCTTTTTTACGAAAAACTACATATCAAGTATATACTAAATATTAATTTTGTGTTGACAATACACACTCGGTAAGTATAAAATTGGATAAGAAACCTAGAGTAGATATCAACTCCATCAACACAAAGATTAGAAGACTAATCATTACATCGCCTTCTATAAGACTTGAAATCAAAAAGGAGAGCAGCCACCGTCCAAAGTATCTGCTCTCCTGAACCTCAATCAAATTAAGGTATTTTTATAATGACACAACAATTAACTGTCAAGCCAGTTTCACAGACTCAAACTTGTTCACAATGCTCTCATTTCAATGACTACAACGAGTCAAATGGAAGGGGGTGGTGCCAACTTTTCGGACAACAAGCCAGAAAGCACCATCAAAGAACAAACGATTGCGATCTCTTTGCTGATACCGATCCAATTGATGCTCCTCATCCTGAGTTTGCTATTGACAGCACCGTTAAAGTTATCGATCCTGATGAACACCATACAGAGTGGGCTTCCTTTTCATAGGTAGAAGGTAGGAGGTAGGAGGTAGGAGGTGATTTTTGTTTGAGTTTTTTAGTATTTCTATTGGACGTTGTAGCAGGTCTTGATTACCTACTACCCACTACCTTCTACCCACTACCTGAAGCTAACGCCGAACTCTACCGCAGTACTGAGGCTTATCTCTCTGAACCTAGCTGGTATTACGAATTAGCTGGAATCAACTATGAGCCTAATTTTAAGTCAATTTCGATAGCTGAGAATGATATCTGCGAGGCTAACCAATCTCATCTTATCCGCACCACAGACATCTTTTAACTAATCATTCTTTGGGCAATTGCACTTATCGCAGTTGCCCTACTAGCTTTTGCTACTCACTTCATTACTCGGCTCAACCCATGACTCAACCAACTCAACATTTGATTTCTCTTGAAGTTCGCACTCTTCAACCTCTTGACCCGAACGATCCCGAACCTCAGCATTTCCCTACCATTACTATCTTTCAAGACGAGGAAAACAACTACTTTCTCGCTTCTGGTATGAATGAAATTAAGACCGCCATCCTTAACTCCATTCCTCATCTTTATTCAGACCATCTTTATCCTCTTTTCTTCTATATTCAAATCCTTCCTGGTACTGAATTTCAGGCTTTTCTTTACAAGGTTCGTCATGAAAGTTCTGCCAGAGGAAGACTTTGAACTCAAATTGCTTCTTTTATACTACATATTTCCCTTATGAATCTTCCCACTTCACTTCTCTCTCAATTTGAATCTGAAGTTATTCCTTCCACTCAACTTCCCTTCTGCCAGATTCAAAATCCTCCTAACCTCTCTCTGTGTCAAATTGAACAATTGAATCCTCCTTGGGGCTGGTTTATTCCCGCACAACAAGCTGAATTAGCTGAATTTAATGCTGTTGACGATTGGCAGCCCACCAGATTAACTTTTGGTGAAGATACTTCTAGTCCTCGTTCTGTCGATGGGTTTCTATCAACCCACATTAGAATTGTTGTTCTTCACCAATCCAACATCGAAGTTCAAGAAAAGACTGCTCAGGGTTGGCGTTATCTCGGACAAGCTTATCAACATGGGCAATTAACTAGTTATGGTGAATCTGCATACAGCGATCGCCAAAATTATCGTCTCCGTACCCGCTACTTGGTAATATTCTTGGACGACGATAATCAACTACTACATTCTGTTCCATTTCAAATTGGGATGAATGCTGGTGTTGGTGCTGCTTTTAATACCGAACTTCAACAATTCCGAAAAGAGATTGAAACCATTTTCTTTGCTCAGTTAGGTAAACCTGTGGTTCAATCCCCACCAGTTAAGGACAACTCCTCGAAAAATCAACCCTCTCGGCCTGTACTGTGGTTAGACTTTCCTACAACTCGACTACGACGAGCTCTTAGCCATCAGCTACGACAGCAACAACTTGTCATTGAATCCATTAGCGCAACGAAGCCGATAACCAAACAACCAAACCAACTTATCACAAGAGACCAACGAGCGCACCGCCGTTTATCATGGACACAACGATGGTCAAGAAATTCAATCCTAGATACAGCGGCTCATTGGCGAGTTACTCTCTTTGGAATTTCTTCAGCAATCCTAGATTGGCTCGGCAGTCTCAAACCAAGCCCTGCCTTAATAATTTGAATCTCATTGCGCATCTCGTGGGCGGTCATCCTAATTGTCGCCTAATAGACGGATTCTGGATGATTTTAATTTTTGAGTAAGATAATTAAATAGTTGCCTAAATGGCTGTTGCTTAATTGCCATTTATCTTGTCATGGTCAATTTTTCTTAATGACTGAATTTTTAGCTTCTTTTGTCGAATTTTCTCACAATTTAGCCTGATTTTTTATCGTCAGTATCTCAAATTTTTCTTGTTAGAAAAAATCTTCAATTTTTCAGCTTAAAATTTGGTTTCAACTTAATTTGTGAGAAAAGTGGGTCAAGCCCGTAAAAATGAAGCAGAACTGCTAAATAAATTCGCTGACATCAGAATATTGCTCTATTGGTTGAGAATTGATATTTTATCCTTGGCAGGACCAGAGTGGTCAGAAAGAATGGAGTTGATGAATTTCATCATCTCAGAACTGCAACACCGAGAAGACCAAGACCACAAAGGGATTAGAGCCTTGAGAATTGCTTTATCGAATCAAAAAACGGACTTATTAGCCTTTGCTCAAGTTCTCGACCAGAAACTGGCAGAGATTGCCCACAAGTTTCAGATTTCTCTGTTTCAGGTGCGACAGGTCTGTTTATTAATGAAAAAGTCTCTCTCCACTAATGTCTATTGGGAGAGATGGAATCATGTTTACCAACTATTGTCTGAGAAATTCCTGCCAGTAAAGGAAGCAGTAGAATCCGCCATGAAATCAACTCCCAGAGCCAGTTCTTTAGTGGAAAACCTCAATTCTCGTTTGAGAAACTACTTTTTTTTGAGAAAGCACCTGAATTCTGATTATCTCGACCTGCTTCGGTTTTTCTTAAATCATCGCACCTCGAAGTCAAGGGGCAGGTATCCATCCCAGGCGGTCAGATACCCGTTTTCTTCATTATCGTACGACAGGCGTTGGTCGTTGTATTCGGATCTGAGATAAGATCCGTCCCGCTTAAACCCTGTAGCCCCGCTCCAGTTGTAGAAGCCAACATAGGCACTGTTGCTCACGGACATATACCGCTTTGTACCCTTGATTCGATAATATGTGACTCTGTTGTGCAGGTACAGCTCCAGAGTCAACGCTGCATTCTCCTTGACGAGTCTTGCCCATTGCTTAGAGTCTTGCCCGAGCCAGCCCAGTTCAACTCCATCTCTAGACAGACGCACCTTGAACTGGTTTGCTCTTCCCGCGACAGTTACTGTCGGCTCTATGTTCATGGCTTCTGCAAACGTGGTGGTTTGTTGTTTGTCAACTGTAGGATTTGTACTCATAATTTTGTTCCTTTTTACGTTGAGTTGTTGTAAGTTGAAGAAAAGTTTTCTCGTGAAAAATCATAGAAATAATCTTTGATTTTTTAGATGCTTAAAGAGTTTGTAAGCTTGTTTGCTATCGCTCTTTTTCTTTCCATATATACATAGTATCTTGATGCAATATTATTGATAATTAACTATTTTTAGGTAAGATTATAATTAAGTATTAAGTATTTTTAGATTCTCCTAGACTACTATCAAGTACAAGTGCTTCACAAGGAATTTGCTCAACAGCTCAATGTCGTCATTGTACTCAAAACCCACCTTAAAACCCAACAACAAGGTCATGTCATCTTATTTTCGGGGTTGTTCAAAAACGAGGTATTTTGGGTAACAAAAGCAGGTGAAAATGAGCCAAGTTTTAACTTAGCTTGAAAGACAAAAGTATTATTACTGAAACTTAATTGTCAGGCGCGTTGAAAAAGGTCAAATCCTAACAGTGACAACCAATGTGGATGCTTTTTTCCTGTCATCAGTTCCGTAGGACTTTTTCCAACTCGTTCTCTAACTCGGCTTGACCTAAATGTACGATGATTCAGAAAAAATCTGAGGAGGTCGAGATAATCAGAATTCAGGTGCTTTCTGAGAAAAAAGTAATTTCTCAGACAAGAATTAAGGTTTTCTACTAAAGAACTGGCTCTGGGTGTTGATTTCATCGCTGATTCCACTGCTTCCTTGACGGGCAGAAATTTCTCGGAAAGTTGCTGGTAGAGCTGATTCCATTTTTGCCAATAAACATTTGTCGAAAGAGACTTCTTCATCTTTTTGCGGGCTTGAGTTAACTTAGCTGATAATTGATTCCCTTTGCCTTGTAATTTAGCCACCTTTATCTTCTGTTCAAGCTTTTCTCTTGGGGTTATTGCTCCTTGGGCTTTTTTAGCTAAATTACGGCACAGAGCTTCACACTGGTCAAATATATGCCAAACATCCCCGTGGCATGGCTTATCTCCCCAAGCTGCTTTTTGTCCCGCTCTGATTCCCTTTCCGCCATCGGCAATGGTGTAATCAGGATTCAATCCTTGTTGCTCTAATTCCAGGAGATAATATCCCCAAGTGTCCTCATCTCGATGTGACACTGCTTCTAGGAGAAAGCAGTAGGTAGAGTCAGCATCTACTCCTGTCAAGACTGGTCGATTACTCTGAAAGAGTTCATCCAACAAAGCGACATCAATTGAGGATAAATCTCGATCGTGATTGATTTTTCTCGCTTTGGCTGTCGCCTTTTTGACTCGATTGTGTATGGTTCCGATACTGAGTGAATAATCGAATAAATCCCTTAATAATTCAACTACACCTCGATAAGAGCAGTGGCAAATTAGAATCAACGCTAAAATGAACTGAAATATCCATGAATGGGTGATGGGCAGGTAATATAAGACTTCCTGTTCTGGTTCTTTCTTCTCAAACGCCTGATTTAAAGCGATTTGAGCAATGGCTTGTTGTTGATAGACAAACTTACGACTGACTTGTTCTTCCTTGGCTATCTCGGTTATGGGTTCTTGTTTGGTCAGAACTTTAACCGCCATTGCTTGACGCTGAAGAGGTTGAAGACCAGAAGCTACAGAAGAAGTTGAATTCACTCGCTTTACTCATAAATTGGGCTGATTCTCCCTAATTTAACCATATTCAATACTTCTTTGTTGTCGAGCTTTTAGAGCATATGTACTATTTAAGCAAGTGATTTTTCCTCCAACTGTAACCCTCGTTTGAACAACGCCAGAAATTGTGTATCTTTTTAGTATTCTTCAGACTGCAAAACCAGATCCAGAAGTAATAAATACATTGCTAGTCAAGAATCGCTCTCTGTTCGAGCGAGCCAGAGATCTAGGCGGAAAAAGCTATCCAGTTAACGCCCTGCCTTTTAGTCGAGAAGACTGGATAAGTCACTTTGACGACAGTTGGAAAACATTTACAGCTTTAAAAGCCGAACTCGATCCCAAAAGGCTTCTCGTTCCTGGTCAGGGCATTTTTAGGCTCGATCTTCAAACAGAAGGATAATTATCCACGAACAACTAATTTCTAGTCATCCTTATCTAATCTCCAGTCTCCAACCAAACCCAGGTATATCTTACCAATATGAGAAAGGCTATATTACTACATAGAATGTTCAAACCAAAACTAAGATCGGTTTTATTTTTTTTCGCCACAATTTTTATTTTTTGGGGTCTGAATATCTCTTATTCGTCGGCGCAAAAATCAGTTGTCTATTCTCCAGGGGAAGGAATAACTGATGTGGCAGGAATCAAGGTGGGGCATCATACCCTAAAACAGCGACCTACAGGCTGTACGGCAATTTTGATCGAAAAAGGAGCAGTTGCAGGTGTTGATATTCGCGGTTTTGCACCAGGGACGCGAGAAACTGCTTTACTCGATCCAGTTAATGTAGTCCAAGAAGTACACGGCATCTCTTTGGCTGGTGGCAGTGCTTTTGGATTAGATGCTGCTTCAGGGGTTGTGCGGTACTTGGAAGAAAGAGAAAGCGGATTTCCAGTGGGGGAATTGAGAATACCCATAGTTCCTGCTGCTATTTTATTCGATCTTCAAGTTGGCGATCGCCCAGAAATTAGACCCGACAGTAACTGTGGTTATCAGGCAGCACTAGCTGCTACATCGGAAAAAGTTTTAGAAGGTAACGTAGGAGCGGGAGCGGGGGCAACCGTGGGAAAATTGCTCGGTAACGAAAGAGCGATGAAGTCAGGAGTCGGTACGTATTCTGTAACTTTGACAAACGGCATCACGGTGGGAGCTATTGTTGTGGTTAACGCAGTAGGTAGTGCGATCAATCCTCAAACGGGAAACGTTGTTGCGGGTATTAGGACTCAGGATGGCAAAGAACTTCTAAATGCAAAAGAGATTTTACAGCAATTGGGGTCGTCTACTGTTGATTTTGGACAAAACACGACTATTGGTGTGGTTGCCACCAATGCCTCTTTGAATCAAGCTCAAGTTACTCAGATAGCTCGGATGGCTCACAGTGGTTTGGCTCGCTCTATAGTACCCGCCCATACACCTTTTGACGGCGATACTTTGTTCTCTGTAGCTACAGGAGAGTTAGATTCGGATGACGTGACAGAAATTGGCTCTATAGCTGCCGAAGTAACATCCCAGGCGATCTTTCGTGCTGTGACCGCTGCTAAAGGAATTCCTTCTTATCCAGGAGTTGACGATCTATAGTCGTTACAATTCACTAGCAAATATTTAGAGAGCATGTTTGAAAATTCAAATTTAAGTGGATACTTGAATCGAAGAACTCGATGTTAGACGTCTTAACATAAGAGAGATCCTCCCTAATCCCTAAACCCTACCCCGACCTTAACCATTCCATGGTTATTGCGATCGCTTTCAGCGGTGGCGCAGCCAATCGCTAAATCCTGTATTGATATATAAATCCTGCGGCAACCAACGTAAGGCGGGACAAAAAGAAGAAAGAGTTCGCGAATCATTTCTGCGAACAAAATTGCTCGCTGAATAATTAGTTTCTGATGTGGAGTAAATCTGTCACTACTCATGTTGGTTTATCAGAAATATCAGAATATAAATCTGACCAACTATCTCGAAGCGCATCAATTGATTTTTGGAGTTCATCAATTTGAACTCTTCTTATTACCATCTGAACAGCATCAACATGAGCAGGAGTCCCCGCAGCACCCAAATGTTTGTAACGGGAAGGTTTGCCCGATCCTTGTTTCGAGACAAAGATCGGTTCTACTGCTTGTAGTTTGTAATACCAGTAAGCCTTGTACTGACCTCGTGCTTGGTAGCGAGCTAGACAACAGCCTGGGGGCGCGACTTCTCCCGATGCCGAAATCTTCTCAATCTGAGCTTCGAGAGTAGCAATCGTAGCTAATAATCTTTCCGCACGATTGAGTTTTTCCTGTTGTCGAGCCGGTGAAGTTTTGTCAGACATGGTTGAAATGTGGAGGTGCGACTAAATATAATTGTAGCTTTGTTCGCGAAACTGTTTCGCGAACAAAGTCAATTCTGACTCATCATGAATTTACGACAACGTTGTCAAGCTGTATTTCAAGCCGGATATGAATGGGGTAAAACATCGTTTCGCCGTTTGGCCAAGAAAACGAAGCTCTCCAAAAGTAGTGCACATCGACTATACCATCGAATAGCACGGCGAAATCAACATCCAGAATCTTCTTTATGGGAAACGGAAGCGGGACAGGACTGGCTTCGCTTATTGGTTTTAGCAACCATTTTTGTCTTTGCTCTTCAGGGGGGAATTGGTTGTGAGAGACTCTCTCAATTTTTCCATTTACTGCGCTTACAGCGACACATAGGAGTTTCACCCACGGCATTACGCAGTTTAAGGTCTCAAATAGAGTTGAAAATCATTGACTATCAACGACAACAAGAACAACAATTAAGAACCAGCTCATCTCAGGTCGAAGTTTGTGCGGCGGCAGATGAAACCTTTTTTGACCAAGTTATTTTGGTGATGCTCGATTTACCTTCGGGTTATATTTTTGTCGAAGAGATCACGGAAGATTGTCAGTTTGAGACTTGGCAAGAAAAAGTCACTCAAGTATTTAAACCATTGGGATTGACAGTTAAATATTTAGTGAGTGACCGAGCGAAGGCCATAGTCAAACTAGCTCTTAAAGATTTAGGCACAACTTCGATTGCGGACTTATTTCATGTTCTTTATAACTTAAACCGCAGTCTGGCTCTAGAACTTAACTGTTTAGGAGCTAAGCTCCAAAAACAACTAAAAATGCAAACAGAGAAGAGAGCCGAACCAGAATTAATCGCACAAATAGAAACCAATCAAAGACTATTACAACAATCAAGGCTCACCTATGACAATTGCTGTCATCGCCTCAGCACCTGTTTACATCCTTTTGCCCTTAATGAGAATCGACCTCAAACTACGGAAACTGTTGCAATGGAGCTTCAATCGATCCTTCATACGCTTCAAACTCTCAGACAAACTCATCAGCTTAAAGATTCTCGCAATAGTCTCAGGGCGATGAAAAATCAAATTGAATCATTATCTGCCATAGTTGATCTTTGGTGGTCTTGGGTTGACCAATGTTTAGCTGCTTGTGGATGTGAGATCAATCTTGTTCACTGGGTCAAGGACTATTTACTGCCCGCAGCTTATTGGCAACAACAGGTTCAGCGCACCAAAAATCCTGATTTGAGAGGGGATTATCAAGCAGCTTCCTGGAAAACACAAGAGTTTCTCCGGATTCATCCGATGACAATGAGTTTGAGTTCCTTGGAGCGAGAGCAATGGCAGCATTGGGCGATTTGGATGGTCAGTAAGTTTCAACGTTGTTCTTCTGCTGTGGAGGGGCGTAATGGATATCTTTCTCAAGTTCATCATAATCGACGAGGACTATCCAGCAACCGTTTAAAAGTCTCTACTGTGATTCATAATTTCGCTCTTAAACGAACCGATGGCACTACTGCGGCTGAGAGATTATTTGGGCGCAAATTTCCCGACTTGTTTGAGTATCTTGAGAACAATAGAACTCTTGCAAAAGTTTTTTATGGTATATTGAAAGATTTACTTGTTTACTAAATTAAGCAGGAAATATTGGCGAGTTCGTAAACTTTCTTCAAGAGAATTTAAGCGATTTACTGGAGTAAAACGTCAAACTTTTCGACTGATGATACGGTTGGTCAAGGCAGAACAAAAGCAAAAGAAAAAACCTGGTCGTCCAAGCAAACTAATTATTGAAGATCAAATATTAGTAACTCTACAGTATTGGAGAGAATATCGAACATATTTTCATATATCAAAAGATTGGAAAATAGCTGAATCTACGGTATATCGTTTAGTTAGAAAAATCGAAAACATCTTAATTAAATCTCGAAAATTTAGTTTGCCAGGAAAGAAGAAATTATTAGATTCGTCTCTTGATGAAGACTTGATTTTAATGGATGTTATGGAGAGTCCAATTGAAAGACCTACCAAACATCAAAAAAGATTTTATAGTGGCAAACAAAGAGAGCATACTTTAAAAACTCAAGTAGTTTTTGGACAAAAAAGTAATCAAATTATATGTTTGGCCCACTCAAAAGGCAAAATGCATGATTTTAAACTGTTTAAAAATAGTCAGACGAAATTTCATCAATTCCTTAAGGTAATAGCTGATAAAGGATATCAAGGAATTGCTAAACTTCATAATTTGAGTGAAACCCCAATTAAGAAATCTAAAAAGAAAAAGTTAACCAAAGACCAGAAGAAATATAATCGTGAATTAAATCGGTTAAGAATTGCCGTGGAACACGTTAACCGTCGGCTAAAAATCTTTAAAATATTATCTTTTCCCTATCGAAATCGTCACCGAAGATTTGGTTTAAGAAGTAATTTAATAGCAGGTATTTATAATTACGAATTAGCTTAAGTAATTTGATGAAAAACTAGATTAATTTTCCTGATTTCAGTCATTATTAAATTTCCTGAAATAATTTATGCTGCCATTTTTTTTTATTTAGCGATCGCTCTATTTTTACTTACTCAAAGAATCCTCAACTTCCATTATTTTAACCCACAGAAATTTTTAAAAATAAACGATTATCATACCATAAAAAACTTTTGCAAGAGTTCTATTGATTGATATTGCCAAAGTTTAAGAGTGCTGTCTTTGCCACTACTAACTAACAAATTTTTTTGCTGACTAGTAGCTAATGCCAAAACCCAATCATCATGCTGCGAGAGGGTAGTGATTAATTGAGCCTCTTTGATGCTCCATACTTTAATCGTATTATCAATCGAGCCACTAAATACAACTTGAGAATCGTTACTGATGGCTACGGTGACAACACGATCTTGATGACCTTCAAAAGTCGTAATTAACTCACCGCTTTCTAGTTGCCAAACTTTAACGGTTTTATCCCAACTACCACTAACTAAATATTGACCATCAGGACTAATGGCGATCGCTCTGACTGCATCTTGATGTCCTTGAAGCAATCCTAACTGGCTTCTATCTTGAGCATTCCAGATTTTTATCCTTTTATCTTTACCCGCACTGGCAAAGACTTGACCATCAGGACTAAATGCTAGAGCATACACTATCTCATTATGAGCAAAGATTATCCCCTTGGTTTCGCCAGTTGTCAAATTCCAACTTCTAATATTTTCATCTTCGCTACTACTAACTAAAGTTTGACCATTGGGCGAAATAGCTAAAGACCAGATTTCTTCTGATGGGGTAATCTGAATATTGTCAATTAGCTCGATTGCAAATTGAGATTCGTCTGAGGATGGTTTTAATATTTTTGTAAGCAGGGCGACTAAAGTCATTCCTGCCAACGTCAAAACTCCATATTTTAAAACCTTTCTTCTCGTTGTGGTTCGCATAAAAAAGTCAACTCGACATTAGTAGTTGATGTTGTAGAAGTTAAAAGTTTACACCTTGATTTGAGTTCATTACTATGCAAATTCGAGAAATTCCAGTCAATCAAATTCATCGACCTCTACCCAGACAGACAGACCGAGCAAAAGTAATCAGCTTAGCTAATTCAATTGCTGAAGACGGATTACTTGAACCGATTGATGTCTTGGAAGTTGAAGGACAATATTACGGTTTTTCTGGTTGTCATCGCTATGAAGCTCATCAACTTTTAGGGAAAGAAACAATCAAATGTCGGGTGCGAAGGGCTCCCCGTTCTGTATTAAGAGCGCATATGGCATAGTTTATAGCCGTACAAAGTTGTATTAGGACAAGTTCATTTGATTACTCGTAAGTAATCAGTAATCAGTGTCCTAATGTAAGTCGGTATTGCTATAATTTTGAAGCGGAGTCATTTAGCAGATGGTTGACACCAAAACCTACAGCACGAGGATGATACAGTTTTTGCGCTAATTTTAATATTGCACAGCGACCAATTTTGGTTTCAAAAACGGATGAGAAAACAATATCCAGAGAATTATCTTGACAAAATTTATTAAGTTTACTAGGAAAGCCCATAATCGCCGCCTTGATCACAAATACTCCGCGCCAACCTCGTTGATAGACATATTTTAGCTGTTCGTAACTAGCTACCGATTCATCTAATGCTAAAGATGTTGAGTATTCTTGGCTTAATTGCAGAATTTCAGCAAAATTATTAGGGGGTAATGGCTGTTCCACAAATTCGATCGCCTTAAGAGTATCCGTCACTTCTAACAACTTTCGCGCCTGTTGAAGATTTAAGCCTCCATTGGCATCCAATCTTAATTTAGTCTGTGGCGGAAGAATACTAACTAATTGCTGTAAAATTTCAATTTCTGTTGCTAAAGGATAAACCCCAATCTTCCACTTAAAAGTAGTTGCTGATTGAGTTTGATATATTTCTTGCCAAGTAGTTAGAGCTTGCTCTCCAGCAGGCAATAAATAACAATAGTCTAAATCATCAGGCTGTCTATTATCTTGAGCTTGTATTAGATCCAACCAAGCAGATTCAAAAGCAAATTGACAAGCAGGAAGGCGATCGGGAATAGCAGCAATATCCGCAACAGTAATTATTTTCCCTAAATGCTGACAAAACTCTAATGCTTGAGTCATGGTTTCTGAGCCAAACCAAGATAGAGGAGCGATTTCTCCTTGAGCAACTTTACCTGCTCGATCTTCAAGACTAATAATAATCCCCTCACGTACTTTCCAGACACCATAACTAGTACGTAAGGGGTATTTAAAGCGACGTTGATAAATATCAAATTTGAATTTAAATCTCTCGTCCATTATTTAATTTTAAAAGAGTACCTAAACTCTAAAATTAATAACTCCGAACTCCGAACTCCGAACTCATATCAATGTTTATGGAAACGAATGCCTAAAAATATATCGTATAAAAAGCTGAGAAAGTTTTTACCATCCCAAAGACCTAATGATTGTTCACAACCTTTAGCATCTAACAAAGGCTTGGTATCATAGTAAGCTGCTTGATATTTATACCAGGGAATAGAGGGCCAAAGATGGTGTACTAAGTGATAATTCTGCCCTAAAATTAGCAAGTTCAAAATTGGGCTAGGATACACCCGAGAATTTTTCCAGCGATCGCGTTCTTTAAAAGGACGATGAGGTAAATAATCAAAAAATAATCCCAGTGCTATTCCCACAACCAAAGCAGGAACAAACCAAAAGTTCATGACATAACCAATAAAGTCATAATGGATACCCAAACCAACTATAGTAACTAAGACTAATCGGCTGAGAAACCATTCCAGTAACTCATACTTACGCCACAAACGTCTTTGAAAGAAAAAGAATTCATGGTAAAAAAAACGGGCGGCAATTAGCCACAAAGGACCACCAGTAGAGACAAAATGATCGGGATCATTTTCGGGATCGTTAACATGAGCATGATGTTGCAGATGCACCCTAGTAAAAACAGGAAAGGCAAATCCCAGCATCAAGGCACTACAATGCCCTAATATCGAATTTACTACACGATTGCTGTGGGCGCTATTATGAGAAGCATCGTGAATCACTGTTCCTGACAAATGTAATGCCAAAACATTGGCCATAAAACAACACCAACCAGGAATCTTCCCTGTAAAATAACCAGCGGTCGATATAGTCAGCAACACGATCGCTGCAATCACCATCAACACATTGGGGTTCAATCCACCAGGAGCTTTTAAATACTCTCTTGATACTGTTCGCAGTGTCTGGGCCGACTGCATCTTTTCCTTCGCTCCTCTTACTTTTGATATATAACTTTCCTCAGGTAGTTTACACTAATTTCTAGTGCGGGTAAAGAATTGTAAAGAATACTCTAATGTTTTCTCATTTAAAAATTAATCAGTTTAACTATTAATTATTAAGAGAAGTTATACCTCGATCGAAATGATCCACCAGGAAAAATTATTAATTTTTCATCCCTGCCAGGTAGGCTTGATAACCCAATTTATCAAGTTGCTCTTGTTTGTCAAGTACCATTTGTGATAAGTTCTGCCGATATAGTTCTACTTTGTTTTGTAATTGTGGATCGCTAGTAGCCAAAATTTGTACCGCCAGCAAACCAGCATTTTGAGCATTGCCAATAGCAACTGTAGCCACCGGAATTCCTCTAGGCATCTGCACAATCGAATATAATGAGTCCACTCCATTTAATTGGCGAGTAGTAATCGGTACGCCGATGACTGGCAAAGGAGTTAAAGAAGCTACCATTCCTGGTAAATGAGCCGCCCCTCCTGCACCGGCAATAATTACTCTGATCCCTTTTTTGTGGGCATTGCGGGCATAATTAACCATCCTTTCAGGAGTACGGTGAGCTGAAATAATAGCTACTTCATGGTTAATATTAAAGAATTCACATACGGCGATCGCTTTTTCCATAGTAGGCAGATCGGTATCACTGCCCATAATAATTCCTACTAATGATGTATTTTCACTCAAGATTCTTTGCTCAATTCTAAACTCCGTATCTTATCTTGTTTGGGAAAAGGAAAGCAATAAAGAGGAAATCAAAAGCAAGAATTTAGAAGAAACGGTTAAATTAATTCATCTTAGACTACTTAAATTGAATTTTTGTGTTTGTTCTTTAAGAAGTGCATTACAAATTTTAATCCCAATAATTAACTAGTTTTAGTTGATTATTCTAGTAAGAGTACCTATTTAAAATCGAAAAAAATTAATTAGTTCAATCATTAACTCAATCTTAATTTCATTTTCTCGTATCAAATCAGAAAAATTGGGGATTTGGTAAAACTCGCCAAAACTTAACTGAGGAAAAATCTAAGCAACTTTAAGTTCAATCAATGTCTCCCAAATACCAATAAAGCTCTACCGATTACTGTTCATCACCACAACCTAAAATATAGGAGCAAAATAGTGAAAGATACTAGGATTCGACTTGCCAGTATTAGTAGTCTAAATGAATTAGAAAAGCAAGCAATTCATACTTCTAGTTTGATTCAGCCTCATGGGGTTATTTTGGTTCTACAAGAGCCAGAGCTAAAAATAGTCCAGACAACTACGAATTCTTATTCGGTATTTGGTATTCATCCTGAGGAGATGATTGGGCACACCCTAGAAGAGCTACTCGATCCATTTCAATTTGAAATTATTCAACGAGGAGTGAATCAAGATAACCTTGACTTTATCAACCCAACTAAAATATGGGCGAGAAAAGAAGGGGATGAATATGTCATCTTTGATGGAGTTTTTCATCGCAATAAAGATGGTATTTTAATCTTAGAGTTAGAGCCAGCAGCATCTCAAGAAAATATTCCTTTCCTCAGTTTTTATCATCTGGCAAGAGCTTCGATTAATCAATTGCAAGAGACTGCCAGTTTGTCAGATTTTTGCCAAATTATTGTTCATGAGGTGCGCAAAGTAACGGGATTTGATCGAGTCATGCTCTATAAGTTTGACGAAGACGATCATGGTGCAGTAATCGCAGAGGAAAAATTAGACCATCTCGAACCATATCTCAATCTACATTTTCCTGCTTCCGATATTCCCAAGCCAGCTAGAAAGCTGTTTAGTTCCAATTGGATCAGACTTATTCCTGATGCCTATGCCGAACCTGTAGAATTGTTCCCCGCTAAAAACCCCCACAGCGATCGCTCTGTAGATCTTACGCTCTCCATTTTAAGAAGTCCTTATAATTGCCATCTAGAATATCTCCATAACATGGGGGTAGGTGCATCATTAACTATTTCCTTGATTGAAGATGGCAAGCTCTGGGGATTAATTGCCTGCCATCATTTAACCCCTAAGTACGTCCCTTATGAATTACGAAAAGCCTGTGAATTCTTAGGGCGAGTTATTTTTTCTGAAATTTCTAATCGAGAAGAAAGTGAAGATTATGACTATCGGATGAAGCTAGCTACCATGCGATCGCAGCTAGTTGACCAGATGACAGAATCAGCCAATTTTGTCGATGGATTAGTCAAAGATGAGTCTGATTTTCTCGATTTAGCAGCAGCAGATGGAGCAGCGGTTTGTTTCAATGGAAATTGGACTTTAGTGGGGGAAACACCCACAGAAGAAGAACTTAGTTTTTTGGTACAGTGGCTCTATAAAAATATTAATGAAGAGGTATTTTATACCGATTCCTTAGCAGAGATTTATCCTGAAGCCGAAGCCTATAAAAATGTTGCTAGTGGCTTAGTGGCGATGGCTATTTCTCGTCGTAACTATGTTCTTTGGTTTCGACGAGAGGTGATTCAAACAGTAAACTGGGGTGGCGATCCTAATAATGCCTATGAAACTATTAACTCTGAGGTTGGACTGCGTTTATCTCCCCGCAAATCCTTTGAATTATGGAAAGAGGAAGTCTGTTTAACTTCGTTGCCCTGGAAGCAAGTAGAAATTAATGGTGTCAAAGAATTAAGACGAGCCATTGTCAATATAGTGCTACGACAAGCAGAAGAACTAGCCCTTTTAGCTCAGGACTTAGAACGCTCTAACGCCGAGTTGAAAAGATTTGCCTATGTTGCCTCCCACGATTTACAAGAACCGTTAAATCATGTTTCCAACTATGTTCAACTTCTAGAAATGCGCTATGGCGATCGCCTAGACGAAGATGCCAAGGACTTTATTGGGTTTGCCGTTGATGGGGTCAGTTTAATGCAAACTCTAATTGATGATGTGCTGGTTTATTCCAAGGTAGATTCTCAGGGAAGCGAATTCAAGATTACGGATGTAGAAGTTGCCCTAGAAAAAGCCTTAACTAATTTACAAAGACGCATCCGCGACAGTAATGCTCAGATTATAGTTGCCGATCCTCTCCCCGCATTAAGGGCGGACAGCACTCAGTTAATGCAATTATTCCAAAATCTAATTGTCAATGCCATCAAATTCCGTAGTACGGCACCACCCAAAATTGAAATTAGAGTTGAACGCTTAGAAGATGAATGGCTCTTCTCGGTTCAAGATAATGGCATTGGTATCGATCCGCAGTTTAGCGAGCGCATTTTTATCATTTTCCAACGTCTCCACACCAGAGATGAATATCCAGGCACGGGTATGGGCTTGGCAATTTGCAAAAAAATTATTGAGTGTCATCGAGGCAAAATTTGGGTAGAGTCAGAATTAGGCCAAGGAGCTACTTTTTACTTTACGATCCCAGTAGGAGGGAGTGAACGTGACCTTAGAAATGGACGCAAAGCCAAAAATCATTCTTTTAGTGGAGGACAACAAAGCTGATATACGACTCATTCAAGAGGCATTAAAAAATAGTTCCATTGATTACCAAATGGTAACTGCCCGAGACGGTGTAGCAGCCATGGCATACTTGCGTCAAGAAAGTGAGTATGCTGAGGCGTTACGCCCTGATTTAATTATCTTGGATTTAAATCTGCCCAAAAAAGATGGTCGAGAAGTATTGGCAGAAATTAAAACCAATTCAGAATTAAAGCGGATTCCTGTAATTGTATTAACTACGTCTAAAAATGAAGATGATATTCATCAAAGTTATGACCTCAACGCTAACTGTTTTATTACCAAGTCCCGTAATCTTAATCAGTTATTTACAATAGTCAAGCGAATTGAGGAATTTTGGCTAACTACCGTAACTCTCCCTTCTCAATAGCAATTTGCCAATTAGCACCAGTTCAGGGAAATTATGTCTGAAAGTTCCGTCGGAGTATCTCAACTGCAATCTAACATTGAACAGAAAGTGATCAGAATTTTGTTGATTGAAGATGATGTGGCTGAAGCTAGATTAATCAAAGAAATTTTGCAGAACTTTAATCTCAATCAGTTTAGCTTAACTCATGTTACCCGACTTCAAAATGGTTTAAATCGACTTAAACAAGAGCATTTTGACCTAATTTTACTCGACTTAACTTTACCTGATAGTCAAGGATTAGCCTCTGTAGAATTAATAGTCCAAAATTTTGCCCATCTACCAATTGTTGTTTTGACTAATACCAATGACAATCAACAAGCGATTGAGGCTGTCAGACAAGGGGCACAGGATTATTTGGTGAAGCGTAAAATAAATATTGATGTTTTAGTACGCTCAATTCAATATGCGATTGAGCGGCAAAAAGCCTCAGACTTACTGCGAGAAACTAACGAAAATCTAATGAACCAAATTCAGCAAAAAACTGCTGAATTAATGAAAGCCAAAGAAATCAATCATATTCAATCAGAATTGGTTTCGATGTTTTCCCATGATTTTCGTAGTCCTTTAACCACGGTACTTTCTTGTGCCGAATTACTCCAAAATAAAAGCGATCGCTTGAATGAAGAGAAAAAAGTCTATTTATTTCAGATGCTGCGTAATGCCAGCAAAAATATGGTGCAACTTTTGGATGAAGTCCTCTTGGTCGGACAAACTGATGCTGATACTTTTCGCTGTAACCTGACTCCCTTAAATTTAGAGCTATTTTGTTTGGAGTTAGTAGAACAATTACAATTTAATGCTGACAAAAAACAAATTCAAATTGTGTTTGATGTTCAAGGAGAAATTAAACAATCTGCTTGGGACGAAGGTTTATTAAGACATATTTTAGGCAATTTACTGGCAAACGCGATTAAATATTCCCCAGATGGCAAGCAAATAAAATTTGACCTAATTCCTCAATCACAAGTGATGGTTTTTCGCATCCAAGATTGGGGAATTGGTATTCCTGAAGAGTACCATCAAAATTTGTTTCAACCATTTCATCGCGCTAGTAACGTGGGCAGAATTCCAGGTACAGGTTTAGGTTTAGCAATTGTTAAAAGCTGTGTCGAAACTCACCAAGGCGAAATCAAAATTGATAGTCAAGTTAACGAAGGCACAACTGTAACCGTAACCTTGCCCCTACTTTAGATTGTGCTATGGCGATCGCCAGCTAAGCAACTTAACTTTTTAACTTGGCGATCATTGCAGTACGGGAACTAACTTCTAATTTACGAAACATTCGTTTCAAAGCTTGTTTTACTGTATTTTGGCTAATCCATAATTCTTTGCCAATTTCAACATTTGTCAATCCCTGGGCAACTAAATTGGCAATTTGAATTTCTCTTGTGGTTAATAACTTGAAATATGGGTTTTCTATAGGAACAGCTTGAAAACGTAAATTAGTTAAACAAGCAGATAAGTGCATACATACGGCACTTAAATTACTTAAATCTTGAACATCAAAAGCGGGAGTAATACCAATACGAGCAAAGTTAATTGTCCCAATTAATTGACCGTTACCAATGATAGGACCTGTCATAATATGCTCGTGATCGTATTCAATGCAGCATCTTTGATAAAGTTGACTTTGCTTCCATGTCCCCTTGGGCAATACTAATTCTTCATGAGCTGGGGCATGATATTCTTGGACATATTTGAGTACGGGGTCGACAGACTGACCAATCTGTTGATATCTTTCCACAAAGCGATCGCTTACTCCTTTGACATCACAACTAATTAGATCATTTTCTCGATCTGCTAAATAAATTCCCCAGCGTTGTACTCCAAAATATTGGTTCAGGTTATCCATCAACAAATACTTTAATTCAGCTTCAGTTGATGCCCCTGCCATTCTTTGAAATAAGGAGTGAAAAGTCATGATTAACAGTGACAATATACCCACTTGGGTACTATTCAGATAATTAGTTTCTCTTTATTATCGTTTCAGATCGTCTATTTTCCCTCAATAACTAAATAATGACAGGACAAATAAACATTGGCTTTTTGGTTTACCCTGATGTAATTCAATTAGATGTTATGGCTGCTTATCAAGTTTTGGCTTTTCCACCAAATACAACCATACATTTACTTGGGAAAACATTAACCCCTATTACCAGCAACGAAGGCTTAATAATCACACCCACAACAACACTAGATAATTGTCCTACGCTTGATATTATTTGCGTTCCCGGTGGAGGAATAGGTCAAATTGAAGTAATGAAAGATAGGGAAATTTTGAATTTTTTACAGCAGAAAAGTAACACAGCTAAATACATAACTAGCGTTTGTACGGGTTCATTAATTTTGGCAGCAGCGAATCTATTACAAGGCTACAAAGCTACCTGTCATTGGGCATTTCGCGATCAATTAGCTATGTTAGGAGTAGAGGTTATTCCCGAAAGAGTAGTAATTGATCGCGATCGCATTACGGGGGCAGGTGTAACTTCAGGCATCGATTTCGGATTAACTCTACTAAATCTAATCTGTGGTGAAGATACTGCGAAAATGGCTCAGTTAATGATGGAATATAATCCTCAACCACCTTTCAATGCAGGTACTCCAGAAACCGCAGGAAAAGAAATAGTAGAACCTTTGCTTCAATTGGGTCAACCTTTAATTGCAGCGTTTATGACTCAAACTAAAGAAATTATGAGTCAAACTAGAGGATAATTATCTGCTGTGACCGTTGATAAATATTACGCTTGATGTGGATTAATAATGCTTAATTCTGAACTATTTTGTTGGTAAATTATCCTTCAAAACCATATTTATCTCTGGGAGAACTTTCCCCATATGCCTCCTTATATCTATCCTAAGTTTTTGCGGTGAGCGATCCCTGGCTTTTTGAGAAGTCACCCTTTTTTCTGTATCTAGCCTAATTTTGCTAAGAATTTTGGGCAATCTAACAATAGTTATTGTTCACAAAATTCGAGCACAGTTATGTTGGCTTTTAAAAATCTAAAATTAGGCACTAAGCTTAACCTAATTTTAATCAGTATTTTAATTAGTGCGATCGCCGCTTGTGGTATTTTTCTCTCCCGTATTCTGGAAACTAAAATTGAACAGGAAGTAGCAGATAAAGCTTTTCTAATTATCGAAACCATGAACTCAGTGCGAAATTACACTAGTTCACAAGTGAAGCCAGAGTTGGCATCTCGTTTAGCCAGTGAGGAATATTTTATACCCGAAACTGTACCAGCCTATTCAGCTCGCGAAGTTTTTGAAGGGCTAAGAAAGCAGCCAGAATATCAAAATTTTCTTTACAAAGAAGCAACTCTTAATCCAACTAATCCCAGAGATAAGGCAGATCAATTTGAAACTGAAATTACCCAGAGGTTCCGTCAAAACGAGCAGCTTAAGGAAAAAACCGGTTTTCGTACTGATGGCAATGGTAAGTTTTACTATATCGCTAGACCTCTAGCAATTAAAAAAGCTAGCTGTTTAGAGTGTCATGATACCCCAGAAAGAGCTCCAGCAAATTTAGTCAGTACCTATGGCAGTGAACACGGCTTTGGTTGGAAATTAAATGAAATTGTTGCTTCTCAGATTGTTTCTGTTCCCGCCAGAAATGTATACCAAGCCGCCCGTCAATTACAATTGTCAGTACTAAGTATTGTAGGGATGATCTTTTTAATTGCGATCGCTTTGATCAATTTATTCTTAAAAAGTGCAATTATTCAACCTGTGAAAAAAATGGCATTGTTATCTAACAAAATTAGCACGGGGGATCTGGATCTACAATTTAATCATAATAGTAAAGATGAAATTGGTTCTTTAGCTAAATCTCTTAACCGCATGGTTGAAAGCCTCAAAATGGCTTTACAGATGATTGAAGAAGAAGAAGATTAGCAATTCAAACTGTAATTTCTAAAACATCTGCTGATTTGACTTTAATTCAAAAGTGTTTGTTGAAATTCTTGGGCTTGTTGAGGGTCAGATATTTTTTTGGCTAAAATCTCGACAAATTGTGTGCGAGTCAATTGAGGCTTTTTGGCCAAAGTTTTTTTACAGATAACTGGAGCAACCGGACCAATATATTCAGTCAATATTGTTTGACAAACATCGATAAACTCTTCTTCGACAACTAAAAGATTGTCTGAGGATTCACTTGTTTCTTCTGTTAAGGATAAATTAGAAGAAACATCCTGCTGTTTTTTCAACGGTTCTTGCTGACCTGATGAGATTTCACTCCATACTCGCAGGAAACTTTTTTCCCTGACTATAATGCATATTGCACCGTTTTTTTCGCTAGTATATTTCTGACAATAATGCTCAGCAGCTTCGACTTGAGCTACAGAAAATGCTAGTCCAGCAACAATAGTTCTCTCCTGATAAATTTTTTCGTAAGCACTATCACCCGATCTAGATTTCTGGTTAAATTCTTCTATGGACAATATAGTCATAACCTTTCTATCTCCAACATCTATCCAAGACAAGAATCAGTCAGTTTCAACTTGATTGAATTTGATTTTATAGATGACACCAAGCATAACTCATCATCTTAATTATTAAAGGGGGATGTCTAAGGAAAATAAGATTTAAGATCAAGATATTATTTTTAATTGTTCCCAACAAAATTAACTATCTTGAACAGCGTTACCAAAATTGTTACTTATCCTATTGTGGAAACTTTTCATTCCGTTCAGGGAGAAGGGTATTGGACAGGAGTAAATGCCTTTTTTATTCGTCTAGGAGGTTGTGATGTCCATTGCCCTTGGTGCGATACAAAACACTCCTGGAATTCCCAAAATCATCCCCAACAGTCTACTCAAGAATTAGCGATCGCTGCTAAAGTAGTCAATCCGGCGATCGTGGTTATTACGGGGGGAGAACCCTTGATGCACGATTTAGCACCTCTTACCGCCGCTCTCAAAAACGAAGGAATGCAGGTTCATTTAGAAACTTCTGGCGCCCATCCTTTTAGTGGAGATTTTGACTGGGTCACTTTTTCTCCCAAGACGTTTAAAGCACCCCATAACAATATTTATAGCCGGACCAATGAATTAAAAGTAGTTATTAGTAATGAGGATGACTTAAAATGGGCTGAACAACAAGCTGCGTTAGTACCAGAAAAAACTTTATGTTACTTGCAACCAGAATGGAAATCACCTCAAAGCAAAGAATTGATTTTTAACTATATTTTGCACCATCCAAGGTGGCGAATTAGTCTGCAAACTCATAAACTTCTGCAAGTTCAGTAAACAATGATTTATACATAAAAATTCTCAGCCTAAAACTTCAAGTATTCGCTCATACCAAAAAATTAATTTTGCGGAGGATATAATTTATTTTTAATTTAATTAATGCGGATGGAATTGATGAATAATAAATTACTGACTGCTCTCGGTTGTTCTAGCTCTGTAGCCTTGACTTTTTTCGCCGCTAATTCTGTAAATGCTAAAGAGTATGTTTTTACTGCTCCGGAAATCGATAACCCGGTTAGCAATATTCCTGCCAGACAAACAGATTATCCTTTCGCTGATTGTAGTTGTAATGAATATGATCAGGAAGCAGCAGCAGCAATTGACCGCGAAGGAGATAAGGCGATCACACTTTATGGTTGTGACTGTGCAGGTTGTAGAAATCTAGTTCGAAATCTTGATTCCGAAGTTACACCCAAAGTAAATTAAAAATCACCAAAAATAGTCGGTCTTATTTCTGGGAGTAAAATGAAGATGATTAGTCTGATAAGTCTTCGCTTCATATTGCTCCTGCTTTTTTGCTCAAAAAGTTTATTTTAATTAGATGTTTAATTTGAATTCAGTCAAAAAATTCAGCCTAATATCAATTTTCACCTTACTAACGGCACCAGTAATTGCCCACAATGTGGAAATATCTAACGAAGTAGCAGCTACATTTCACATTGAACCTAATCATAATCCCCGAGCAGGCAATAAAACCAAAGCCTGGTTCGCTCTGACTCGTCGCGGAGGAAAAAGCATTCCTTTGTCAGAATGTAACTGCGAGTTAAATGTTTACGCTGTTCCTCGTACTGCTGATGCTCAACCAATTTTACAGCCTGAGTTAAAAGCAATTGATGTCGAAAAATACCAACAAATCCCCGGAGCAGACATTGTTTTTCCAAGTGCCGGAGCTTATGTACTAGAAATCAGTGGTACAGCAACAGATCAGACTTCCTTTTCTCCTTTTGATTTAACCTATACCGTCAATGTCAGACCATAATATTACTCGTTTAAAGTAAATACGGTCTGTGTTTCTTACAAAAATAAAAAAGTAATTATAGTTGTCATCGCTATCACAGCAAAAAATTGGTATACTTCCCTAAATATTTCCTTTCTAGTAACTGATAATAATCTTTTTTTCATCTGAACGACAGGGATATAGGTTGAATATAGTGGGAAGTTGGTTCTGACAATAGTACGATAACCATTGGCTTGATAAAAAGGATAACCAGTTAAAGAAGAACTAACCCAAAGAATAGGAATATTATTAGCAATAACTTCCTGTTCAAGTCGCTGCAACAATTTTGTACCGACTCCTTTTCTGGCGAATGCGGGACTGACAAAAATTCCGCCAACAGTATTGAAAGGGTATATCAATGATGCAAAACCCACTACTTGATGATTAATTTCAGCAACAAAAATAATTTCTTTTGATTTTCTCTGGAAACTTTTACTTCTCAACAAAGCATTTAATTGTCTATAATTATAATCTTTTGCCGATATAATTCTGATAGCATTATACTGAATATCAACGATGATTTCTGAATCTTCAGGTTTGGCTAAACGAATAATAATATCTTCACTAATTGGCTGGTGCATCAATAAAAACAGTGAAGCTTCAAAACAAGCATTAGCTTGCTTCACTACAATATAATTACAAATATTTGTATGGTGATTTAAAAAATAAAGTGAAGTGAACAGATGTATTTTTAATTGATAATTTATTGATAGATAGTATGCATTTATCCAATGTTAGAAAAAATTATACAAGTAAAAATAGGCTCAATTGTTTTACTTTAGTTTTTGAAATAGTCTTAAGCTAATATCCGTACGAGCAATTTTAAAAGCTATGGTGAGCTTAAATATATTATTAAAACTGATGGTTGCTTATTATTAAGTCTTTTATCGATAAGATTTAAATCAAATCGAGCTGCAATTTATGATGATATTTTGTGTTTTTGGTTAACCAAAATAAATATTTATTTAACTGGATTTTTAAACACTATTATGAGAATAATAAAAGCTTAAAACAAACATTTATTTACTCCATTATAATTTTGGCTTATATAGTTAAATTAGAGATTAGAGATTAGAGCAGTAAATGTAATATTACAATGACACAAAGCGTTACTGTGTAAAGATTAGGTAAAAAAAATGTGTCGCAAATGTATCGATTAATTTATGCTACAAAAAAATACTTGTATCTCAAAATTGGAATCAATAAATGATCGATTTTAATGTTTTCTATAAATATAATTTATAGTCTATATACTTATTCTTTAAATGAAAAAAACTGTCAGTTATTATAAACAGTTAAAATAATTGATATAATATATTTTTATTATCTTTTATTGCTTTCAGTTGTTTTTCTTTTGACTATCCAATAAATAGAAATAACTAAAATTAAAATCAAGATAAATGTAGAAAATGGTTTTAAATATGTACCAATTTTATGATAATTTTCACCTAAAATATAACCGGCATAAGTTAAAAAACTCACCCAAATAATTGAGCCTGCCGTTGAATATATTAAAAACGGCAATAGAGGCATTTTACTAATGCCTGCGGGAAGAGAAATATAAGTTCTTATCCCTGGTATAAGACGACCAACAGCCGTTGCTATGTAACCTTTACCATCAAACCAGATTTTAGCTTTTTGGACATCTTTTCCTGAGAGCGTTAGCCATTTCCCGTAGCGATCGGCTATTTTTCGTGTCCGCCTTAATCCCCAAGATTTTCCCAGAAAGTACCAAGGAGTTGCTCCTAATACTGAACCAATTGTTCCTGCAAGGACAACATAAATAAACTGCAATTTTCCCTGAGTAACAGCAAATCCAGATAGAGGCATAATTACCTCAGAGGGAATTGGCGGTACTAAATTTTCTAATGCCATTAACAGAGCAATACCCAGATAACCCAGGGAATTTATAATGTTGACGATAGACTCAAGCATTAATACTTATTTAGTTAAATTCCCATCAAATTGTGATTTCCAGGAGCATTATAAACATTCCAGTTATATATTTTGCGTGTTAGCAAAATAGCTTCTGCACCATTTATTTCAGCTTCTGTACCCTCTACTAAAACAATATAACTGCCTTTTGCCAAAAGCTCATTGTAGTATTGTGCTTGTTCCTCGGGAATACCCCAACCCACTAAAGCTCCAACTAAACTACCACCAGCAGCACCTATACCACTCCCTAAAAGAGCATTGCCCAGCAATACTGCAACTTCTGTAGCAACACCAACACCTGGAATAGCTAAAATACTCAAACTACCAATTAATCCTAATACTCCCCCAGTAGTCGCGCCCATAACTGCTCCTGTTTCTGCGCCATCTTTTGCTCTTTCTGAACTAGATTGAACTTCTACATCAGCTAGGTTATCTTCACCCTGAGGATTTTGGGCGATCGCTGATATTTGATCCATATTGAAGCCGGCATCTCTAAGCTCCATTAGAGCCTCTTCTGCGTCTTGACGGGTAAAAAATGTACCAACGGCACGTTTTAAACTATTATTTGTCATAGAAAACTTAATTTATTTGTAATTGCAGGTACATTTTGAATTAGTCAGCCAAAAAATACATCCCACCATAGATGTATAGGAATTATCAAATCGCTCTCGAAAATCATCTCTAGTTTAACTAGCTAATAGCTGACCGCGAAGCAGTTTTAAAATAGCGTTTATGGCAACCAAAAATTAGGTAATAAGTTACTACTGAAGCTCCTAATTTGTTTATTGATTGTTCTAGCCACTTGAATATGGGGTTCATCAGCTTCGATAGGAATAATATTTGCTTTTGCACCCATATTAAACTGGTCAATAACCAAGTTGGCAGCTTCTAAACCTGTAACATAAGCTTTTTCTTGTGACCAAGAGCCATGTCGAGTTACAATCCAATCCCCGCTCATATATAAATTCGGAATATCAGTTTTGGCTGAGAGCAAGTTTTGATAACTACCAGGGAAAAAGTGAGTGACTCCTTCCTTAACGCGAATTACACTACTATCAATTAATTGTGCTGAACCAAAAGCAGGAATGCAGGTAGTTAGATCGCGGTGTACTTTTTGCGTGATTTGTTCATCTGTCATCCCTAAAAGTTGGTTGGCATGATAGAAATCTGCCTCAATAACACTATTGGGTTCATGGTGATACTCATCATGAAGATCGTTGAGATCAAAAAATGTCCAACCAGTTGTGGCATCAAAACCAAAACAAGCGTTAGATGGGAGAGGAATATTAATTTTGCGATCAAACCACAGGCGAGTTGCTAGAACATCAATGCCTTTCAAATTAGCTAGGTTACGGAACTGAGAATAATTATTTAGAGTGCTACTATTTTCGACGATCTTTTTGATACCGGTAACACTTACTCCAGAGATGATTGCATCGGCGGCAAAAAACTCATCGCCACATTTTACTCCTGTGGCTTTACCTGTTTCATCGATGACAATATCACTAACTCGTTTATTAGTTAGAACTTTACCTCCTACCTTCTCAATTTGGTCAATCCAGGGTTTAAATATTTTCTCTCCGACAGTGCCCCGACACCACACCACATCAAAATCAGGTTGATGAGCCAGAATGAAATAGTAAAGCATTCCTAAAGCGGCGGCGGCAGAACACTGTTCCCCGGGAGCAAACAAACCTACCAAGAGCATCGGTTCAAAGGATTCTTTGTACAGCCGTTCCGAAACCCCATACTGTTTGAACAATTCTCTAGCAGTAATTTTGTCGTAGCGTTGCCATGCTTCGTGGGAGTTATCAAAATCAATTACTGCATACAGCAAAGGTAATGCCGAAAGGCGATCGCCCAAAGGTAAGCGTTTAAAGCGAGTATATATAAATGTACCCATAGGAGAGGGTAAACGAGGTTCATCCTGAAAAATGGGCGATTCAACTTCTAACCCCGCCGGAGAATATTGTGAAGAGCGAGTAAAACGAGTAAAAGGCTCCAGCCCAAGTTCCTTAACTCGATCAAAAATATTACGGTAGGGATACCAGAATCCGTGTATGCCCCCTTCAACCGATCTTCCACCTGGAGTTTTCCAACCTGCCACTAACCCCCCAGGATAGGGTGCTGCTTCTAATAATGTGACATCATAACCTTGCTGAGCTAAATGGGATGTTGCTCCTAAACCAGCCCATCCTGCACCGATAACAACAATTTTTTTCTGTTCTGACATTTATAATAATGGGCTTACTGATTATTTAGGCGATCCGAAGGCTACGCGCAGCGTAATCGCTTTTTACATATGGAGAATTATCTCTGACTTGTTTTAAGATGACATATTTTCTAGAGAAAGCGATAGTAGTGAAGATATATTTTAGGCGCAACTAATCAGAATGAGACACCATGGTTAAAGGTTAAATATCAGTCTAAAAAGCGATCGCTTGCTTGTAGTCCGTCATAAATATGTCAACTGTATCAGCTAAACTTTCTCCACTTCTTCCCGATTCTCACGTTAAATACTGAAGCAAGTTAACCAACGGGAGATAGAAACAATGAAATTACGTTTTTTAGGTCAAGCTTACTCTAAATCTAACAATCAAATTGAAACCCAGCCTTCGATACATACTGCTCGTTTCCTGGGACAAAGTTATACTCGCTGCCAGCCTTTACTCTCTGCTAAATCTCAATTAGGTGTCCGCAAATATCGCGGTGTAGCTTACGGTTCTGAGGCATGAGAATTGATGATTCTTTCAGTTGAGTTAGTCATCAAAAGATTTTAACTGTCCCTATCTAAACGAGTAATCAAGATGCGTATGCTTTACAAGCTTAGATTCCGTTTATCTAAAATTTTGACGGTACTATTGGCTATTTTTGGGTTTCTAGGTAGCTCAATCTATTGGACACCTGCCGCCACAGCTCAAACACTTTCCCCCAGAACCGTCGCGGTCCATTTATTTGAATGGAAATGGCCAGATATTGCTCAAGAATGCGAAAGTTTCCTCGGACCAAAAGGCTTTGCCGCAGTGCAAGTCTCCCCACCGAATGAACATGCGGTTGTCAATAATTTTCCCTGGTATCAACGCTATCAACCAGTCAGCTATCAAATTGAAAGTCGGAGTGGAACACGCTCTGAATTTGCAGACATGGTAAGCCGTTGTCAGTCTGTGGGTGTTGATGTATATGTCGATGCTGTTATCAATCACATGACAGGTGTGGGTAGTGGGGTCGGTTATGTAGGCTCTAGGTATGAACCTTATGATTATCCTCGTCTGTATTCCTTTCAGGACTTTCACCATTGTGGTAAGAATGGCAATGACGACATCCACAACTATGGCGATCGCTGGGAAGTCCAAAACTGTGAGTTGGTCAATTTGGCCGATCTCAATACTAGTTCTGACTATGTGCGAGGACAAATTGTCAACTATTTGAACGATTTAATCGATTTAGGCGTTGCTGGCTTTCGTTTGGACGCCTCCAAGCATATGAGTACCAATGATATCCAAGCCATTACAAGTAGCCTGAAAGGGGAACCCTACATTTATCAAGAAGTTATCGATCAAGGTGGCGAACCAATCACCGCTAATGAATACTTCCAGAATGGCGATGTCACTGAATTCAAATACAGTGTCAAACTCAGCGATACTTTCTTCAATGGTAAATTAGCTTGGCTAGAAAACTTTGGCGAAGAGTGGGGGTTTATGCCAAGTAGCAATGCTTTAGTTTTTGTCGATAACCACGATAATCAACGAGGCCATGGCGGTGGCGGACATATTGTTACTCATCAAGATGGCATCCTTTATGACCTAACTAATGTGTTTATGTTGGCCTGGCCTTACGGTTACCCACGCATCATGTCTAGCTACGAATTCTCTGATGGTAATCAGGGTCCCCCCTCTGATATGGCAGGGAATACCCATGATATTTATGTTGATGGTGAACCCACTTGCTTTGATGAATGGAAATGCGAACATCGCTGGAGACCCATCGCCAATATGGTCGCTTTTCACAATTTCACATCGGAAAAATTCTTGGTGACTGACTGGTGGACTAATGGCAATAACCAGATCGCTTTTGGACGTGGCGATCGAGGCTTTGTGGTCATCAATCGAGAAGGAAACACCTTGAGTCGCACCTTTAAGACTAGCCTGACACAAGGCACATACTGCAATGTGATTGATGGCGAGTTAACGGACAATGGCTCTCAATGCAGTGGCTCCGTAATCAAAGTCAATCATAACGGAGAAGCTAATATTTCCTTACCATCTATGAGTGCTGCTGCTATTCATATTGGAGCTAAAATTTCTTGACGGGCTGAAAATTCCTGCCAAGGTAGTATTTGATACAACAAGAGCATCCAAAAAACGGAAGTCATTGGACGCTCTTGTTAACGTATAATTTCAAAAGTTTGACAACACTACCGGATGCTTTAGAGCTAATTTGTCATGAGTAGTAATATTCAATTGCCTTGGCAACAAGAATCCATAATTTTACATAGTCTAAGACTTATTAAAAGCTATGAGCATTGGACAGGATGTTCTCTTATTAAAGCTGAAGGCTCACCTCTTCAATTAGCTCAGGTCTTATTTGAAGCTCCTTTTCCCGTATTTTCTCATGGTACGGAGCCAGATCCTATTTATAATTACGGAAATCAAAAAGCTTTAGACCTTTGGGAACTAAACTGGGAGCAGTTGACTCAGATGCCTTCGCGGTATTCTGCCGAATCTATGGATCGAGAAGAACGTTTAGAACTTTTAAACCAGGTAACAACTAAAGGTTATTTGAGTAATGGTCGAGGGATTCGAGTATCTAGTAGTGGTAAAAGGTACATGATTTCAGACTTTACGATCTGGAATCTACTTGATAACGATCATCGCTATTGTGGTCAAGCAGCAACCTTTTCTAAGTGGAAAACAATTAGCCTTTAAATTAATTGACTTAGCATTCTACACAAGTCCTTCTAAAGTTGCAGCAACAACTCGATAATCAGAATCTTGTCGCAGATTCATCAGAGCAGTTTCTGCATCTGGGTCTTCAAAATGTCTCAAGACTTTTGCTACTTGGGCGCGGATTGTACCTTGATCTGACTTCGCTGCCGAGAGTAGAAGTTCTAAAGCGATCGACTTTTGAGGTGTATTTGCTAATTGTTCTAAATTAGCGATCGCTGTTTGTCGAACAACTAAATCTTCTCCTTTAAGTGCTAAAACAATCAATTCTAGAAGAATTTCAGGATTATTAGTTAGATCGATAGCGGCAAAAATACTATAACGCACTAACCAATTAGGGTCTTGACGGAATAGTTGCACAAGATGTTGAATTGCTTCTGCGCCATATTTTGCTAAAGAATTGGCGGCTTCTGCTCTGACATTGTAATCGCGATCATGCTCAATTAAATCCAGTAACAACTCAAAGCCTTCATCTGTTCGTTTATATCCCAGACCCATAGCGACAAAGGAACGAATAATCAACTCTTGGTCACACATCCTTCGCTTGAGTAAGGGAACTACTAAATCAGGTTCATAGTTTCTTAACTCGGTAATCGCTTTCATCCGATTTTGAGGATCGGGACTATCGATATAGGTTTCAATCTGATGTAGTTCCATAAGAATATCTAAAAATTTGGGTAATGTAAGTGGAATTAGTAGAATTGAGATTTTAAACAGACACAGGTAATGAACCCATATTCCAATAATCTTGTAATAACTCATCGTATAAGTTATCTTTGAGCATCATCCGTCGATATAGTTCAATCGATAACCCTTGAGCTTCTTCTGAAGAGAGAGTTTGTACTTGATCGGCAAATATTCTTAAATTAAATTTCTGTTCTAAAGATAGTTGCTCTGAATATTCCATGGCTAGTTCACGACCTCGTGACACACAAAAAATTTAAAGTATCTATAAGTTATGTTAATTATTTTTAATACTAATTGCCATGACTCACTATGCTAATGTAGGTAGTAAAATCCGTACCATTAGCAAATAACTAGGTATTTCAAGAGAATTGCCCTTCTTAAATCACATTCACAGTTAGACTCATTACCATTATTTATTATTTGCTCGAAAATTCTGAGGCTCAAAAAATATTTAAACCCCGTCCACATTGAAAACTGGAGTTTTGCTGGTTAAATAAAGTTTGAGTTAGAAGAATCAAGAACAACTTGTTACTTGCTACTTGTTACTTTCTCGAACAGTTACATTAAAAACTACAGGTTTCAACAGCGTGGTTGGATATGCTGAACTAAATTCAGCATCCCCCACGCTCAAACTAGATGTGGTTTATCCTCTGAGATTTCAGATTCGTTCTGAGCTGATTGACTTTTGTTCGACTTTCCATCCGAAGAGATGATATTCTGCACCAACTATTTCGTCCAATTTAAACGGACAAAATAAAGGGAATTTATCTCTCGGTAGCTTACTTTTTAAACTTGCAGTTTGCTTTGCCTTAGCGTAAATTTCTTCTAAATTATCTTCCAGGTAGAGCCTAAAACTATCTGTCATTTTGGAATTAAGTTGAAGCTGATGAATGTTAATTTCTGCATCCAAAAATTCTATTTTTGAAACGTCTTTTTGCCCATAATCAATCAACAACAAGCAGACTAGGACATTGTAAACATAATTTCTAACTTCACCAGTTTCTTGATAAATTAGTGTTGTTAATTCGGTAATTAAATTCTGAACATCTAATTGCTCGTAATTGCGCGATCGCAAAATTTTAATCTGAGTCTCTAGCCAAGCAACATAATCCTGATTAAAGCTGGTATTATCAAATTTTTCTAGCATCATTAGTAATTAGCCATTAACTTTAAGTTCTGATCTTTTTTATGAAGAAGACGCTTTCGTCCCACGACGGGAGAGTCAAAAGAGGAACGATAGATTTGAGTAAATATAGAAAATCATGGCAAAAATCAATTAAAATAACAAGGTTAATTAAACAGTTTAAATAAAGCTTAAGGTGAGCTTCAGTTTTATGATTTTATTTGGGCTTGGTTGCCAAAAAATGAAACCTTTTTGTATTAAAAACAATAATTTAATACTACAAAATACGTCTCTGAACTATTGTCATCAAATACTAATGGCTAGAATTTAAAACAGATGAACTAATAGTTATATTTGCGCTATTTTAAATAAGAAAGATCGTAACTGGATAAATATACCTATTTAAATGAGCTTATTTAATCTGCAAGCCCCCTTTGAACCTCAGGGAGATCAGCCCCAGGCGATTGCGCAATTAACAGAATCCCTTCAGGCAGGAAATACTTTTCAAACTTTACTCGGAGCAACTGGTACTGGGAAAACTTTTTCAATCGCGAACATCATTGCTAACGTAGAGAAACCAACCTTAGTTTTGGCTCATAATAAAACTCTTGCAGCCCAGTTATGTAATGAGTTGCGCCAATTTTTCCCTGATAATGCAGTCGAGTATTTTGTCAGTTATTACGACTATTATCAACCAGAGGCATATATTCCTGTCAGTGATACTTATATTGAAAAGACTGCCTCGATTAACGATGAAATCGATATGTTGCGTCATTCGGCAACGCGATCGCTCTTTGAACGTCGAGATGTAATTGTGGTGGCATCGATTAGCTGTATTTACGGTTTAGGGATGCCCGCTGAGTATTTGAAAGCTGCTGTGCCTTTAAAGTTGGGGATGGAGATAGATCAACGGGAACTTTTAAGGGATTTGGTATCGGTTCAATATTCCCGTAACGACCTTGAAATTGAACGAGGACGGTTTCGCGTCAAAGGAGATGTGCTAGAAATTGTCCCTGCCTATGAGGATCGTATTATACGGATTGAATTTTTCGGTGATGAGATTGAAGCTTTACGTTATGTCGATCCTGTTACTGGAGAAATTTTGCAGAGTTTAAATGGCATTAATATTTATCCAGCTCGGCACTTTGTTACTCCTCAAGAAAGACTAGAATCTGCTTGTCAGGAAATCAAAACCGAACTCGAAGCTCGCTTGATAGAGTTAGAAACTGCCGATAAACTGTTAGAAGCCCAGCGACTAGAGCAACGTTGTCGTTACGATTTAGAACTCTTGCAGGAAGTTGGCTATTGTAATGGAGTTGAAAACTATTCCCGGCATTTAGCAGGAAGACAACCAGGTGCGCCACCAGAATGTTTAATAGATTATTTTCCGGATGATTGGCTACTGGTAATAGATGAATCTCACGTTTCGGTACCACAGTTAAGGGGAATGTATAACGGCGATCAAGCGCGGAAAAAAGTCTTAATCGAACATGGATTTAGATTACCTTCTGCTGCGGATAATCGTCCCTTAAAAGCTGAAGAATTTTGGACAAAAGTCAATCAATGTATATTTGTCTCAGCCACTCCTGCCAAATGGGAATTAGAAAAATCGGGCGAGCTGGTTGCCGAGCAAATTATCCGTCCCACTGGTGTCATCGATCCCGAACTTTTAGTTCGTCCTACGGAAGGACAAGTTGACGATTTATTTGGCGAAATTAACGAACGAGTTGCCAAAGAAGAAAGAGTTTTAATTACAACTCTAACCAAGAAAATGGCGGAAGATTTGAGTGAGTATTTTGCTGAACGAGATGTTAAAGTTCAATATTTACATTCGGAAATTAAATCTATAGAAAGGATTGAAATCTTACAATCTCTACGAAAAGGCGAAGTAGATGTCTTAATTGGGGTCAATTTATTACGGGAAGGTTTAGATTTACCAGAAGTTTCTTTGGTAGCAATTCTTGATGCTGATAAAGAAGGATTTCTCCGTTCTGAAAGTTCTATTATTCAAACTATTGGTAGGGCAGCCCGTCATATTCAAGGGCAAGCCATTTTATATGCTGATAACTTAACTAACAGTATGGCGAGGGCAATTGAAGAAACGGAAAGAAGACGTAATATTCAGATTGCCTACAATAAACGTCACAATATTATCCCCAAACCAATTGTTAAAAACGAAGAAAATTCTATTTTGGCTTTCTTAGATATCTCTCGTCGTTTAAACTCCGAACAATTAGAGCAAATTTATCAACAATCTGACGAATTACCTTTAGAAAAAATCCCCGATGTAATCGAGCAACTAGAGGCAAAAATGAAAGATGCAGCTAAAGCATTGGAATTTGAAGAAGCAGCTAAATATCGCGATCGCATTTTAAAATTGCGCGATAAGTTATTAGGAAGAAGTCCTCAAAAATAAGGTGATTTCTGCCAAAAAATATCCCAAAGAATTAAAATTAGAATGTCACTCAGGGAAAATCAGGAAGAATTTAGTTGAAAAAAGAGGAGAAGAGTCAAAAATTAACTGAATCTCAAATAAGAGATTTACGTTTAGCAGCGAGAAAAATGAAAGGTGCTTCACGTCGAGGGTTTCAGGCAGAAATGTGTTTAAAATATTGTGATGGCAATGCCAGATATGGAGAAACGCTGTGGGGTTGGAGTCGCCACACTATCGAATTAGGATTGTCAGAAAAGTGGAGTGGAATGATTTGTGTGGGGGCACAATCGATGTGTAGCGGAGTCAAAAAGTGGGAAGAAAAACAACCCTTTGCTGCACAAGCATTAAAGGAGATAGCCGAAGCTCATAGTCAACAAGACCCCAGTTTTAAGACATCGATTGCTTATACCCGACTGACAGCCACCGAAGCGATATCTCAGTTAAGAGGTCGGGGTTCGACGAGTTGGAAATTCCTGCCCCGAGCACGATGGCAGTAATCTTGAATCGGATGGGTTATCGTTTAAGAAAAGTGCTCAAAGCTAAACCTCAAAAAAAATTGCTGAAACCGACGCTATCTTTAAAAAGATAAGTGTTAAAGACCAGAAAAAAAATGACCGAGTCAAACGTCTAAGCTTGGATTGCAAGGCAACGGTGAAAATAGGCGATTATAGTCGTGGCGGACAAACTAGAGGTAACAATCAAGCCCAAGACCACGATATGGGAGCCACAGAAAAATATATTCCTTGTGGAATCCTGGATGAAGAGAACGGACAACTCTATCTCAACTTTGGCAGTTATTACAAAACCAGTGATTTTATTGTCGATAGTTTGTCTCTGTGGTGGAACCAGATTCCTAATCCTGAACAGCAACAAATAAATTTGATTCAAATCAAAGTAGATAACGGTCCAGAGAATAGTGGCAGAAGAACTCAATTTTTGAAGCGAATGGTCGAGTTTGCCAATATCACAGGAAAATCGATTCAGTTGTTGTACTTTCCTCCTTATCACAGTAAATATAATCCCATTGAACGTTGTTGGGGTATTTTAGAACAACATCTTCTATGGCGCACTCCTCAGCAACGTTGACACTATGCTTGCTTGGACGCAAAGTATGACTTGGAAAGGAATACAGCCCATCGTCAATCTCAGCCATCAGATTTATCACAAAGGCATTTCTTTAACTAAAAAAGCTATCGAAGCAATTGAACTACGTCTCCTGCGAAATCCAAACTTACCCAAATGGGATATTTTTATTCGACCTTGTTAGTTGGTATTTTCTTTCTTAAAAATCACCTTAGTTATGCCAACGTAATAGTCGGCAATGGATTTGGCAACTGTAACAATCGAGAATCTAAATATGTTAAAGCCTATTCTCCCGATATCCTAAATACTATCGATAAAATGGCTCAAAAACGAGCTTTAGTTAGTGCGGTGCTATTTACTACTGGCGGTTCGAGATTCTTTGGGCAAAAAGTAGCCGATCTTAATAGTTGATTGGGATTATGGAAAACATAAATGGTGAGGGTGCGGTCGCAGCAAGTCATATCAAGTCTGACTTTTCACGGTATCTTGGGTCGAAAAAAAACTAGGTAATAATGTTCGCTAACTTTTGTTCAATCTTGAGGTTTCCTCAACCAAATCTGACAAACCCATTGAAAGTGTACTCATCCCTCGCTCCAAAGCTTCAATTCGACCACGACGTGATAGAGCTTCAACCGCTTTCAAATAAGCTTGACTTCCAGCTTTATAGTCATTCTAAATAGGAAACATATGAAATAATATAAGCTAGATGAGAAATCAATCAGGTTAGATGACTTATAGTGTAGATTTGCGAAAGCGGGTAGTGGACTTTGTAGCGGCTGGAGGCTCCAAAGCCGAAGCATCAAGAAGATATGAGGTAAGTCTATGGTGTGTGAATGATTGGTGTCGAAGAAAGAATTTGACTCCAGCACCACAACTTGGAAGAAAGCGAAAACTAGACTCTCTAGCAATTGCCCAACATATTCAAGAAAATCCAGATGCTTTGTTAAGAGAAAGGGCGCAATATTTTGGAGTGCATACGAGTGCTATTGGGTATGCCCAGAAGCAAATGAAGTTAACTCGTAAAAAAAACGCTGAAATACACTGAACGTAAGCATAGTGAGCGAATCAGCTTTCTGAGAAATTTACGTAAAATTGTCATTCTTGACGGATCAAGCAATTTAGTTTACTTGGATGAATCAGGCTTTGAAGAATATGTCTATCGTCCTTATGGCTGGTCAAAACGAGGACAAAAAACTTACGGCGATTGCCCGAAGGGCAGTGGCTTCGCCAATCGCAATGGTAAAAGAGGAACAAGAACAAGTCTGATAGCTGGCAAAAGAGGCAAAGAGTTGTTAGCACCAGTTCTTTTTAAAGGAAGTAAATGGTGCTTTATGGTTTAATCAATGGCTCGAAGAGCATCTAATTCCCGAATTGAAACCAAACTCCACTCTAATTCTTGATAATGCGGCATTTCATCGCAAGGATGATGTGTTTCGCATTGCCGAACAAGCGGGTCACAAAGTTTTGTTTTTACCACCCTATTCACCTGATTTTAATCGTATCGAACAAGACTTTGCGACGCGAAGCTAATCCTTTAGGGCATCCTCAAAAAAAGACGTATTTATTCCGCTCCTGGTACTTCCTTGGATGACATCGTTAAATCATACGGAAATTATTTAGAATGACTATACCTAAATATTGATGACGAGAAGGATTGCCATTTTTGGTGACAAAAATCGGCTCATGGGACATCCATTTGTAATACCAATAACGACCACCCTTTTTTCCTTTAGCTTGGTAGCGCACAATCCAACAACCAGACGGAGCAATTTCACCTTCGTCCCTTATGTCTTGAATATCTTGTTGGAGTTGTTTAATAAGATGTTTAAGTTCATCTAGACGAGTGGCTAGATCCTTCTGTTGACGGGCATTAGCCATAGTTCAGCTCAGAAATAATCGGATATAGTTGTGTAACAAAGTTCGCCAACTATATTCTCATTCTAGTCCTCTCCAAAGTTACAATCAACTCGCTTCTAAACTTCAACCAGGGGAGCGTAATTGCCATCCTTCACATAAAGATTGCAGCTCTAAAAAGCCACGCCATAACACCGTGATGCCAATATTACTCTTTCGGCGATGACTCAAGTAACCGCCCAAACGAGCTACAGCTTGTATCGCCCAAGCTACCGTTAAATCTACTGCGGTGACTGATTTTCCAAATTTGGCAGCTAAAACCTCAATTTGTACCTGATTTAAAATTGAAGATGCAGGTGCATCTGGTTTGGTTCGATGAACATAGGTCATTTTTAACAATTGTGCAGCGATATTCGTTAAAAATCCCAGTAAAACTTGCATACTATCTCCAGATAGACGATAGCTTTCCGCTTTACACCCTGACTTGAGAATTTTATGATATTCTTCAATTCGCCAACGGTAAGTATACCATCGTAAAATGGTTTGTGCTTGTTCCCCATTGGTAACGGGTTCGGAGGTCAAGATCATCCATTCTACGGGTTCACAGCCTTCTGGGGGGTCAATTTCTACGGCATAAACCCCATAAACTTCAAAATATTCTGGTTCTTTCATTCTGGCAGGACTGCGAAGTTTGATGGGTGCATATCTAATTGCCAGAGTAGCGGTTCGCTCTTTTCGATTTGGGGTTTTGGCTAATTCTACTGCTACTTCCATCTTGATAGATTGAGATGGGAGCCATGACCATAAATAACTGTTTGACTCTGATAATGCCCTATTATGTGCTGCTCTTACCACTAACCCTGTATTTGCGGTTTGACTGACTTGTTCAAAGACTTCCGCGATATCTCCTTCTCGGTCAAATACATGAATTACTTTGGTGCTAATACTCTCTGGTTCGGATTTTTCTAAGAGTTTCTGGACGGATTGGAGAGCTTCTATCCATTTATAAGATTCTTTTTGTTCAATCGGACGTCTTCTTGCTTCCGCTTGCTTTTTCTGCTTCTGTTTCTGAGTTAAACTCTTACTTTCTTCATGATTTCGATGCCACAGTTTTTCTGTTAATAATCCTATGGGTTGTCCATTCTCCCCATTTACAGCTAAGGTGCTATGTAAAATTAGTCCATTCCCACCATTGCCAATGGGTCCATATTCGGCTCTTTTTTCGCGGATTTTCTTGTAATCGAGATAGGTTGTATCTCCTACTGCTAATACGATTGAGAGTTCTTTAATCTGCTCTGCTGTTTGAAGATGATAGGGTTGGCACACACTGTTTAGGCTAGTTTTCGGATTGGCAAAGAATTCATAAGCTCTTTTCAGGTCACTTGCTCTCTCAAAAATCGCGGAGAGTGGTTTGCCATATTTTAACGATAATCTCGATTCGATGAACATAGCCCTTTTGGTTAAACGCTGATCTCCAAAGTCACATTTTTCGGTTATTAAATTTTTGGTCTGATTCATTCACCACTCAAAATCTGCTCAATTATTTTGCTCTATCGAGAGGGCAGATTTCTCGAAATGGATAAAATTGTTAGCGAATATTGTTACACAACTTATATACCCTTCAAAAGATGCCGTGAAAAGTCAGATATCAAGTCCGGTTGAATACTTAAATTAAGAATGAGTCAAGTAATAAGCTCCTGAAGGACGCTTTGCGCCCCAAAATAAAGATGAGAAACCAAATTGGTAGACCAAGTATCATGATACGTGGAAATGTTTTCATCACAAAAAAGCCGAAGTTACAATGGTGCAACGAACGCCCGAGAATAAGCTTGGTTAGAGGAAAGTGGACAAATAAATTGGTGAAAGGAGAAAAAACCTTATCCCGTTGGAGAGAATGACAAGAGAAAACCATTCCTCATCGAAAACATTTCCCTATCAAGAGTGAGGGCAAAAAATGAAGCCAATTGGTCGAAGCCAAAAATCCCAGAAAAAAAGTAGCAAAAGACAGGAGCCAGAAATAAAAGTCATCAATCCGCACTCGGCGGGAATTGATATTGGCTCAAGAGAGCATTGGGTTTGTGTACCTATAGCAGCAACAGAATCTAATGTTCGTTGTTTTGGGTGTAGTACACCAGATTTACTAGCTCTGGCAAATTGGTTAAGTGAATGCGGTGTGACGAGTATTGCCCTCGAATCGACGGGAGTAGAATGGATACCTTTATTTAACATCTTAAGTCAGCATAACTTCCAAGTCTGTTTAGTCAATGCTCACAATGTAAAAACAGTACCAGGAAGAAAAAGCGATGTCCAAGATTGTCAATGGTTACAACAACTGCATAGTTATGGCTTACTTGCACCTTCCTTTATCCCCGAAGGAGAAATAACTGTACTGAGAAGCTATTTAAGACAACGAGAAAATTTGATTCAAGCTAGTTCGACTCATGTGCAAAGAATGCAAAAAGCTTTAACACAGATGAATTTGCAGTTGCATAAAGTCATTAGCGATCTTACAGGGGTGACAGGATTAAATATTCTGAGGGCCATTATTGCTGGGGAAAGAAATCCACAAACCTTAGCCAAATTAGCACACCGAAGAATTAAAAGTAGTCCACAACAAATTAGAGATGCCCTAACGGGTAATTATCGTCCAGAAATGGTTTTTATTTTGCATCAAGAATTATCTTGTTATCAATTTTATCAACAACAAATCGGATTATTAGAGGAACAAATCGAACAATGTCTCAGTAAATTGCCCTCCCAAACAAAAGAGACTCCGCCCCTAAATAGCCAGAAAAAGTGTCGTCGCTCAATCAAATCAGGGTTCGACTTACATTCTCATCTCTATCGTATTGCGGGAGTAGATTTTACCAGCATTGATGGTTTAAGTGTAGTCACAGTGCAAACCATCCTCAGTGAAGTAGGATTAGACCCGACTAAATTTAAGAGTGCTAAACATTTCAGCTCTTGGCTCGGATTATGTCCTGGTTGTCGGATTACAGGGGGCAAAGTTAAAAGTTCTCAGACTCGTCGAGTTAACAATCGAGCTGCAACAGCTTTTCGATTGGCAGCTCAAGCTGTTAGTCGTTCTCATTCAGCTTTGGGCGCATTTTATCGACGCATTCGCTCCCGTGCTGGCGCACCCAAGGCCATTACTGCTACAGCACACAAAATTGCTCGTCTATTCTATACTCTCTGGACAAAAAAAGAATCTTATCTCGATCGTGGAGCTGATTACTATGAACAAAAATATCAAGAAAGACTCATCAAAAATCTCAAGCAAAGAGCAAAATCCCTTGGTTTAGAAGTAGTTGAGGCATCTTCTACTTGATTTTAGTTTCTGGAGAGTAATAAGTAACAAGTAATAAGTTTTTTAGGTCTGCAATAAGCCTGTTTATTTCAATTAATTATCCGTACTTGATATCATTTATGTTTTCCACCCTTGCAGGATAAGATAATTGAGATTGGATAGTGATTGAATATTTCCTCAATTTTACAACCGAATTTGACCATTTCATAACGGATATAATGCCAGTCGTCTTTATTTATCAAGATCTTAGATTATTCCATAACAGTAATCTTCCGTTCTTCGATTTAGATGGTCAATTAAGCTATTGTTACATTAAAGGCTGAATCTCAGTTGCTAGAGAAATACTAATTTTCAGCAAGATAAATATTAAAAAAGGTTTTTATGATATATGTAATTAGCAAAGGTAAATAGAATATGATTGTCAGGATATTCAGAGTTTCTGTCCCACCAAACCTTCATGCGGAGTTCGAGAAGGATTTTTTAGCCATTTCTGTGCCTTATGTGGAAAAATATTCAGGCTTGGTATCGATTGTTGTCGGTCGTCCAGCTAAACCTCAATCTGAAGAATACGTTATGGTTTCTACGTGGAAAGATGAAGCTTCAGTCAAAGCATTTGCAGGTCATCAATGGAGTGAAGCGGTCATCCCTACTGGTATGAAAAAGTATGTTAAAGAATGCTGGGTGCATCACTATGAAGTATTTGAAAACCCGATTGATTAGGCATAGGTAGATCTCGATGGTAGTGTAGCAAGAGTGTTGAAAAAGCTGAATCGATCTTCCAAACTCATACTTGTTAATCTGCGATTACATAATCATTTATCTGGTTTTTAGAGTTTAGGCTTTAGCTTCACTTTCCCTGCAACATACATGTTAAGTGTTGAGGTAGTGTAATTTATGACTAAAATCTTATTAAAAAGTTTGTGGCGTTATCCAGTCAAATCTATGCAAGGAGAAAAATGTAGCTCCCTAGAAGTCGAACGTCGTGGTGTACGAGGCGATCGCCTATTCGCAATTCGGAATTTTCAAGGTAAATTTGGTAGCGGTAAAAATACTCGCAGATTTCGTCAGATTGATGGATTGTTAATGTTTCGAGCATTTTATCAGGAAGATGTGCCAGTAATTAAGTTTCCTAATGGCAATGTAGTCGGAGGTAATAAACCTCATATTCATGATGAATTATCACAAGCTCTTAATCAAACAGTAACCTTAGCAAAAGAAAATAAAATTTCTCATTTTGATGATTCTCCGATTCATCTGGTATCTTCTGCTGCTGTACGGTGGTTAAAAACAGCACTTCCAGATTCTCATATCGATCTCAATCGGTTTCGGGCTAACCTCTTATTGGACGTTGCGGGAAATACTCCTGTAGAACATCAGTGGATTGGCAAGCAAATCCAGATAGGCAATCGGGTAAGGCTTAAAATAACCAAATTAGCCGAGCGATGTATTATGACCTCAAGCAGACAACTAAACCTACCTGAAGATCCTCAAATATTCGACTACATCATCAATGAGTCTCAAATGATGTTTGGCGTATATGCTCGGGTAGTTAATAGCGGGACAGTTAACATAGGCGATCGAGTAAATTTTATTGACTAAACTGGATTTTTTGCTCTCCAATGAAATATTTCTAAATTTCTAAAAGCGTAATATAGTCATGCTGTAAGCTTATCGCTTTTAGAAATTCAATTCCTTGAACAAATTAACAGAGTGGCTCAATAGCCAATAGTAATAGTGCGACGAATTTCCTCGGATTTAAAACCAAGTGCCATCGGTCGCTCAACTCCCGGTAAAATAGCCACATCATACAATTCTTGTACAACACCCGAAATGCGTAGCCAATGAACAATATCTCCGGTATTAATATCAATTACCATCAATCCGCATCGGGCTTCAGCATTTTTTGCCAGTAAATTATTATCTAGAGATAAACCAGAAAAGGTTTTATTTTCTCTCGGTTTAGAAAGACCAACTATAGCAAAATCATTAATAAAAGCCATTCCTCGCAGATAGCCTGGACAAAAAGTTAGCGGTTCAAATTTCTTCTCTTGTATATTTACAGTACCTAAATAACCAGTACCAGAATTTAATACCCAAAGGAGATTTTTATATACTCTCGGAGAGTGAGGCATTGAAAGACCGCTGACAATTACTTCATTACTCTGGACATCGATAATGCATCCTCCATCTCTTCTGCGATCGCGCCACCCATCAGCCACATCGGTCTGAGCTACTACGGTTACGTAACGGGGATGACCATCTTTCATTGCTAAACCATTGAGATGGCATCTATCTTCTGCCGCTAGCTTACTAATAAAAGGTGGCTGCCATAAGGGAATAAAACTATGTTGTTGGCTTACCGTTGCTAAACAACTAAATAGAGTATTAACAAAGATAATTTTTCCTTCACTATCAATTGCCAGATCGTGAATATCTAAGTCTCCCGTTGTGTAACCAAATTGCGGAACATAAAGGCGATCGTAGCCTTGATAAACTTGCTTGTCTGTCAAGGCGTTTTCAAATCGCCATAGTTGATAAAGAGAACTCATCCATAGAGTCTGCGGAGTAGCCCATAAACCCATACTACGATTGAAAGTCCGCTCAAAAATAGATAAGCGTCCATCAGGTTGTGAACCAATTAAGAAAATTTTACCCGCTTGGTAAGTAGTAAAAGCAAGACTAATTTTCTGTTCTCCGAGCCAGTTATTGAACTGACGAGAACCCATTATTTCTAAGTGATTAGCAGTATTAGTATGGGTCATGGGTACTCAAACTAAGGAAGAATATGTGATTTTAACTTTAGACAAAAGTGAATGCTGAATCGTCAATAATTAAACTAGAATCGACATTCTCTAAAATAGCTATGGTTTCCCCGACAGCAGAAATACCAGGATCGTAAATTAGTTTGGCATCTATGGTTCCTGTACTAGACGTAAAGAAATCTAAGCTATATAAATCTGCTGAACCTTGAAGTTGAATTGTATCTTGACTAGAATCAAAATCAGTAATTAGAGCCAAGTCAGTGTCACCTACGGTTAAATTATCCCCATCATCATAAAAGATCTGTTCTTCATCTGCCAGAGCAAAAATATCACTACCTGCCCCGCCAGTTAAAGTGTCTATTTCACCATTGCCAAATCCAGAATTCAAGTCACTAGGATTAATCCCAATTAGCAGATCCTGGCCACTGCCACCAGTGAGACTATCATTTCCATAACCACCAGTTAGAGTATCATTACCCGAATCGCCTTCGACCAAATCTTCGCCCGCACCACCATAAGCTCGATCGCTTCCGGCTCCGCCTTGGAGAGTGTCATTGTTACTGTTTCCCTGAAGAGTATCTTCTCCGGCGCCTCCATTCAGAAGATCGTCACCCGATTGTCCTAAAAGACGGTCTGATTCACTAGCACCATAAATAATGTCATTGCCACTACCGCCCAAAATTTCATCCCTACCACTATAGCCAATTAGGCTATCATCGCCAGCTTCTCCTAAAAGACGGTCTGATTGATTACCACCATTGATAGTGTCATTGCCATCTCCACCCAAAATATCATCACTACCATTATTCCCAATCAGGCTATCATCACCCTCATTACCAGAGATATTATCGTCACCGTCTTGTCCACTGATGGTATCATCGTCTTCTCCCCCAGTAATAAAATCATCTCCACTACCACCGAGAATTTCGTCCCTGCCACCAAGACCTTGGAGAATATCATCCCCTCCCAAACCAGAAAGGAGATCATCTCCATTACCACCAGTCAAAACATCATCATTGTCATCGCCAATCAATTCTAAAGGCAGGACACCGAAGATGACATAGCTTTCTCCTTCGTCACTATAACTATTACTGCCAGCGTCTGCGTATGGTGCACCAATAATTAGATCGTCAACACCATCACCGTTAATATCCCCTGCACCACTTACCGAACTGCCGAAATCATCGTAGTCATCAATACCTGTGATAAGCAAACCGTCAATATCTTCAAGATTCGCTAAATCTAAGTTGGCAGCAAAACCATCACTACTGCCAAAGATGATATAGGCTTCTCCTTCATCGCTGTAATTTCCGCTAGAGCCAGCATCAGGTGCGCCGATAATTAGATCGTCAACACCATCACCGTTAATATCCCCTGCACCACTTACCGAACGACCCAGATTATCGTAGTCATCGATACCTGTAATAACAAAGCCATTGCTACCATCAAGATCAGCTAAATTCAAGCTAGCTGCAAAATCGTCACCATTGCCAAAGACAACATAGGCTTCTCCTTGATCACTGTAATTTCCGCTAGAGCCAGCATTAGGTGCGCCGATAATCAGGTCATCAATACCATCGCCATTGACATCTCCTGCACTGCTGACAGAATGACCCAAATTATCGTTGCTATCAATACCTGTAATTACAAAACCATTGCTACCATCAAGAGCAGTTAAGTCTAAACTAGCAGCAAAGCCGTCACTACTGCCAAAGATGACATAAGCTTCTCCTTGATCACTGTAATTTCCGCTAGAGCCAGCATTAGGTGCACCGATAATTAGATCGCCAACACCATCACCGTTAATATCCCCTGCACTGCTGACAGAACGACCCAAATTATCGTTGATATCAATACCTGTAATTACAAAACCATTGTTAGCATTCAGTTCTGAAAGTTCTAGACTACCAGAATTTCCTACATTAGCATCACCAAAGACGACATAACTTTCTCCGCTGTAGTCACCTTCGTAATAGTTTCCACTAGCATAATCACCAGCATAAGGCGCACCAATAATTATGTCATCAATGCTGTCTCCATTCACATCTCCTGCACTGCTAACGGAACTCCCCAAATGACCGTAGTCATAAAGACCACCAATAACAAAACCATTACTGCCATCAAGATCAGCTAAACTCAAGTTGGCAGCAAAACCATCACTACTACCAAAGACAACATAACTTTCTCCGCTGTAGCCACCATAGTAATAGAAACCAAAAGAAAAATCAGCAAAAGGCGCACCGATAATTAGATCGTCAATGCCGTCTCCATTAACATCTCCTGCACTGCTAACAGAACGCCCCAAATTACCGTAGTCATCAAGACTGCTAATAACAAAACCATTACTTCCATCCAGTTCCGAAAGTTCTAGACTTCCAGAATTTCCTACATCAGAACCACCGAAAACAACATAACTTCTACCACCTGAACCATAACCATAATAATAGTAGTAACCTCCAGGTGCACCGATAATTAGATCATCAATACCATCACCGTTTATATCTCCAGCATTGCTTACAGAATAACCAGAATTTTCTCCATTGTTGACTCCTTTAATTACAAATCCTTGAGTACCATCTAGTTCAGACAAATTTAAGGTTGAAATAGCCATAATAACTCTCCGATAATAAGCCTCTGAGTATTAATTGTTTAGTGTTATAGATTTCTAAATTTTCACAGTATTAAATTGAGTTTTTAGTGTATTAACTATAACTACAAATTAAAAATCACTTTATAAATAGTTGGTTGTTTTTGTTTCAATTCTTAATAGCAAATAATTTACAATAAACAAGTAATATTACTGAGTAATTTAGTTTACATAAACTAAATACAAAATTAATTATCGTGTTAAAAATCCAAGTAGTTAAGCACATTAAATCATCTTGCTTTTCTAACATAGCAATGAAAAGTATATGATATTTGAGTACTTTGACAAATAAATGATCGATTAAATATCAAGCTTGGTTGTTTAATATCAATCTAAAATGACACTATTTATTATTAGAATTTTTATTCTATTGATTTATAAATTAAGTTGTTTGTATAATATTTTTGAAAAAGAATCAGAGAATAATTTGTTTTTTTTGATATTAATGGTGTTAATATCATTGCATTGGATTTAATTTTTAAAAATATAGAAGTCTCAAAATCAGTAAATATACGATTGTAATTTATACGTATAAAATAAAGATTGACAAAGAGAAAGTAACTAAAATTGGTAGTCCTGTAGAAGTAATGATCTAAAATGAGCGTTGATCTTAAATAACTTGAGAGCAATGCCTACTTGTCCTAACTGCCATTCTGAGAAAATTGTCAAAAATGGTCGGATTCACAACGGAAAACAAAGATTTAGATGTAATCAATTGGCTTTGCCACTGCGCGGAGCGCAATCGCGATAAACAAGCAGCCAGAAAACTATGGAATTCCTTGTTAATTTGATTAGTATGAGTACATTGAGTCATAGTTTTTTTGACCAAAAAGTCCAATCTTAACTTTTAAAAATTAAATACGGTTCGGATCGTTCCTGTATAGATAGTGTCGTTTGCACTTTGATTGCCAGCATTACTGATTACCTGTAGAACAGGCGCGATCGCAATAAAGTCACTAATCGGATAGTTGTAGTAAGCTTCAAAATTAGTTTGAGTATTATTACCAATCTCACTGGCAATAAAAGGTTGTCCCGCAGCAATACCCAATATTGCCCCCTCTTTAATGAGATCGAGTACTGAAACTCCTGCCATCCAATAGTTAGGTTCGATATCCCCAAAAGCAGTATCCTCGTAATTACCGTAGCTATAGCGTCCAAATACGGCGAATCTGGGTAAAAATTGCCATTCGGCGTTGATACCAAATACATCAAAACGACTGTCAAACACTTCTCCACCACTGTATTGCAAACGCACCGCAACAGTTTCGGTGGGTGCATATTCTAACTCGACAATTCCCTGATAGAAATCACCAAATAAGCCCCCGTTTCCTGCTTCACCTGGATAGAGCAAAGCAGTAAAAGTAGACAAGCCTTTGATAATACCGCTCAGGTTTTCATTAGGATCGGCAGCCTCAGCAGCATTATAGGTAGCACGGAGCGTAAACTTCTCTTTAATTGTCCAACTAGTATAGGCACCGCCACTAGGTCCTTCTATAGGAAAAAGCAAGTAATTTTGGGCTAAAGATTCAGTGGAAATACCACGAAAGCTCGGTCTAGTAAACTGACTAAAATCAATATAGTCAGTAGCAACCATCGCTGGACCGAGTGCTACTTGCAAAGTTTCTGCTGGTTTAAAGCTATAGTAAACTCGTCCAACACCAATATTCCCATCGCGAGGCGGACTATCAGAATAGTTTAAGATAGAGCCAAAGTTGGGTTCGAGAAAACTAGCAGCGTTATCGTTAAAGCCATTACTACCTGTATCAATCCGAATTTTGAGATTATCTGTACCTGTAAAGCTAGTATCAAAATCGAGATTGGTGCGATAGAGTAATGTAGCTTGAGGTTGATTTTCTGTGATTAAATTACCATTAGGATCTATAATTCTATCTCCCGTAAATCCACCAGCATTAAAGGCAAATATTGCCTGTCCCTTAAGTTTAGTAGTGGTAGAAAACTGGTTATCTTCTAAAATAGCAACTCGATCTTCTAAACTATTAACTCTACCAGCAACACTCGCTAATTCTGCTTCAAAATCTTGAGTTAACCTCTGCAAACTGTCTAAGTCTTCACTAGAGATATTAATACCTTTGGCAATCAACTTTTCCATCTGATTTAAACAAGAATTCAAACCCGCAGCAAATTCATAACGAGTTAAAGCTCGATCTCCTTTATAGGTGCGATCAGGAAAACCAGCAATACAACCGTAGCGATCGCTTAAATTACTCAAAGCTTCATAAGCCCAGTCTGTAGGCGCAACATCCCGCAGTTGGTTAACGTTAACTATCTGACTTTGAGAATTATCTTCTGTAGAAGCTAAAGCGGTAATCGGAAAAAGTAAGCTCAAAATAAGACTTGCAAAAATGAAAGGTAATTGTTTCATCTAAATTCTTGAAACTGTCTGCTTTTATCTATTTGAGAATTGAAGCCCGAGCGCATTATCTAATTGATGCTTACTCAAGCATTAATTAGTCTGCTCTTTGTAAACGATCTTCAATATTAGGGTACATACCTTTGGCATACATTAAATTATTAGTAATAAAACCCAAAGCAGGAATATGTTCGCCTACCACTTGCATTGATGGTTGGTCTTCAGGATTATGGTGATCTCGCAATAATTCACCCCAAATTCCTGCCCAGTTAGTAACAATAACTCCTGCTTGACTCATCCGCATCATAGCAGCCTGAGTTGTTAATAAATCCCAGTTACCAGAAGCATCAATCACTGCATAAACATCATAACCGTCGGCTACTGCACTCATAGCGGGAAAAGCAAGACAGACATCGGTAGTACAACCAGCCATAATTAACTTTTTACGACCATACTGTTTAATTTGCTCGCGAAAATTGGGATCGTCATAAGCATTAACATGATGGCGATCAATAATTGGTACATTGGGAAACATTTCTACTAATTCACCGATCAAAGGACCACCAGCATTTTCGCCACCATAACCCCCTTGGGTTAAAATTACTGGCAAATCAAAAACTTTGCCAATTTTTGCCAAAGCAAGAATATTAGAGCGTAGTTTTTCGGTAGCAATATCTCTGCAAGCTGAGAGTAAACCTGTTTGATGGTCGATGAGAATCAAAGTAGCGTTGTCTTTAGTTAGACGATCTTCATCATGGTAAATACGAGGGTAAGCTTGTTCGTTGATGTTTGACATTTTAACTTTTCTCTACAATAGATTGATCAATTTCAAATAGAACAATGATCGCTTTTGCACTTCATTTAGATGTAACCTTATCGCTACGATACAACTTATAGCTAACTAGCGATAGGATTACATTAATACCAGCCAAAATAATATTGGGATACAAAGGTATACCAGCTAAACTAGGTGGTGTTTCTTCTGGACTGACGCTTAAACTAGATCCTGGAACAAATACGGCAATAAAAAACGAACCCCAAAATAAAATTGGGACAGCAGCAGCAACCATAAAACTAATATTTGGTTCTAGCGATCGCCGCCAAATTAACCACAAACCAACAATTGACATTCCAGTCAGCATACACAACAAAACGACATCGTGAAAACGAGCGTGAGATGTCCATTCTGGATTAAAAACGTGACTTTCATTCCAATCAACAATGATAGATATAAGTGCGCCACTGACTAAAACAATAGACAGTAGAAATTTACCTATGTTAGCTTTTGACATAATCTAATCTGTAATTAAAATTGATCGAGCTTCAGAACTTAGCTAACACCCTGGATTTGTTTTTTAGTCCGCTCGATAATATTAAACATACTCCAGTTAGGTAGGTGTTCGTTATAGATATCCAATACCCCTTGTGCTTGAGGATTTGTCCAGTCACCGAGTAGTTCTGCTATTACACTCAGCCAGTTAGTGCAGACTACACCCGCTTGAGTTAAACTGGCGATGGTAGTTTGCAACACCATTGGATTCAGATTTCCGCTAGCATCCATCACCAACCGCACATCATAACCAGCAGCAGCAGCGCTTTTAGCAGGTAAACCCGCACAAAAATCGGCAGTAATTCCGGCAAATATTAATTTTTGTCTGCTTGTAGCTTCAATCGCCTCGCGAATTGCCGGTTCGTACCAGGAATTAATTTTGGTGCGATAAATTACTTCAACATCGGGAAATAATTCTTCTTTAATTTCGGGAATAATTGGACCGATCGGTCCTTTTGGTCCCTGGTCAGCAGCACTGAGAACTACTGGTAAATTAAACAGTTTGGCTGTTTTGGCAAGGGCGATCGCATTCATTCTCAAAGCAGAGGGATCGATATCGCCAGGAAATAACATCAGTCCCGCTTGGTGATCGATCATTACCAATGCTGCATTGTCTGGGGTCAGCATATCGGAAAAATCGCGTTCTTGGGGTCTAGTCATAAAATGCTCCTGAAATTAAGCGAAAATTTTTGTCAGTGAAATATTAATTAGATGGAAATAAAATCAATGCCAGCACTTGTACTTCGGTTTATCTCTACTATCGTCTCACGATCGCGAAGATCAGTCTTGTCTATTCTTGCCCGAATTAGTCTATTCTTGACCAACAGTCTATGACTTGTTTGAAAGTCAATGATTTTGCTAACCTTGAGTAAACATTTTGACTATCTCTGGCGGTGGTGCGACATTACCCTTGTCCATCAGGTCTTTGCCAGCAAGCTGCTGAGTAACTCTAGCAATATTGGCTCCGTGATGATAGCCTGCCTCCAGCATTTCTTCAGTCACACCAACGGGTTTCATAACGACATCGCCAGAACGTCCATTAGGTCCCCAGTGCATTCCCGCCACTTCAAAACCTGGAGTAGTTTTCGGTAAAGTAACCAAAATCATGCCACAGGCTGCCATTGCTGAGAGCATTCCCAACTGCGCGAGTTCGCAACCCGCCCCCATATTGCCGTATCCACCTCCTACACTAAACACTCCGCCTACTTTGCCGACAACTTCATCCGTTAGCCACAATTGTTCGAGGGTATCTTCAATAAACTTTTTAATCCTGGCATCGGCAGTACGATGGCGGATTGGAGAACCGAGAATTAGAGCATCGCAGTCTCGAACGTCTTCTATAGTTGCTTCTTCAGAAGATTTTAGAGTAACCGCTGTTTCGACAGACCTCGCTCCATCAGCTACGGCTTCAGCCATTTTTTTGGTATTGCCAATGCTAGTAGTGTAAACAATTAAAATCTTTGCCATAGTTATTACTACTTTGAAGTTATTAGCGGATTTTAATGACCAGCAGCGGCAATATCCCCTAAAAAATCATATAAACCCATGTGTTCGCCAAACGCCCGATTCATTCCCGCAGAGGTTTTGCGGTCTTCGTCGTGTTTGAGTTCGGCTGCCACAGCGATCCAATTGGTCATAATTACTCCTGCCTGAGTCAACCGCATGACAGTAGCGAGTTCTGCTTGAGCAGTCCAAGTTCCCGAAGCGTCAATTACCGCATAGACATCGTATCCTGCTTTGATTGCTGCTAGGGCAGGAAACGCCAAACAAACATCGGTAGTAATTGCTGCCATAATTAGCTTTTTACGATTGGTATCTTTAACAGCTTGGAGACATTCGGGGTCGTTCCAGAGATTAATCGGCGAGCGATCGTAAATTTTATGCTCGGGAAACAGTTCTTTGATTTCAGGGATAGTCGGACCATTAGGACCTTTTGCCGAACTGGTAAATAATACTGTAGGTAAGTTAAAGACCTTGGCTGTTTTGGCTAGCCCAATTACATTATTTTTGAGAATTTGTTGGTCGATACTTTTGACTCCCAGAAATAATCCTGCCTGATGGTCAATTAAGAGCATGGCACAATTATCTGGAGTTAGCTGATCGTAATATGCTAAGTTTTGCGCGATTGCATCAGTATTCATTAAATTTACTCCTAGTTTGTATAATTTCTGGTTATTTATCAAAGTCTCCGCTGATAAATCCTCCTCCATGGAAATATACGATCGCAGGAAGTAAGGTTTCGACACTTACTTGTGGTCGATACAATCGCAAATCTATAGCAGGAGTAGAAGAAGTTTGATAGTTTTCAACTTTTGCTACCTCTTCAATAGCCCCAGCTAGCGGAATTATATCCCTATAGCCCTGACGCGCTAACTGAACTAAATCGGCATCAGGGGATGAAGATGTGGCTTGAGACTGCATAAGTTTTACCAGATTACGGGTATCTGCTGTCATTCTGGCAAAGATGTCTTCTGGCATATTTTTAATAGTTTGGCGTGTAGAATTTGGCGATCGCTCGTAGTTTACCTACAATAGGGGGTAAGTCAAATTTGGTTGAGATTTATTCAGTCAGTTAAAAGTCTTATGCTTTATTTTGGTGCGACTATGTTTTTAATCCATTGGTTCAAACTGAGATTTGGTAGCACCGCATTTAGGACAAGACCAATCATCGGCAATGTCTTCAAAAGCGTTTCCTGGTTTGATGCCTGAATCTGGATCGCCTTTTTCTGGGTCATAGATATAACCGCAAACAGTGCATTGATATTTTTTCATAGTTTGATGTTCTTCTAGTTATATAAAGTAATTAGAGAATTACCAGATCGCCTTAGACGTAACCGCCACCTACCTCGAAAACATGACCCGTAATCCAGCGACATTCATCACTAACAACGAACCCGACAACATCGGCAATATCTTCTGGCTGTCCGATTCGATTAAAAGGAGATTGGGCAGCAGCAGCATCAGCATCATCTCCAGAATTAACGTACATTTCAGTTTCCGTCGGTCCAGGAGCTACTGTATTAACGGTAATATTGCGATCGCCTAGTTCTAGTGAAAGAACTTTACTCATCGATTCCACCGCAGCTTTAGAGCTAATATATAATCCAAAACCAGGTTGAGGACGTACAACTAAACCACTCGAAACAGTTACAATTCTTCCGTTATCTTTAATTCGTTTGGCAGCTTCTTGGAGACAGAAAAAAGTACCTTTGGTATTTAAACCAAATACTTTATCAAACGCAGATTCATCCATATCTATCAATTTACCCACATCGCCAGTACCCGCAAAGGTAACAACAATATCTGGTTGACCTAGCTGCTGTTCGGTCTGTTCAAATAGCTTAGTTACTTCTACACTTTTACTTAGGTTTGCTTGTAGCGCGATCGCTTTGCCTCCATTTACTTCAATCTTGCTCACTATATCTTTAGCAGCGCCTTCACTACCGCCATAATGGACTACTACTTTTGCCCCAAGTTGAGCAAGTTTTAAACAGACGGCAGAACCAATACCCCCAGAACCACCTGTAACAATGGCAATTTTTTCTTTGAGATTACTCATAGTGCAATTTGAATTTCTATTTGTTATTAGACTAAATAAATGAAAGTACGTCTTTTACTTTCTTGCTCAAAACAACAAAATATTGCTTTAATGCTGAGTCAGGGTTATCACAGAAGGACAATCTGAAACTGTAAACCAAGACCATTCGGTATATTCTTCCCAGTTAACACAGCTACAGTTCAGTACAGGAAGTTGCACCGATAAAAATAAACACTCCTGCCACCTCTATCTCTTGTTTTTTTGAGTTTGATTGTTAATAATTTCCACCCTCTCCAAACAATCATTTCCCATCTAAAAATATATTTTCTATTTCAATTGTGTGCGACTGTCAGCAGATATCATCGTGTAAACCTGTCTAACAGAGCGATCGCGCCGTAGATAATCTTTTAACCACGCTCCCAAGACTTTGAAACGGTTTGACAGTCCTGGTAGATAGTAAAGATGGATGCCCAACCACATCAGCCAACCAAGGAAACCACCAAGAGGAATTTTACCGAGCAATAAGATTACCCCTGCATTGCGAGCGATAATAGCTGCCCGACCTTTATTGAAATAATTGAAAGCTTTGGGGCTTTTTCCCTTCAGTTGTCGCTGAAGATTTTCGGCTACCATGCCCCCCTGTTGTAAAGCTTCTGGGGCAATACCCACTAATGGTTTGCCATCTTGTTCGACATATGCCACATCCCCGACTGCATAAACATGAGGATATTTTGGTAGCTGCAAAGTATCTTGCACTTCCACTTTATTTTTGCTAGCTGTAGATACTTCTGCTTGCGGTTTGGGTAAACTGGCTTCTACTCCTGCCGTCCAAATAATAGTGGCGGTAGTAATTCTGGTTTCATCTTCTAAAACCACCTCTGTGGATGAGGTTTCTTTAACTCTGTTATTGAAATGTACTTTTACTCCGCGATCGCGCAACGTCCGTACAGTATACTTTTGTAAGTGTTTGGGGTAGCTGGCAAGCAAATCAGACCCCGACTGTAACAGGATTACCTTTGCCCGCTCTAAATCTAGTTGAGGATAGTCTTTAACCAAACAATCGTAAATCAACTCCTGTAAAGCACCAGCCATCTCGACACCAGTAGGACCACCACCGACAATGACAAAGGTTAGTAATTGCTCTTGTAATGAACTATTCTCGAGATTCTTTACCGCCTGTTCAAAACAGCTTAGGATATGGTTGCGAAGCACGATCGCATTGTCCAAAGTTCTTAGAGGAAAAGTAAATTGGGGTGCGCCCGAAACTCCCAGAAAATTCGCCTGACTGCCCGAAGAAAGCACTAAGTAATCATAGGTCATGGTGCGTCCATCGGCAGTTATGGTTTTGTTATCTGGATTGATCTGTTCTACTTCAGCCATCAAAAAGTCGGCGTTAAAAATGTTGCGTAACGCTTTACGAATTGGATAGGCAATCAGTTCTGGTTCGATAAAGCCCGTCGCTACCTGATATAGCATGGGAATGAAAGTATGATAGTTGTAGCGATCTATTAGTAATACTTCCGCATCAGCATCTGAGAGGCGTTTGACCGCCCGCAAACCTGCAAAACCTGCACCGACAATAACGATTTGAGGTCTGGATCTGTCTGTTTTTAGATAGTCTTTTTTTTTCCATCGATACTCAACGCCCCCGAACCTGCGTAAACTACCATCAGTAATCCGCCAATCAGACCGATATTCTTGAGAAAGTCATTCCATTGGCTGGGATCGGCAATGGGATTGTGAAACATTAAGCTGGCAGGAATCAGGAAAATAATTAAGAGAATCGCGCCGATATTGGTTTGATATCCCAGTACTAAAAATATTGCTCCCAACAGTTGAAATACAATCGTTCCTACCGCCAGCAAACCAGCTAAGGGTAATCCTTGAGAGCCTATCAGTTCGACAAATCCGCTAAATCCCGTGATATGGCTAATGCCTGCCTTGAAAAAAATTAGGCTCAGGCAAATTCGGGCTGCCAGGGCTACATATTTCATATAAGTAATAATTCCTTTTTCTATAGGTCGACTATATTTATAGCAAGACAACAAATAATTCTTCTATCTAAAGTTCGTTTTCAACTACCACCCCATTGACTGTGTTTCTGGTATAGCGCGCCAACTTTTTCACCTTCAGAACTTTGCCAATCAGCCATTAGTTCTGAAGCAATACAGCCCCAGTTAGTAATGACCGCCCCCGCCTGTATACGGGTGATCGTATTTAGTTTCAATTTTGGCGATCGCTAAATATAGTAAGGTGTACTCGTGCTGGCTGCTAATTTACTTTTTTGAAAGGACTTATTTTTTCTTGCTTTACTATGTCTTTTTAATTTTTCTCCTCAAATTAATACTAGCTAGTCGCTAAAAAAGGATAATCAGTATAACCAACGGGTGCATTTTCATCATCACCCCGTCCATAAAAGGTTTTGGGATTGGGTTCGTTTAATTTTGTATCTAGTTCAAACCGTTTGACAAGATCGGGATTGGCAATATATGGTCTGCCATAAGACACTAATTGGGCTTGTTCTTGAGCTAAAACTTCATTACCCTTTTGCTTGTTGTAGCCACCGTTGGTAATAATTGTTCCTTGGTAAAGCGGACTAAATACGGGTAAGACGGGATCGATTACATCAGCATTTTTCAGATCGATTTCGCTAGCTTCCATTAGATGAATATAAGCAAGGTTAAAATCGTTTAATGCTTTGATAATATAGCTAAAAGTTTCCCGAGGGTTGCGATCGCCCATACCATAAAAAGTATTACTAGGAGATAGTTTGATCCCGAGATGATCGCTTTCCCAAACTTCCGTTACTGCCCTAACTACTTCTAATAAAAAGCGGGCACGATTAGCAATTGAACCACCATACTCATCGGTGCGTTGATTGGAAACATCCTGTAAAAATTGGTCGATTAAATAACCAAATGCCCCATGTAACTCTACCCCATCAAAACCAGCTGCTCGAGCATTTTTTGCTCCCTGACGAAACTGTTCTACTATTTCAGGGATTTCTGAAGTTTCCAGAGCGCGGGGAGTTTCCATTTCCACTTTACCTATGGGTGTATGTAGCGTTCCTGGCGCTGCGATCGCACTGGGAGCAACGGGTAATTCACCATTGATTAAAGAAGGATGGGCGACTCTACCACTATGCCATAATTGCAGAAAAATCTTCCCTCCCCGATCTTGTACGGCTTGGGTAACTAATTTCCACCCTTCTACTTGTTCTTGGTTATAAATCCCAGGAACGTTCATATAGCCATTGCTTAAGGGAGAGACCATAGTACATTCAGTAATTATTAATCCCGCAGAAGCTCTTTGGGCATAATAAGTAGCCATAAGCTCTGTAGGAATCGTGCCATCAGCTCGTAAGCGAGTCATCGGCGACATCACTATGCGATTAGTTAAAGTTTGATCGCCCAATTTAATGGATGAAAATAAGGTCGTTGATGAATTCATAATTTATACAGGCAAGTTGCGAAGAAATATAATCTAAGTTGTAATTAAGGGAGTTTGGTGTAAATAGCGATCGCTATCTATTTGCTGAACTAAAAAATCTGCTACATCTGCACGAGAAATAGTTTTAGCTTTTTTGCCTTCCAAATTCACCAATACACGATAATCACCCGATTCTGGTTCGTCAGTTAGTTCTGTAGGACGAACAATAGTCCAATCTAAGTCACTTTGCATTACTTCTTGTTCCTGACGATTTTTGTCTACATAGATGCGTCCGAGCATTATGGGCAAGATTAAGTTATCAAAGATAAATCTGCCATGTCCTTTGCTGTCCCCCGCTCCAATACCAGTCATACAAACTAGACGCTTTACTTCATGTTGCTCCATCGCCTTGATAATATTGCGAGTTCCTACAGTACAAAGATCGGGAACGCTAGTTAGTGTAGACCAATTCAGAGGTGCGCCAAAAGTAATTACGACTGCTTCTTGTTCCGCCATCGCTGCTTGAATACTGGTAACATCCATCACATCTCCCTGAGCTTTATGTAAATGGTTTTGGTTATCGAGCTTCTGGGGAGAACGAGTAAAAGCTGTTACTTCATGTCCTGATTTTAGGGCTTTGGCTACGGTTAAACGACCAATATTCCCCGTAGCACCACATATAAGTACACGCATTAGTTTGTCCCGTAAATAATGACGGTGCGATGAATTGTCTGGATTTGCTTCACTATGTCAAATTTACTAGCGATTGATTCTTTTAGCTTCTCTGTTATTGTCCGTTTTTGTCTAATATTGCTCGTAACTACAGGTAATTACCTAAATTATTATTAAGACAAATCGTTATTAAGATCCTGATATTGTTTATCTTTGACCGCGAAGTATTTTTCTACAGTTTCTTTGGCTTGAATGGCTTGATAGTATTCTTCTCCCCGTTCTCTCTCCAAGCGATCGCGTACCTTAGACCTTAAATTGGATATTACCTTACCATTAACCGATCGAGTTTTTTTCCAATCTACAACTGGTTTCGGATAAGAGATATTTGGCAAGTATTCACCTGATAGTATTTGCTTCATGCTATGACCTCTCAGTTCTGGTATCCAATAAAGTACAAATTGCAAATTAGGATCTTTTTCCTGCAAATTTTTAGAGGGATTGTAAATCCTGAAGGTTTTAGACATAGGGTTAGTAACTCCTGACTGCATCTGCCATTGCCGATGATTAATCGCAATATCACCATCGACTAAACGAGTCATAAAGTAACAGGCTCCATGTTGCCAAGACACACCACAATTAATAGTTAAAAAAGTCGCGCACATTGCCCGCATCCGAAAGTTCATCCAACCCATTTGATTGAGTTGACGCATACTAGCATCGACCATCGGAAACCCAGTTATTCCATTACACCAAGCCCAAAATAATTCTTGCTTTTCCCCTGTCAAATCATTTCCAGAATGATACCGATCAAACTCTGGGTCGGGATTTTGAGTTGCTAATTCAGGATGATAATAAAGTCGTTGAGTAAACTTGTCGTGCCAACGAAGACGATCTAAAAAAGCTTTGAGAGCAAAGCCCTTTCTCGTTTTTGGTTCTTGAATTTCCTCAATCAGCTTTCTAGTTCTTTGAAAAACTATTCGGGTAGAAATAGTACCAAAACAAAGATGAGGTGATAAATGCGATGATGCTCCTTGCTGTGCTTCCCAAGGACGGGACATCTTCCAATGGTAGCCCCAAAATCGATGACTTAAAAAAGAATTTAGGGTAGCTAAAGCACGATCCTCCCCACCAACAAAGTAAGAAGATTTAACTTGCCAATAATGCCAATACTTTTGCTTCAATTCTTGAAAAGTTAGCTGAGGAAGGTTGAGGCTAAGATTAGGAGTATTAATCAGCTCTGGGGTAGGATGTAATGGTTGATTTTGATAGTAATGATAGTCTTGCCACAAACTTTCATAGCATTCTTGTTCAGTCTGAAGAAAATGATTTAGTCCGATGTGAGTTTCTAAATTGAGCTGACTATACAATTCTAAAATTTCTCTGTCTCGCTCGATTCCATAACTTACCTGAACATCCCGATTAAAATAAAGCTTGGGCTTTTTTCCTAGTTGGATTAAAGAGCGGGTAAGAGCCTCAATGATAGGGACGGATTCGCCATTAAACAAATATAATCGACTACCCCGTTTGACTAAATTAGTGTTGAGGTTATCTAAAGATTCCAATAAAAATTTGACCCTAGCTGCTCCTATTTCTTTTTGCCGGAAAAACCAAGGGTCAATTATAAAACAAGGTAAAATATCTTGTTGATTTTTAGCTGCCTCGTGAATGATTTCGCAATCACTCAAACGGAGATCTCGGCGAAACCAAACTATCTGCATTTTTCTGATTCGCTACAATGAGCTGCTAACTTACACTACACTTCTTAGATTCATCATTATAGTACTAACCAAATTATTAGAGAATAAATAAGTTTTAACGTTTTAACTGAGGATTTTTGTGAAATTTTCAGCAAATTAATTTGATACTTGTAAACTAGAACCCTTATCTCCCTTGTATACCTCGATTCTGGTTTGGAAAGCTTCTTTGAATTGAGGCATATGAGTCACGGTTAAAATACAGGCAAAGTCCGAAGCGATCGCATTGATAGCCCCAACTAATCTATTACATCCTTCGGAATCTTGGGTGCCAAAACCTTCATCTACAATTAACATCTGTAAAGCTGTTCCTGAGCGTTGGGCAAGGAGTTTAGCTAAAGCTAATCGCACTGAAAAATTGATCCGAAATGCTTCTCCCCCTGAGTAAGTTTCATAAGGACGAGTTCCTCCAGCATCAGCAATTAAAATATCTAGGGTATCAATTAGTTTGGTTTTTTTCTTGGATGTTCCTTTTGATGCTCTTTGAGTCAGAAACTGGACGTGGAACTGATTCCCAGTTAGTCTGGCTAAAATTTGGTTAGCCTTAGCTTCTAGCTGAGGTAGGATGTTTTCAATCGTCAAAGCCTGAATGCCATTTTTTCCAAAAGCTTGAGTTAATTCTTGATAGATACGATATTGCTTTTCGTATTCCTTAAGTTGATTTTCAGTATCCTGATGCTGATTTTTTAAACTATCTATTTGAGTTAGAGACTGCTGCACTCTACCACTACGGGATATTAGTTCATCTAGCTGTTGACGACGTTGATAAATTTGCTGCTCTAAGGCTTTAATTTCTTGGCGATTATCAGCAATATTTTCTCGTTGAGCAAGATGATATTGTAATTTATCTTGGCTACTTTGTTTATCCTGAAGTCTTTGTTGCAATAGTTGTTCTAATTCAACTAATTTAGTCTTAAGCTGCGGATATTCTTGTTTGGCTTTTTGTAATTCTTGATGTCTAAATTGACAAGCCTGAGATTGTCTTAAAGATGTCAGCAAATTTTGATGAATGGTGCGATCATAATTTAATTCTAGAATTTGCTGTTCGATCAGATTGATTTTCTGCTGTATTGTTGAATTAATATGTAATTTTTCTAAAGTCGTTTGTAAATCGCTAATTTTTTTGATTAAGGGAGGTTTCTGCTGCTCTAATTTTGCTTGCCGCTTTTTAGCATCTTCGATTTTAGCCTGTTTAATTTCTGCCCAGCGCAAACTGTTAACTTCTCCCCGAACTAAAGCATGAGTTTGCTCATCATAATTGAGAGTTGCTAGTTCTCCTTCAACCTGCTTAATTTCGTCCTGTAATTCCTGGGCAAAGTTACCATTTTGCAAACACAATTCTAGATGCTTTTTTTCTTCTTGGGCAACTTGTAGCTGTTCGTACATCTCCTCGCTAGCTTCTAATTGAGCCTCCAACTGTCCAAATTGCTGCTGTAAGAAATCATAAGGAGAAATTTCTTGGGAGATTGCTTGATACTCCTGACGCAATAATTGTAATTCGCGATCGCAAGTAGATAATTGCTCTCTGATTACCCAAATTTGCTCTTGTATTTCCTGTTGTTTTTGTTGGGTTTTTCCCACCACCTGATGACGGTGGAGATCGTCTAATTCGCGATCGCATAGCGGACAACAGGCATCTGGGTTCGATAGCATTTGCAACTTTTGTTGTAACTCCTGCCACTGTCTCTCATAGATGCGTTGGTTTTCCTGTAATTTATAGCGAAACTCTTTTCTTTCTGTTCCTTTTTCTTCAACTCTTTTTTGATAAATGCGCTTTTTGTCTAACTCTTCTATTTGAGCATCTACGGTTAATAATTGCTTTCTTTGTTCGGGTGCTTTCTCAATATCTTCTGCTAACTTTTTAGCGGAATTATGTATTTGTTCGAGCTTAGCAGCTAATTTTGCTTCTTCTCGATTAATTTGAGTTTGTAAATTATTTTTCTGTTTGATTAAGGGAGAAATATACTGTTGTATTTTATCTAATTCTTTTAGCTCCTTACGACTGGTTTCTAGCTTGACTAGTGCTATCTCAACATCATCAGTTTTAGACAAAATTTTAGTTATTTCCTGTTCTTGTTGATTGATACCTTCAATCTGAGTTTGTAGCTGATTGATCTGTAAATTCAACTCATTCTTTTGCTGTTCCAACTCTTTTTCTAGCTGCTGTTTTTGCTGGTGTGCTTCCTGATGAGTAACGAACTTGGTAGAGAGTTCTTTTTCCTGAGTTTGCCAATCTAATAACTGATCGTATTTAGCTACAATTTCTGCTTCTAAATTTACTAATTTATCTAGTGATCCCAATTCTGCTGTTAAAGCATTAATATCTTTCTGAGCGCGATCGCAATCCTGAGTCAAATTCTGATGTTGGGTTTGCTGAATGTTAAACTGCTGTTCCCAAGTTTGACGCTGATATTCAATTGCTTGTAGTTGTTGTAAACGAGAGCGAGCACTATCCTGTATTTTCTGTAATTTAGTTAATTCCTGTTGTAAATTAGCAAATTCGGCAACAATTCCTTTTCTTTGCTCTATTTCGACGACTAATGGTTCTAAATTTAATTTTAACTGCTCTATTTTGCCTTTGTATTCTTTGGCAGCATCTTTAGCTTTAGCCGCCAACTCTTCATAACGGTCTAACTTTAACAAGTCTGCCAATATTTGCTTGCGTTCGCTGGGACGACGTAACATAAACTCATCAGCCCTACCCTGGCGTAAATATGCCGAGTTGGTGAAGGTATCATAGTCTAGTTTTAAACAAGCGATAATTTCTTCTTGAGTAGCTCTCAACCCTTTGGCTGTCAAGGAACGAAAATTCCCCGCTTTTGTTTCCACTTGAAATTCTAACGAGCTACTCCTACCTCTAGGGCGAGAGCGAATAATGCGATAGGTTTGATTATTACAACGAAACTCAAAATCAACCCGAACATTTTGGGCATTGCCATGAATCACATCGTCCTCTGTTGCAGCCCGACTTTTCCCCCAAATTACCCAGGTAATTGCCTCTAAGAGCGAAGATTTCCCAGCACCATTTGCTCCACATATACAGGCAGTATGTAACCCTCTGAAGTTTAAGGTAGCATCTCGGTAACTCAAAAAGTTTTTTAAAGTCAGTTGCAACGGAATCATGCTTTATGACAACGTCCTCCAAGATAAAATGAAACTATTTAGTATCTTGGCATTATTTTTTAGTCTATGGTTGTGTTTTGAGGGATTCTAGTTTTTCATCGCTGTATTTCATAAAAATCAACAAAACATTTATCAAAAAAGCTATAAGCTCTAAGCCTTAAGCTCTAAGCTCTGGAGTTTACTCATGTAAATAGAAAGACACTTCGTTGGCAAGCCAGTCCGTTGCGGAGGTTCCCTCCGTTGAAGGAACTGGCGCGGGGTTCCCCGCTTAAAGCGAGGAAGTGCCGAACTAGAAGGACTTATAGCTAATAGCTGATAGCTGCGGCTTTGCCGCTTGATCCTTCAAATCAATGTTGATGCTCTAGTCACTTTTGTTAAATTGTAAATTATGCTACAGATAAAATATTAAGTTTTTTTAAAAATCTTTTTTTCATAATGAACGGATTTGTACAAGCGTTATTCGACTCTAGATTTGCTCCCACAGCTTTCAGAGTTTCTCTGATCGTGGGATCAATTCTTTTTACTATTAATCACGGATCGGCATTGGCAAAAGCAGAAATGACTCGAACTCGATGGTTATCGGGATTGATTACCTACCTAGTTCCTTATAGCGTTAATATTCATGGTCAATACACCAGTCGTTCTCGCAGTTCGCTTAAAGGCTAATTTAATTTATTTCTTGATTTAAAAAGTTGATATAAAAAATGGTTTTCACTGTTTCTCAGGCTCAGTCAGTTGATTTAAGCCAAATTCGCCCTGAAATACGTAACTTACAATCGAACTTAGTTGAGTGGCGACGTAAGCTGCATCAAAAACCAGAATTAGGCTTTCAAGAGAAAATCACAGCGGAATTTATTCGGCAAAAACTACAGGAGTGGCATATTGACCACCAAACTGGAATTGCTAAAACAGGTATTGTCGCTACCATTATCAGCAACTCTCCAGGAAAGGTACTAGCAATTCGAGCCGACATGGATGCTTTGCCAATTCAGGAAGCTAACGAAGTACCCTATCGATCGCAGCACGACGGTAAAATGCACGCTTGCGGACACGATGGTCATACAGCGATCGCTCTTGGTACAGCTTATTATCTTGCTCAACATAAAGATGATTGGCAAGGCACTGTAAAAATTATTTTCCAACCCGCTGAGGAAGGTCCTGGGGGAGCGAAACCTATGATTGAAGCGGGGGTATTACATAATCCTGATGTGGATGCCATTATCGGGCTACATCTTTGGAATAATTTGCCATTGGGAACTGTAGGAGTTCGTAGTGGAGCATTGATGGCAGCAGTAGAATGTTTTCGTTGTCAGATTTTAGGCAAAGGTGGTCATGGGGCAATGCCCGATCAGACTGTTGATTCTATTATCGTCGCTAGCCAGATCGTTAATGCCTTGCAGACTATTGTTTCTCGTAATGTTAAACCTTTGGATGCTGCTGTCGTCACAGTAGGCGAGTTTCATGCTGGTACAGCTTTAAATGTTATTGCTGATACCGCTGAAATGAGTGGCACAATTCGTTATTTTAATCCTGACCTAGAAAATTTAATTAGAGAAAGACTTGAAGCTATTATTGCTGGTATTTGCCAGATGCACGGTGCCAACTATGAACTTAACCATTGGCAACTCTATCCACCCACAATTAATGATAGTGCGATCGCCGAATTAGTTCATTCTGTAGCAACCGAAGTAGTGGAAACCCCGATCGGGGTCGTGCCAGAGTGTCAAACCATGGGTGGGGAAGATATGTCTTTCTTCTTACAGCAAGTACCAGGTTGTTATTTTTTCTTGGGTTCGGCTAATCCAGATAAAGGTTTAGCCTATCCTCATCATCATCCTCGTTTTGACTTTGACGAAACTGCTTTGGGTATGGGAGTGGAAATGTTTATCCGTTGTGTGGAAAAGTTTTTGAATAACGCTTGATGCCGATTAATAATGCTTAATTCTGAACTATCTTGTTGTTAATTTATCCTTCAAAACCATATTTATCTCTGGGGGAACTTTCCCCCATATGCGAAGCGGTATCCTTTAGGAGACCCCCAGTTGGGGAAGTGACGGCTTCCCCAAGCCCCTTCGTAACTAAAGTTTAGTCAAAATATCTACTTTGCTAGCTAATTCCTACTTGAAATGACGAGTTTGATTCACACATTCTTGCTATTGATCGACAAAGCCAACCAATTTAACTATTTCCTGTTGCTGATTAAATTCACCAAAAAACATTCCCTGAGTAAAGATATTGCCATCTGGTTTAGTTAATTGCCAACGAAATCGGAAAAAATTGTGATGGATATCTGGAGTTGAGACTAGACTAATTTTTAATTCGGGAAATTTGCTACGAAACTGAGCGATAAATTGTGAGTGTAGCTCTGGCGTTTCAATCAAATCAGGCAAGTGGGAATCAGCATATAGACAATTGGAAGCCAGAACTTTGCTCATGATTGAGGATCTTTGTTCTTGGTCTGAGGTATTCCAGGCTGATAGATAGTCTCTAATTACCTGCTCAATTTCTGGTATCTGATTATTCATTTGGTTAATATTTTAATGCCGAACAAATAAGAGCTTATAGCTTAAAGCCTAGCGCGACACTGCGGTCTTGTTGAGCCAGTTCGTTGGCGGGGTTCCCCGCTTAAAGAAACTGGCGTGGTTTCCGTGCCGCGAGCACGTGTCGCAAGAAGAGCTTAGAGCTAATAACAAAAATAATTCAAGCCGTTCCAGATTAGAATTAATTAATAAAGATACAAAACTTAAAATTTCAAACTGAAGCTTATGACATCGGCGATCGCAATTGATAAAACTTCTAAAACTTGGCACTGGCGAGGTCACAAAATTACCTATCAACAAGCTGGAGAAACTGGTGCAGCAGTGGTATTGGTACATGGTTTTGGGGCATCGTGGGGACATTGGCGCAAAAATCTGCCTGTATTGGGTGAATCTTATCGTTGTTATGCGATCGATCTCATTGGCTTTGGTGGTTCGGCTAAACCAGAGCCAAATTCAGAAATTGAATATACTTTTGAAACCTGGGGAGCACAATTAGCAGATTTTTGTCGTGAAGTAGTAGGTGGTTCTGCTTTTTTAGTTGGTAATTCTATTGGCTGTATTGTGGTGATGCAAACCGCTGTAGATTATCCTGAGTTGGCTTTAGGAGTAGCAGCAATCAACTGCTCCATCAGACTATTGCACGATCGCAAGCGAGTTACATTACCCTGGTATCGTAATTATGGCTCGCTAGTAATGCAGCAGGTATTAGGTAATAAGCAAATTGGAAGTTTCTTTTTTAAGCAAATTGCCAAACCCAAAGTAGTTCGCAACATATTATTGCAGGCTTACCGTCGTCCCGAAGCAGTCACCGACGAACTAATTGATATTTTGATGGGACCAGCGATGGACAAGGGAGCTGCCGATGTATTCCTGGCATTTACCCGTTACTCCCAAGGACCTTTACCAGAAGATTTGCTTCCTCGTCTGACCTGTCCGACAGTTTTGTTATGGGGTACAGAAGACCCTTGGGAACCCGCGGCAATGGGTAGAGAGCTAGGAGAGATACCTACTGTTGATGAATTTATTCCCCTAGAGGGTCTAGGTCATTGTCCCCAAGACGAAGCTCCAGAAATCGTTAACCCTATATTATTAAACTGGATTCAACAGCTTGATAAATCAACAAAGTGCTAGACATAAATGTCAAATAATAAAAGGTTATTGAATTTTAGCTACTAGGCAAGGGTGATTGCGATCGCAAAACCACAAGCAATCCCAGATAATGCCGAGATAGTAGCTCCCATTGCTCGGGCAATTAAGAAAAATATTTTTGAACCCACAGTATCATCAATGCGATAGGCTCCATAGGGAGATGAAAATCCAATCATATGAAGCGTTCTAGCAATAGCAAATATGAGACAAAGACTCAGAACGAGTCGAGTTGACCCTGTGTTTATTTCCAACAAGGCAACAGAGGCGATAAAAATACCTGCATTTTCTGCTAGATTGCCGTGCCGACGCACTAACCTTTCAAGCGTGATATCGTCTTGAACTCCCATACCTTGTTTCTTCTTCGTTCGGTGCATCCCTACTGTGAGCATAAGCACTTGTTGCAAAACAATTAGATAGGCTGCCAGCCATGCTGAATAGATAACCATTCTTTTCGTCACTACTATTAACTTTGTTAGGCATCACAGAGTCCGGACTTCCGTGCTTCAGCCTTTGAATGAATATTATAGATTTGCAAAAATACGTTGTCATTACCTAGAAATGCAAATATTATTTGCGATAATACAATGCTTTTTTACTTTTTACTAATGGACAGCTTGATACGGTCTGGAGGGAGGGTTATTTGAACTGGTCTGATCTAAAAATTTTGCTGGTGTTTGCTCGGGAAGGGACACTCCAAAAAGCGGCACAAAAGCTAGGAATGGATATCAGCACAGTGTCTCGTAGGATCCGGAACTTGGAAAATGATCTGGGTTCAAAAGTTGTTGAAAATGTAGGTGGTCGCTTGGTTTTCACCACCTATGGCGAACAAGCGGTGCAAACTGCGGAAGCCATGGCTGCGGAGTCCAACCATCTACAGCGTTTAATCAAAGGTGAAGAGAGTTTGCTGTCTGGAGTGTTGAGAGTGGCGCTCCTCGATGCCTTGGTGTTTTTTCATCAAGATCTTTTGCAGTCGTTCTCAGTTCAATATCCACATATCACCTTGGAATTGGTCTCCGGAACATCGCGTGTCCATAGTCTGACCCGCCGGGAAGCAGATGTCGCTATTCGAGTTTCTAAACAACCAGATGACACGCTGGTGGGGATGCGGGCACTCCACATTGAATATGCAATTTATGCCCATCAATCTGTTGCAGAAAGGCCACCCACTCTCTGGGCAGATCTTCCGTGGATTGGCTGGGATCCAGCATTAAATGCTAGGAAGATCGATGCTTGGATGGAAAAACACGTCCCACTTGAGCAAATTCGTTTTCGAGTGGACAGTGCGATCGCTCAATTCACCCTTGTCGAAGCCGGATGCGGTGCCTGTATATTGCCTGTTGTATATGCCGACTTAAACGATCAACTAGTGCGTTTGAGTGAAATTCTGGATGGATTTGACACTAATATATGGTTACTGACTCACCGTGATCTTAAACGGAATGGACGAGTTCAGGCTTTTTTCGAGCACTTCTATAAGGGGTTAGAGCCGTTGCGAAACAATGGGCGTAAACATTTGGAGAGCTAACTACTTACTATACTATTTGATTTTGATAATGTTAGAGTGATTAGTCGTTTAATAAAGCTCGAAACTCTGCCTGTTGAAAATGAGTATCGGCAGTTAGTTCATCATTAATGCCTCGATTGTGTTGAGAGTAAACGGGTTCTTTTCATCTCAATTTGATTAGCAAGTTTAACAGCCCGTAAATGATTTTGAGCGGTGACAGAAGATAGAGCGATTGGCTCTGCCAGTGCGCTTCGCGCGATCGCCAAAGAAGCATATAACAAAACTTCAGTCATTTTCAGAAAGAGTTTACCCTTACAAATATTTTTACTTGAAATGACGAGTTTAATTCATATAAGACGTTTGATATTATTTCGAGTTACTTGGGGAAGTATAGAACTATAGTAAGGTGATTGATTATTCTCGTAATTGATACTAATGATTGCTCGTTTAAATTGGTTTGTGGGAACTTTATTTCTAATGGCTGCTTTTGGTGCCTTGATGAACCCGCCACCTTATACTGTTATTTCCATCCTGTTTTTTTTAATGGGTTTAGTTTTATTGCCATCTACCAACAAGATCGCGAAGCAATATTTTAATTGGGAAATCAAAGGGGGAACTAAAGGTGCGATTATTTTAATCAGTTTTATTATAATTTGCTTAATTGTGCCGCAAGTAGAGACAAAACCCAGCAGATTTTCGCAATATTTTGCCGATCAAATTGAAGGATTTGATTGATATTTTTTGCTATTTGCTATTTGTTATCTGCTACTTGTGAAAGCAATTTCCAATTTAAATATGATTACTATTCAAACTAAAGGAAAAACAATCGTAAAAGTACTACCTTCATTTAGTTGAGAAGTTACTGAAATATTACCACCCATTCCTTCAACTAAAGTTTTAACAATTGATAATCCTAACCCTGTCCCCCCAGCACGGTTACGAGATTCATCAACACGAAAAAAGCGTTCAAAAATACGTCCTTGTTGCTGTAAAGAAATTCCTACTCCTCGATCGCAAACTTGAATAATGGCAAAATTTTTTCGTTGTTCTAATTTTAGCTTAATAGGCGTTCTTGTCTCAGAATACTTAACAGCATTATCGATCAAATTTAATAATACTTGTTTTAGGCGATGTGAGTCAGCTTTAATTGTAATAAAACTGGAAGCTGATTTCCAAGTAATAGTGCGATCGCTGTACTGTTTTGCCATACCTACTACTTCTTGAATCAAATCATTGAGGATGATTTTTTCCTGTTGGAACTTCATTCTACCGCTATCAACCCGTGCCAAATCTAATAAATCCTGTAGTAGCTGCACAGTGCGATCGGCTTCCGAAGCTGCAGTAGTCAAAGCTTCTTTTTGCATTTCCGATAGATTAGTTCCCCGTCGCAAAATACTTTGAATATAACCAGAAATAATAGTCAAAGGAGTACGCAATTCATGGGAAACATTACTCAGTAGTTCTCTTTGATGCTCCCAAGCTTCTGCCAGCCTAATTAACATTTTGTCAAAGGTTTCTGCTAATTCTTTAACTTCACTAGGAGCTTGGTCTAAATGAATATGAGCTTGGTCTAATTTATCAGCCGAAATTGTTGCGGTGAGCTGACTAATTTTTTTAAGGGGTTGCATTGAATGATGAATATATAATGCAATCATAGTGGTCATAACGATAATAGCTATTACCGTAGCAATACTCAAACTACGAATCAAATTTAAAAACATCATCTGGTCTTCAGTTATGTTATGAGCCAGGTATAGTTGACCTAAATTAGCATTTCTTACTCGTAGCGGAGTAGCACACATCAACCAGTAGCTACCTTTTAAATCTTGAACTTGGGGAATCAGAGGAACATCTTTGACAGTCAAAAGAATACTGCCAATTTCTTCTTTATTTAAAGCTTGAGATTTGGCGGTAATTTCTCCCGCCGAATTTTTAATCCAGATTAGTTTATTTTCAGTAGAAAGACTATCTATTGCTCTTCGTGCGCCTTCCTTTAAAGGAATCATTTCGCTATAAATTTCTACATCCATGGGAAAACGATCTGCAATGTATTTCATATTCTCTTTGTGGGTAGAAATGAGAATATGTTGCATCCTAATACTTGTTCCAGCAGCCAAACCACCTAATCCAATTGCCGCTACCGCAGCAATAACGACAGTTAACCTAACTTTGATGGAAGTAGTATCTAATATGTTGTGCACTTTATTGAGTTTAGCTGCTATCTTTGCTCTATTATGATTGGATTTTGAGCTAACAATTGTAAATTGTTGCTTTTCAGTAGCTAATTTTTCGGCTACGTTAGCAAGCTTCATTAGGTTAATCTAGTAAATTTGAATTAGTTATTTAACTACTTCAAACATGACTTGCTATCCTTAAAATCTGATGAAAGTTTTCTGATAAATCTCTGTAAACTTCTTATATTCTGATCTTCAAAGCTGGAATCATTAGCTTTTATCTACAATAAAGCTAAGTTAATTATCACGATATCAAAACTGGCTCTTATGGTACAAGCTCCTCCGCAACTAATAACACAAGAATTGGCTACTCTGGCAGTAGACTTAATTAGACAGGCTGGGTGTGAATATGGCGATATTCGCCTCTGCCACTACCGCCAACAAAGATTATCTGCCAGCGATCGCTCTTTGAGTCGACTTGCAGATAATGTCAGTTCTGGTTTTGGAGTCCGAGTATTACTCGATGGCGCTTGGGGATTTGTCGCTTCCCACCGCCTTACCCCAGAAGAAATTACCAGAATTGTCACTCTGGCAATAGAAACTGCTAAAGGTAGTCGTTTGACACAACAGGAGCCAGTCAAACTAGTTCCGGTAGAAGCATACCAAGATAAGTATGTTACTCCGATTGAGATCGATCCCTTTACAGTTCCAATTCAAGAAAAAGCCGAATTATTATTAAATATCAACGAGCAATTTCTCGCTTATGGTGAGCAAGGTATCAAAAAAGCCTCTTCGTTTCTGAGTTTCACCCAAGAAGATAAACTATTTGCTTCTACTGTCGGCTCTGTAATCGAGCAAACCATTTATCGCAGTTATACTGGTATGAGTTGTACAGCGATCGCCAATGGCGATGCTAAAAGCAGAAATTATGAACGTCCACCTCTCAATATTGGTTATGAACATATCAATACTGCCGATTTGTTGGGGAATATCGATCGCGTTGCTCAGGAAGCGATCGAGAAAGTCCATGCCCCAGAATTAGATACAGAGGGAAATAAAACTTTGATTCTCAAACCGACCAATCTTTTCCTGACTATCCATGAATCAGTAGGACATCCCACAGAATTAGATCGAGTCTACGGTTACGAAGCTAACTTTGCAGGAACAAGTTTTGCCACTACCGATCAACTCCATCAACTCCAATATGCTGCTCCTTGGATCAACTTTGTCGCCGACCGCACCCAATCCCATGGTCGGAGTACGATGGCTTATGATGACGAGGGTGTCCCAGCACAAAAATGGTACGTGGTTAAGGATGGTATGCTCAACGACTATTTGACAGATCGAGAAACTGCTTATCGCTTAGGGCGTGGAAGTAGTAATGGCAGTGCTTATGCCGACAGTTGGTCAAGTACACCGATGGTGCGTATCCCTAACTTGGGTTTAGAACCTGGTAAAGCAGAAGATGACCATACAGCAACCTTAGCAGAAATGATCGCTGATACTGAAGATGGAATTTTAATTGACGGTATTGGCAGTTATTCTATCGACCAACAACGACGTAACTTTCAATTTGGGGGTGATGCTTTCTGGAAAATCAAAAATGGCAAGATCACAGGGATGCTCAAAAACGTCACCTATCACAGCATGACCACCGACTTTTGGAATAGTGTAGATGCTCTGGGTGGAGAGTCTGAATTAGTCCAATGCGGCACAAATATGTGTGGCAAAGGTGAACCGATGCAAGTTGCTCAGATGACTCATGCTTGTGTACCAGTGCGTGTCAGAGATATTCATGTAGGTAGAGCCTCGTGAACTGCCATGATCTAGTTTACAAGGTATTATTGACTACTTAATAATGCCAGGGGATTTACCGCTCCTGAATCCTTGGGATGAATCTCAAAATGTAAATGAGGACCAGTACTATACCCCGTATTGCCGATCTCAGCAATCTGCTCTCCTTTATTTACTCTTTGACCAAGATTAACCAAAATTCTATTATTGTGGGCATACAGAGTCACACTATCATCTAAATGTCTAATTTTGACTAGATTGCCATAACCACCACTATGCCATTCAGCAGTAATAACTTCCCCTGATGCCGCTGCTATTACTGGCGTACCAATTGGAGCAGCAATATCGATTCCTCCATGTAACCGACCCCAACGGTAGCCATAACCAGAAGTTAAGACTCCTTGCGCAGGCCAAGTATAGCCATCAAAAGTACTGGGTAAATAATTTTCTGAAGCATCCAAAGGAGGTAGTTGCAGAGAAGCGATCTCTTCTCCTAATGAATCTGACTCCAAACTTTGTTTAGAAGTCTTCACGGGAGCAGCGCTGATTTTTGGAGCAGAGGTATTTTGATTGTAAGTTTTTGGCACAAAAGGAGTATCCTCACCATTCTTAGCAGATCTACTCAGTGAACTTGAGTTTACTTCCTGGTTGGCTTGCCCTCGTCTAGTTTGATCTCGGTATTGTGAACGGAGCTGATCGATTTCTGCTCTCAATTTTGTAACGTAATGATTACTAGATTTATTAGAGGATTGTAAGGGTTGATCAGCTTTAGAGTGCTTCCATGATTTTGAGTCAGCATTAGAATTTGAGCGATTGGCTAAAAACTTAGATGGGAGAGGTGACAAGTTAGAATCAGTATTGTCTGTAAAGTCAACAGAGGTAAATACTTTTTCTGGTTGCTCTAAGGAAAAGGATGTGAGTGAACTATCTGCTATTTGCGTTGGAATCTTAAGTTGCTGATTAACAAAAATAATATGGGAGTTTTTTATATTATTCAGTTTAATCAACTCCCCACGAGATACTCGATGTATTTGAGCGATTTTAGAAACGGTGTCTCCTGATTTCACTGTGTAGAGCCTTGGAGTTGTCTTGGGAACTGATGTTGCCGAAGCAGAAAAGAAACTTGGGGATTTACTATTTATGCCTTCAGTTGGAAAGTTTTTAGTCGAGGCAATTTTCTGACGGTTAGGGTAGGCAGATATAAGCTTAGACTCTAAACTACTATCTATTTTGTCAGACGAGAAAGAAAATTTTGGTTGATTTTTTTCTTGGGAAACTAAAGATAAATTGACCAGCTTAGTTTTGAAAGTAGCTATCAAATTGGAGATGGGAGGTAATAATGCAGTCGATTTATCTTCTCGAATCCCAGAGCTTGGTGATATTTTTGAGGGAAAAATTAGATTTTGAAGTTCAATTGCATCGCTTGTGGGGCGCAATTTTAAACCTGTAGCCCAAGCTGACTGACTAGAAAGAGGTAAATACATTGCCGTCGTAGCCAAAGCAATAGTCAAGCGTAACATTATGCTGGAATGGCAGGAAGTTTTGAGAGTAGTTGATGTCTTTAATTGAGCCTGGCTCGATGAAGTATTGATCTTCAAATTTTGCTGAGAGAGAGATAAAGCTTGATTTTCGGGCATACGACTCATCTTAAATAATATTTGCTTGCTAAGGTTGAATTGGTATCGATAAGATTAGGTTATTTCTGTTTGATAACAACGTTTAAGATCGTTACCAAAACTAAGCCAGCCAAGTGATTTTTAAGATTAATAGGACAATTTTGTGATCGATAAAAAATCATCTTAGTAAAAAGTTGGTAAATATAAGATTATTTGATTATTTTCGATCTATTTTCTATGGAAGGTTAGCTTAAAATGCAACTTTAGACAAGTGAGTGATCAGCAAAACTAGATCTAAATAGTCTTAATCAATTAAATTGGCGGTGTTGCATTATCATGGGATGGTTAAGATTGACGCGGGACACGGAGACACAGAGAATGAATTGAGTCTCAGCCACAATATCATCCCGCAGAGATGCAATTATGTGACATCTGACAGCTTACCCTATGAAACAGCGATCGCCTATCGTCAAAGCAACTTCGTTGACACTATTCTCATCCAACTTTTCTGTTGCTCAATTACTGACTTTGACTGTCTTAATCCTGGGGGCGATAGTTATTTTATTTCCTTTAATAGTCGTCTTGAGAAGTTCCTTCACTTCACCTGATAGTTCTTTTACCCTGGCTAATTATCAAGCAGCTTGGCACCGAGGTAATTTCTGGATAGCATTTGCCAATTCCACCTTAGTGGCATTAGGAGTTACTGGATTACAAATAATTACTTCTGCTCTGGCAGGATATGCTTTAGCTAGATTCAAATTTCGCGGTAAACAAGGAATACTGTTACTAATTTTAGCGACTTTAGTTATTCCTTTTCAGCTCTTAGTTATTCCTACTTTTATTATTTTAAAATGGGCGCACCTCATTAATAGTTATTGGGCATTAATCTTACCCACTGCCGCCAATGGTTTTGGCATTTTTTTAATGCGTCAGTATTTTGCTAGCATACCCTTTGAACTAGAAGAAGCAGCAACTCTTGATGGTGCCAATCGTTGGCAAGTTTTAACCCGGATCATGTTGCCTTTATCTCGTCCGGCATTAATTACTTTATTTCTCTTCACTTTTATTGGGGAGTGGAATGATTTATTTAAACCTTTGGTCTTTACTACCCGACCAGAATTAAGGACAGTGCAATTAGCTTTATCAGAGTTTCAGGAGCAGTTTACCAATGATTGGTCACTATTAATGGCAGCAGTGGTAATATCTACCATACCAGTGTTGATTTTATTTTTGATTGGTCAGAAACAGTTTATTCAAGGTATTGGTTCAACGGGAATTAAAAATTAAGTTAATCACTTTGACAGTATTCAACAGAAGCTAATAGATTTAAACCTCGATCTCGGGTAATAATATGTCAGCATTAATAACAGCTAAGAGCCTTGAATGCTCTTTAGATCAGCAAGAATAAAATAAATGCACGAAACAATCTCCAAATTACCAAAGTGGCTGACAAGAGGTTTGGTTTTACCTTTACTGGTGCTAAATGGTTGGCTGCTGCTCTTAGTGTTTGAATATTTTCAATCTCTAATTACGATTTTTGCCACTGCAACTTTACTATCCTTTATTTTGGATTATCCTGTCCGTTTTCTAGAACAACAGAAGATCAAAAGAGCGATCGCCATTCTAATAGTTTTATTGACAGGTGTATTGCTATTTAGTGTGATTGGGGTGACAGTTATTCCAATTGTGATCGAGCAACTAAATGAACTACTAGATCGTTTACCCAGTTGGGTAGCATCGGGTAGTGAACAAGCGAAAGTTTTTGAGACTTGGGCAGATGAACGTAATTTGCCCATTACTATTAGCAGCTTGGTTGCTGATTCACTCAGTCAGATCTCATATCAGCTACAGCAATTTAGCGGACAGATCTTAGGTAGTCTTTTTTCAGTAGTGGGTAGTCTACTCGATTTATTGTTGACTATAGTTTTAACTTTCTATTTGTTACTTCATGGCAGTGAACTTTGGCAAGATCTGTTTCAAGTCTTTCCTGATGAGAATAGGATTAAAATCCGCGAATCATTGAAAGAAACCTTTAATAACTATTTTGTGGGGCAGTTAACTGTTGCTTCGGTTATGGGAATTACTATGACCATAGCCTTTTTTATAATTCAAGTCCCTTTTGGTTTCTTGTTTGGTTTAGTCATTGGAATTATGGCATTATTCCCTTTTGGTGCAGCATTGAGCATAAGTTTAGTTAGTTTCTTGATGGCTTTAAAAAGTATTTGGCTAGGTTTAAAAGTTTTAGCAATCTCTTTTGTAATTGAACAAATAGTTGAAAGTGTAATTGCCCCTCGTCTGTTAGGTGAATTTACAGGTTTGAATCCCGTACTAATTTTACTGTCTCTCTTGGTAGGAGCTCAGCTAGGAGGATTTTTAGGTTTGATTTTAGCTGTACCTGCGGCTAGTTTTATCAAAAGTTTATTTATGATTTTTAAAACTGAATCCGAACACACAAAACTACCAATTAATATTTAAAGTTTATTGATTGTCAAACAGCTAAAATTATGATTGCTATTTATCCAGGTAGCTTTGATCCCATCACCTTAGGTCATATTGATATTATTGAAAGAGGAGCAAAATTATTTGATCGAGTTATTGTTGCTGTTCTTTCTAATCCTAGTAAGAAACCTTTATTCACTGTAGACAAAAGAATCGAACAAATTACTGAATGTACGCAACATATCGCTAACGTTAAGGTAGATAGTTTTGTGGGATTGACTGTTGAGTATGCCAAACTACACCATGCAGGAGTATTACTCAGAGGGTTAAGAGTGTTATCAGATTTTGAGAAAGAGTTACAGATGGCACATACTAATAAAACACTTAATCATGATATTGAAACCGTATTTTTAGCTACAACTAAAGAATATAGTTTTTTGAGTAGTAGTATTGTCAAAGAAATAGCTCAATTTGGAGGTACGATCGATCATTTGGTTTCAGAAAATGTTGCTCAAGATATGTATTCTAAGTATCAAAACCAATAAGTAGATCGTATAAATAAATACCAAGCAATAGCTTTTTCCTGGTTTTCTTTAAGTTTTTTTGCTAACTTTTATTGGCAATCATTGGATATCTAGGTTAGAAATAAACTCAAAGAATCGGGTTGAATAATGTTGCCAGTAAACTATACTCAAGACGAGAAAATTCAATTTAATGAGCCAGAACTAGAAGCGGATTTAAGTAATAACTCGCAATTTAGTTTTAATATTCAAGTCGAATTAGATAAACTAGAAGATTTTATTTTAAATGGAACTAATATTCCTCTAACTGAATTAACTATTGTTGATGAGACTTTGCTTTTAGATTATCTCAACCAAATTAGAGCAAATTTACCTACAGTATTAGCTACAGCTATTGACATAGTAAATCAAAGACAGGAAATTATGTCCGAAGCCCAAAGTTATGCTGGTTCAATCGTCAAGTCTGCTGAAAAAAAGGCAGAGCAAATTGTTCAGGAATCAACTATTGTGCGTCAAGCAGAGTTAGATGGGGCAAAAATTAGACTTCAAACTGAACAAGAATGTGAGCAACTAAAACAAACAACTCAAAATGAGATACAGCAATGGCGACAAGAAGTAATTGACGAATGTCGAGTAATTCAGTTGGATGCCGATAGTTATGCTGGCAAAGTTTTAGGGGATATTGAACACAAACTTCAAGAAATGCTGACAATTGTGCGCAACGGTCGTCAACATTTAGAACCTTAATCTTGAATCTTAGCACTAGTGGATTAGGGCGCAAATAAAGATACCATTAATCAGGAGTAAAAATAAGAGAAGAAAGCAGATGCCAAGACTAGCTCCTAAACCAGTAAAGTTAGACAATGAAGAGAAACAAGAATTAGAAAAGATTTTGGCTCGTCATAGTACCAGTCAACAAGTTGCCAAGAGAGCCAAAATTATACTTTTGGCATCTCAAGGAAAAAATCATCGCACTATTGCAAAAGAATTAGACATTAGCCGAAAAATGGCAAGACTGTGGCGAGAAAGATGGTTACAGTTGAAGCAAAAAGATGCACTCGTCAAGGAAAGACTATTGGATGCAGAAAGACCAGGGTCACCGACTAAATTTACGACGGAACAAGTATTACAATTATTTGCCATTGCTTGTGAGTCACCAGAAAAATATGGCAGACCAATCAGTCATTGGACATCAAGAGAATTAGCAGAAGAGATGGTCAAACAAGGAATAGTCGGAAGTATTTCCACAAGGCACGTGGGCAGATTACTCTCCGAAGCCACCTTAAAACCCCATGTCTCAGAATATTGGTTGAATCCCCCCCCGACGAAAAGTTTGATGAAAAAATCAAAAACATCTGTTGGTTGTACAAACAAGCACAAGATTTAAGAAAAAGGGAAGAAAGAGTTATCAGTACCGATGAGATGACAGGGATTCAAGCTCTGGAGCGAAAATATTTTGACAAACCAATGAAACCAGGTCAGCCAGCCAAAAGAGAGTTTGAATATATTCGACACGGCACTCAAACTCTAATTGCTAGTTTTGATATTAGTAGTGGCAAAATCATAAGACCTCTTGCAAAAGTCTTTTATGATATAATGAAGGACTATAGTTTTTTCAGCAATGTCTTTGTTGGCGATCGCTAAATTCTTTCAAAATTGACTTGGAAAAGATTTGCTACCAAGAGTTGTCATAATTTTTGGACAATCCCCTATTGTACCACGAATTATTTTTGCAAGAGGTCTAATGATGCCCTGTGAGTCTTTCGCCCCTATCTGCATTGCCACTATGATCTTTCCAGAGTTGAATTCCTGACATTTTCTGGCCATTTTTCGGAATTAATAAGGTATCTAGCCCAGCCAGATATCCCCCATGAACTTGAAGTTGAGCTTCTAGCTTTTGCCGCAGCAGAATGACTAAAGTTTTTCCAATGGCATTAAGATCCCACAGATTCTCAGAGAGAAAACGTTCCCAACTCGATAGAGACCGTTCAACCCAGAAACAACAGTGAGCAATATTGTTCATTGTTTGGCGACCTCTGGCTAGCAACAGTCCCCATAAATAGGCTTGGAAATAGACAAAATTTGGCTTTGAGAAATGACACTGAAAAACCAGAAAATAGCTGAACAATTCCAGAGGAATAAACTGTTGCATACCCACACCTCGCTGATTGAGATAGCCAGGTTCACTCTACCATTAGGGTCTCTGACAACCAGTCCTTTCAACGTGATCATTTGTACTAATATAATTGGCGATCGCCAATATAAAAATAGGGATTTCAGACATCAGGAAATTACTCCTTATTTAAGCTCAAATAAATTTCTCCTGATTAGTAATGCTCAATTTCAGCTTGGCGATCGCGGAGATATAGCGGGAATACGAACAAACCGTTGATAGTTCATTTGTACCTCTTGAAAGGGCTGGTCTCTGACAACTCCTTCGGCTATGGTATTTCTCCAGATTCTTGAGTATAAATACTCAGGCAGCGAGGGCAAAATCTGCAAAAGTATAGTAAATTAAGACTTTATTATTTAGATCAGATGTAGATCAATAATTTTTAAATATTGATACAACTGCTTCTATATATGCTATACAAAATTCAATTTAGCGGACTGTAAATCCGCTGGCTATGCCTACGCTGGTTCAAATCCAGCTCGGCCCACTACATAATAAAAAAGAGGTTTAGAGCCTCTTTTTTATTGCTCGAATAAACTTTCCAGCATTGGAACAAGCACTTTAGTTATAATAAACTAGGTATTAAACTTCAGCCCCTGGTTATTCGAGGTCCACAACCAGGAGGTCAGTTGGTCATCACAACGAATGTGGAGAACTATCCAGGCTTTATCAATGGAATTCTGGGACCAAAGCTGATGCGATGTTTTGAGGCCCAAGCAGCTCGATTTGAAACTGAGCTAAGGTTGGGGACGATTACCACAGTGGACTTTTCACAACGGCCATTTCATCTGACCGTAGATCGGGAAAAGTCTTTGTTTGCCGATACCGTAATTATTGCCACTGGGGCTGAACCACGATACTTGGGATTGAAAAATGAACAACAGCTATTAGGGCGAGGCATATCATTCTGTGCTACCTGTGACGGATTTTTCTTCCAGTCGTTACCAGCTGCTGGTAGTGGTTGTATGGCAGCGATAGATGCCGAACGTTGGCTACAGACTCAGAATCGAACTACAGTCTTCCAAGTTCAAGATCTGAGACTGGCTCGCAAATAACCCCAAAATTCGACTACATTCCTGACTAACTACGGTTTAGGTTGTTCTGGATGTCAAATGCATAAAATCCTGGACAAGTATAGCTTTCATCCCATACCCTCTCTTGATTCCGATCGAGTCAAATGCATAAAAAATTTGGGGGTTCCCCAATAAGTTATTAGATTATCTCAATTTAACTATTGATGTCCTTGGCATTATAGGAGCAGGACATGAGCGATAAATTTTCCACATTTCACGATTTCACCAAAACAATGGTTATCCACTATTTAAAGCTTTAGTGCAATATAAATTAAGAAAGAGAATAGAAAGACTAGCTAACTTACATCCAGAATGGAATGAGTCTGATTATGTCCAATATTTTGTCGAAAATTTTCTAAATAAGCCAGAATCTGATTCGGAAAGGCGTTTTGCTCATTGGCATTTCTTAGCTTATCTCGATTTAGACCGCTGTTATTTAATTTGGAGAAATTTTCATTATTTTCCATTTTATGCAGCCAAGTTAGAAGAGTTTTATGGTCTGACCAATGAGATTTTATGTCAATCACACAAATTAAAAAAATATCTGAATAAGTATAATCCTCAAAACGATAAAAAGGCTTCAATTAAAACTTATATTTTAAGTATACTTAAAAACTCGATTAGAGAAAAAATAGATTTACAATCAGATTGGCATTTGTTGTGTAATGTAGATATAAATAGTCTCAGAAAATTAAATAATTTTGGAATAAAATTGCGTAAGAATTCAGGTACTAAATTGAGGGATTAAAGAAGGGCGATCGATAACACCGATAGTTGCCAATAAAGCTTGAGTGAAAAAATCCATCACAGAGCGACCCTGAAAACGGCAGGTTTGAATCACACTCAATAAATTAGCTGTATCTTGAAATCGTGTCATGCTGCGAGAACCACCACTTATTTTTCGTTTAGTGACTGCCAATCTTAAAGCACGTTCGGCGAGATTGTTATCAGGCGAAATTTCTGGATGGTCTAAGAAATACCACCATTGGTCTGCTTTTAATTTCAAATTCCGTAATAATTTACCAGCTTCATAACCTGCCTTCTCACTCCACTTACTCAAAGCTAAATTGATTTGAGTTTTTAATTGCGTAGTAGAATCGAGATATTGCTGCCGATGATTATTTTCACGCCATAATCGATGTTGTCGAAAAGCAGAATCCGCAATTTCGGTCAAAGCTAGTCCCATTGATCCATTGTCAATTCCTGGTGTTTTCATGAGTCTTTGACAGTGACGACGTAAGTGAGCCTGACATTTTTGTTGTGCTGCGACCGGATAGCCATTGTACACGCTGAAATCATCGGAGATAATGATTCCCGAATACTGCGCGCCTAGTTGGTCTTCTATTTCTTTTCTCGAACGAGTATCCCCCGCTCGAAATAAGCAAAAATTCGGATTAGCAAACACCCACAACCATTCTTTTAATCCTCTTACTGACCAAGGTGTTTCATCAATATTTAAGGTTGGATGATTCTGATTAATCCATTCTTCTAGTTCACTAATGCTGGGCTTAATAGCTGCTGAAATTCTTTGGTTACTGGCAACTAAAGTTCCTAATCCAACTTCAATTTGACCTAACTCCCGCAATAGTTCCTGCTGCTTTTGATAGGGTAGATGCCCATAGTTTCCTAGCCATCCTAGTAATCCCTGTAACTTAATTCCCAAGTCTTGTCCTGGTACAATCTGATGAGACCATTGTGGCGATGTTATTTCTCCACAACACTGACATAGAGAGTGATGACGTTGATACTCAACTATTTCTATTGGTCTTTCTACTAATACTGCTGCTGAGTTGGTTTCAATCTTGATTGATTCTGCTGAGGCTAACAGTTCTCCACAACTCAAGCACTTTTCTGCTTTGAGTACTTCGCAGCGATCTACTCGCCCAAATCCTTTTCTTGTTTTCCCTTGATGTCCTAATTGCCCCCCGGGACTTTTTTTCGGTTTTTGAGACGATGACTTTTCTTTTCTTTCTGGTTTTTTGAGTAAATCTGATGATGGAGGCTTTGACGATATTTTACTGTCTAGGCTTCTGCTTATTTTTAGCTTCTCTATTTCTATTTTTAGCTGCTCGATGATTTCTTGTTGACTCAGTATGAGCTTCACCAGTTCCTTTTTTGACAACTGGTTGAGTTTTTCTAGTTCGTTTAACTCAGGTTCCTGGTTCATCTTACCGTTACATTACCCAGTTTTCTTAACGAGTGCAACCTTATCTCTCTTTTTAATACCTGAATCCTTACGTTACCCCAACCAATTATGGTTGAAAATAACAGAGGAAATACAGCAGAAATCTTGGCAGCGATCGCAATTGTATTCTAATCCTACCAGTCGATGTCAAGCGCACCTAAACGATCTCTGCTGGCAAACTTTTATCCCTTGGTTTGAAGAAGACAGCGATCGGTCTAATTTAATTCAAACAGAGACATCTTTACTCGATCTTTGGCAATTTGTTAACGGTAGTGTTATTAATTTAGGTCAAACTAAAATAGCATTAATTCCCAGTGAGACGACTGACATTGAAGAGTTTGATATACCTCAAGAATGGGTTGATATTCCTCAGTGGCAAGCAGATTATTATATCGCTATTCAAGTAAATTTAGACCTTTCTGATGAAGCTTGGATGAGAGTCAGAGGATACGTCAGTTATCAACAATTGAAAGATCGAGGAGTATACGAACCAAGCGATCGCTCTTACTATATCAGTCAGGAATATTTAGAGTCAGATATCACAGAGATCTTATTATCTCCACAACCAGTTGCTCAAACCAAACAGGAATTAGTAACGACAACGGAATTATCTTTAGCAACAGCTGATCGGTTGTTAGACTCAAGAAATACGGTTAATAATTAAAGCTCGAAAAGAAGAACTATGGAAACTACCTTGGCATGTATGGGATTTGTTATCAGATTATCCCGACGTAGGTATTGGTTATAGTACTAATGAAAACTATACACCCTCTTTAATACAAACAATTCATAATAAAGTTAGCATTCTAGCCGTTTTTGGAGATAGTAAAAATATCGATTTAACAGAAGATCGACAAGCAATTAATAATTTAAAAAATACAGAACCAGTTTTTTTACACCAGCCTATTTCCAGAGAACTAATTCAACAGTTGCGCAGTCGTAGAGGTTGGGATGTGTTCTTCTTTGCCGGTCATAGTCAGAGGGAAATTAATGTTGGTAGAATTTATCTTAACGAAAGAGAAAGTTTAACGCTCGATCAGTTTAAAAATGCTCTAACAGAAGCAATTAGTAACGGCTTAAAAATAGCTATTTTTAACTCCTGTGACGGTTTAGGACTCGCCCAAAGACTAGCAGATCTCCATATTCCAGTAGTTATTGCTATGCAAGAGATAGTACCAGATCTAGTTGCTCAATCCTTTTTAAAAGAATTTTTAACCGAATATAATTGCGGACTGCCTTTATATACTGCGGTTCGCAGGGCACAAGCTAGACTAGAAGAATTTACTGATTACCCTGGTGCAACTTGGTTACCGTTGATATTCCAAAATCCAAATGTAATACCGCCCCAATGAAATGATTTTTTGAGTACAATTTCAGACAAGTTACCACCACGATCTAGCCAAGTAGTTCTTTTCCAGCGAGCAAGATCTCAATGGTATCGACTTTTTCAAGCAGCTCTCAATAGTTTAGCGATCGCTAGTTTGGTGATCGGAGTGCGCTGGTTAGGTCTATTACAACCATTAGAATTATATGCGTACGATCGCCTAATGCAATTACGTCCTGGAGAAGTCAAGCCAGATCCACGTATTTTGGTAGTTACTGTCGATAATTCTGATATCAAATATCAAGAACAGGCAGGAATGAAGTACAAAAGTTCCTTAGAATCTTTATCAGATCCAGCCCTGAACAAATTATTAGATGAACTGGAAAAGCTAAATCCTACTTCTATTGGCTTAGATATTTATCGTCCAGCCGGTTTTGATTCGGATTTATCTATCCGTCTTCAAAAAGATGAGCGTTTTTTTGCTATCTGTAAGGCTTATTCTGTTGAAAATAATAAAAACTATTTTGGAACTCCTCCACCTCAAGATATACCAAAACAACAATGGGGTTTCAGTGATGTTCTTCTGGATCGGGATCGAGTAGTCCGTCGCCATCTTTTAAGTATGATTCCCAAACCGACAGACCCCTGTGATACTGACTATTCCCTAAGCTCATTACTTGCCTTGCATTATTTATCTGAGAAAAAAGATATCACAGCCAAACTTACCTCGGAAGGAGAATGGCAGCTTAAAAATCTAATTCTGAAGAGATTAAATAATCATAACAGCGGATATCAAAAACTAGATGACCGTGGTTACCAAATACTTCTTAATTACCGTTTCTACTCCTCACCTAAAACCGTTGCCAATAGTATTTCACTACAAAAAGTACTAAAAGATGGAATTCCTCCTCCCCTGTTAAAGAGAATGCAACAACCAATCGTTCTGATCGGTACTATTGCAAGGGGAGAGAATTATGATGATTTCTTTGACACACCTTACGGAAAAGAAATTCCAGGAGTTTTTCTCCAAGCACAAATGGTAAGTCAAATTATTAGTGCAGTTTTAGATGAACGTCCCATGCTGTGGTGGTGGAGCGATTTGGGTGAAGCACTTTGGATTTGGGGATGGTCAATTGTAGGAGGGATATTAGTTCTTACTAGTGCCCATAGATTATATCTGGCTTTCAACGTAACTGGCAGTTTAATAGGAATATTTGCTATCTCGTTGGTTATCTTTATTCACGGTGAATGGATACCTCTAATACCTCCAGTATTAGCTTTAGTAACTACTACAATAATAGTCTCTAAAACGCTACATCTTTAATAACTATTTAAATAGCATACTTTGAACAGAAAAAGCATATTTAATTAAATAACTTCTTTTTTATCATTAGCAATTTTTAATAATTATTTTTAGTTTGGAAAAAGGAAAATGTCTTTATTTAAATTATCTCGACAGAGGATAATAATCGGTTTGACTATTACTTTAACCGCGATCGCTTCGCTCGTTAATGCTTCAGAAGGAAAAGCACAATCTCGACAACCAATCGACGATATTTCTCGAACTATAAAAGTATCTTTTAATCCACCTCCTGTAGCAGACAATGGTGCTCCTGGAGGTCGCAGGAAAGGTGCAGGAAGCCATAGCTTATGTAAATTTACTAAACAAGCAACAGAGATTACTCCTCTGATTGCTCTAATGCCTGAAATACCCATAGAAACGGAAACAAAAAGTAAAACTTATGTCTGGGGAAAAACAGCTGTTGACCATCCAAATTTTTGGTTTTACGTTGCTTATCCAGCTAATACTTATGCTGAATTTGTTCTTCAGGATGAAGCGGAAAATGAAATTTATCAAACTACTTTTACCTTAAATAAAACATCTGGGATAGTCAGCTTAACTCTTCCTAAAGATAAGATTACATTAGAAATTGATAAAAGTTATCATTGGTATTTCAATATTATGTGCGATTCAGAAGATACAACTGATGATTTTGTAGAAGGATGGATCGAAAGAGTAAGATTGAATCCATTTATTAATAATCAACTAGAATCAGTTCAACCCATAGAGCGTATATCTATTTATGCAGAAAATGGGCTTTGGTACGATACTTTAACTAATCTTGATCGCCTGCGACAAATAGAGCCAGAAAATAAAGCGATCGCTAATTTATGGAGTGACTTATTGCAACAAGTTGGTTTAGATGAAATCAGTCAAAAGCCAATTGTGAAACGTTACAATTTGGAAAATTAATAGAATAAATCTAAGTCATCATTACAACGCATAATCCATGAAAAGAGATCGAGTAGTATCGATTTTGAATGCCCATCAAGCCGAATTGCACGATCTTGGTGTTAAGTCTCTGGAAATCTTTGGTTCAGTGGCACGAGACGAAGCCAGCCCTGATAGTGATGTTGATTTTTTAGTTGAATTAATACTAGTCTACACTTCAGTTGGGATAAGATCGGGAAAAGCGATCGCTGAAAAAAGGGCTCAAGAGTGAGCGCCATAACTGAAGAAGAAAGAATAGATTTAGATGGCTTGTTGATAGCGCGATCGTCTAAAATAATTAGGATTATAAAAAAGCGATTTCTAAAGCAACAATAGAGTGATCGCCTGCGACAAATAGAGCTAAAACAAAGTGATCGCTACTACTTGTACTGACTGATTACAACAAGTAGGATTAGATGAGATTAGCCAAGAACCAGTTGTCGAACGTTACAACTTGGCAAATTAATTAGTTTTCTCTGAGCCTACTATGCCGCTGCTAGCTTATCTGTCAACTCAAGCTGATTCCTTGGTGTAATCCCCATCCAAATTTGCTCTTGGTAAGAGAGTTGTTTAACCTGCTCTTGAAACCAGGCTTCAAACTTTTCCTGGAGCAATCGTTGACGCATTAAATCATTGAATTGTGCGGGGATAAACTTTTCAACGCGCACGATTATCTGCCATTCTCCCACGGACACGGGAGGACGAATTTCGCTGATTTGACTGCTAGATAGTAGATAAGCCAGTGTTGGGTGAAGCGTGCCTAACTCAACTGGACCCATCAGCCCATTTGTTAATGCTTCTGAACCTTTAGAATATTCGCGAGCCAGTTCGGCAAAGGATTGTTCTCTCTCTTGAAGACGAAAATAAAGTTCAGTGGCAATTCCGTTATCTTTAGTCTGAATCAAGGAATAAACTACGCGATCAAGCTGCTTTTTGCGTTTGGAGAAGTAAGAACGCAACTGACTACCCCAAGTAGATTCTTTGAATTTTTCAACTCTGAGCCTTCGAGTTACCAAGAGTTTTAACTGTTCTTGGTTCAGACCGCACTGTTCTCCCCAGGCTTGCCTTTCTGCTTCGGAAGTCAGCCCCCAATGCCGATCAAACTCCTGGTAAGCAAGAGCTATCTCCTCCGGTGTATAGCTGATCTGCACAATTGCTTGGTCAATGATCAATTCGCACAGCAATTGGGGAATGAGCTTGTAACTAGCTAGAAGAGGAATAATTTCCTCAGCAGTGAGAGTATGATTACCGATTTGTAAAATTGCATTCATGATTGGACTTTTGGTGGGAAGCGAAGCTAGCATCAGGTACATCCCTAGCTCCGCTTACTGTCAATTAGAGTGGCAATAAGCGCTAAGTTTTTAGGTGCTTATCTGGGTTGAACCACTGCTATGAAATACTTTCAATAACTAGCGTCTACCTGCAACTGATAGCTGGTGTCTTCAGTGTATTGATAGACTTGGACGTAGAAGGGGTTGTCACCGTGTAAGCTAAAGGAAAATTCTTCATCTGATATGCCTCCATTAGTTGAAGTAAAATTAGAGTCAACCTCACCTGCCTCAACAATGTTATTGTCGTTAAAATCCTGAATTAGTTGGATATCGGCATCACTGCTCAATCCAGTGAGACTAACATTAACATTGCTGTATCGGTCAAGAATAAATCTGTAGACATCAGATGTATCACTATCACCCACCCAGCCATTGTAGGTAAACTGGTCCCCGCGGGATAAAACTCCACCATCGACCTCGTTCGGAAGCAAGTTAGGAGGTTCTGTGAGTGCAGGATAGGGACGGCCTGGAGTAGCAGACAAGTCCAGCTCGTAGTCTAAACGACTGTTACTACTTGGAGCATAGCGCTCAACTACGGCGAAGTAATTACCTGCCGAAGCCAAATAGTTAATTGAGTCGTCCATGTTACCTCCAAGACGGGAACTTTCAATTTGTTGGTCGCTTGAATCAAACACTCTGTTGTTGTTGCTGTCTTCATACAAATAAAGATCCGCATCATCACCGGAAGTAATATTGTGGAGGTTCAAATTGATGCTGCTGGTATCACTGATGTTAAAACTGTAGACATCATCGGTGTAAGTTTCATTTAAGTAAGTACTTCTATTGATAGGACTAAGTACCTAGACAAAATTAATTGTATATTCCGTACCAAAGTTTTTGAGAATATTTTCGACAGCATCTACTAAAGCAGAATAACTTTCATAAGCATCACTTTCTAACCACTTATACTTAATAAAACGCCAGAGAATTTCTATGATATTCAAATGAGGGGAATAAGTTGGTAGAAAGAAAATCTCTAGTCCTTTTTCTGACCACTCTGCTTCCTTATTCCAGAGAAAGTTATTTTGATGGATTGAAGCATTATCCATGATTAGAATGGTCTTTTTGGTGATTTTTTCACAAAATTGGTCTATACAGGCTACAATGACGTCACTATTAATACTGCATTTAAAAGTGTATACTTCTAGTTCATTTTGTCTGCTTAAAAAGCCTAAGACATTTAATCTTTTACTTTGTTGACTAGGGACTTCGATTTTTTGTTTTCTTTCTTGCCAGGCATAAGGGATATATGGAATTAAACAAAAACCACTTTCATCTACGTATCTAATTTCAATTTCTCCTGTTGACTCTTGTTCTTTTAATTTGTCTAATTCCTTGACTTTTCGGTCGTAAAATTCAGGGATAGGATTTCCTCCTACCCTTCTTTTGATTCTAGACCAACCCATATAAGCTGATTTGATTATTCTTTTTATAGTCTTTTTACTTACGGTGTTTCCCCATTCTCTTAAAATTTTTGATTGGACTTTTTCCAGATTTTTGGGCGTGTCTTTTACCCAATTTTTTATTTGTTGCTGTTGCTCAACAGTAAATAGCTTTTTTCTTCCCCGACCAGGACTATTATAAAGTCCCGAAAATTTAGATGATTCCCAAGCATTAAACCAATTGTAAATTGTATTGCGACTTACTTGAAATATTTCCCTTAATTCTGAGATTTTATAGCCTTGATAACTTAATTTAATACAATGGGCTCTCTGTCTTACTTGATAATATTTACTCTGCTGGTAAATTCTCTTTAAAAGTTTTAATGTATCTTTGTTTAAACCCTTAATATATCTCATCTTAATCTGGTTTCTTTTATTTAGGCGATCGCCGAGCACTTTGGGTTCTCCCGAACTTTCAGCGATTGCCTCAACTTCTCCTATAATGACCCCTTAATTTAACCTGAAAATAGTCACTTAAAACTTTATCTTAAAATATACAATTAATTCTGTCTTACTACTTAAATACAGTAGTTATCATCATGAGATGATTACATGGTGACAGATTTATTGAGCGTACAGAAGATTTTTACGTGGTCAACATCGAATTCGCATCGGTACGTATTGAATTATCTATTCACGTTTCATTAGTACTACAGTCCGAATTGAATCTCTCTCTGACTAAATGCCAGTTGTCATTACGTTAGTATTGTTAACCTATTAGCATTACTACATTCTTGTCAAAATTGTTTTCAAACACGAACTCGCTGTAGTCAGCTAAGTCATCAATTCCCGCGAAGTTGAATAAAATTTCCGTTGCTAACCAAATTACTGTTTTAGCGATTAACTTATTTTTTAACCAACACATTGGTATTCACCTCCTGAAAGAAGTAGGGCGATCGCCTGAGTTTTCTCTAATTACCTACTAACTTTGTTGGTTTCATTTAGTTATTGGGGTAAGGTTTTGGCATTTATGTATTTAAATGAGTGATAAGGGAATAGCTTTTTTAATCAGTAACCTGAGAGATTTTTTCCAGATTATGGCAGAAATGTTATAAAATGTTACAAAAATTAAACATTTAAGGTGAAATAAACTAAGAATTATCTTCTTTTCGGAAATTTCTGGAGAATAAAGGTATCGGTCTGAAAAGAGAATTAACTTTTCTGAGAAATCTGACTGATTCACTTCGTAATCCCCGTCTTTCTTGAGGCTTTAGCTATGAGTAGAGACTGGCGAGCTAGATTTAGGAAATTCGCGATCGCGATCGCTTTGGGCGGCGTTACTATTTCTTGTTGGGAAAGTATAGTTTTGGCGCAAATTATTCCTGACGAGACTCTGGATGATGAAAGTTCTGTGGTGACTCCTGATACCATCGAAGGAATTGAGAGCGATCGCATTTCAGGAGGGGCAGCTAGAGGGAGTAATCTCTTTCACAGTTTTCGCGAATTTAGTATTGGTGAAGATAGAGCAGGATATTTTGAGAATCCAGCGGCGATCAAGAATATCTTTAGTCGCGTAACCGGTAGTGACCCTTCTAACATCTTAGGAAGGTTGGGGGTACTGGGTAATGCCAATCTGTTTTTTCTAAACCCTAATGGTATCCTGTTTGGACCGAATGCCAGTTTAGATGTTCGAGGTTCGTTTTTAACGACTACTGCAGATGGCATTCTCTTTCCTGATGGAAATCAGTTTAGTGCGACTAACCCAGAAGCACCGCCAATTTTGACGGTTAACGTTCAGCAGCTGATTGGATTGCAGTTTGAAGGTAAAGAAGGAAAAATTGTTAATCAGGCAAAAATATTTTTAGATTCAGAGCAAAACTTAGCTTTAATTGGTGGAGAAGTCTTAATTGATGGGGGATATTTGGCTACACCTGGAGGTCGTATTGAAATAGGTAGTGTTGCGAAAAACAGTATTGTTAGCCTGACTGAAATTAAAGAAGGATTGGATATTGGCTATGAAGGAGTCGAAAATTTCCAAGACATTAGCCTTGCTTTTGGCGCGTTGGTCCAAAGTTATGGCGAAAATACTGGGGATGTTCAAGTTCAAGGTAGAAATATTAGTCTTACTGAAGGTAGTGCAATTTCTCTTAATACTGAAGCAGGTCAAGCTGGTGATGTAAACATTATTGCTTCTGAATCGTTAACATTAGATGGTAATGCCGCAGAAGTAGAGCTTGGAAAATTTAGAACTTTAATTTTCATCGACGTTCTCGATGATGCTACTGGAGAAGGGAGCAGTATTAATATTAATACCCCAAAACTAGCAGTTACAAATGGAGCTCAAATAGCTACCACTAATGATTTTGGTCAAGGAGCAGATATCAATATCAATGCTTCTGAGGTAATTGTCGAAAAATCTTTCATTTTTGAAGATCCCATTGAAGATCCAGAAGATTTTAAAGCTTCAGGTATTTTTGCCAACGTTTTTGACGATGGGACTGGAAATGGGGGCAATTTAACTATCACTACGGAAAAACTTACTATAAATGAAGGAGCACAAATTTCTACTTCTACTGTTGGGGCTGGTAATGCAGGAGATTTACTGGTTAATGCAATAGAATCTGTAAGACTAATTGGCACAATACCAGGAACTAATAATCCTAGTTCCTTAGGTGCTGATGTAGGAGATTTAGTAACTGCAATAGGAGATGCTGGAGATTTGACTGTGAATACTCCTAAACTTGAAGTAAGAGATGGAGCACAAATCGGAACAATTGCCCAAAATGAGGGGAATGGAGGTAATTTAACTCTAAATATCTCGGATTCAATTTTGCTAACGGGTACTTCTCCCTTAGCAGAATTAGGAGGAGAAGGAAGAAGTGGTATTTTTGTTAGTGTCGAGCCATCACTAGAAGATGAATTTGGAACAATAATTCAGTCGACTGGAAATGGAGGAAATTTAAGTCTTTCCACCAAAGAATTAATTATCGAAAAAGGTGCATTAATTTCTGCTGATACTTTTAGTGTGGGTGATGCAGGTGATGCAGATATTAATGTCAATAATTTAATCCTACGCGATGGCGGACAAATAGGCGCAGGTTCCTTATTCGGAGTCAATAATATCGATACTGAAAGAGGTAATGGTGGCACTCTCAATATTGATGCTACCGAATCTGTAGAAATTACTGGTATTGGAGATATTAACGGAGAGCCAGTAAATAGTAGTATATTCACCCTGGCTGAAAGCAATGGCAATGCAGGAGATATCACCCTGAAAGTGGAAGACAGTATTTTCCTAGCTGGAGATAACAGCGGTCTGTTTGCCAACACTGAAGAGAATTCTACTGGCAACAGTGGTAGTATATTCATCGACCTTACTACCGTAGTTGTTAGAGATGAAGCGCAAATAGCAGTCAACAGTGATGGTAAAGGTATAGGCGGAAATATTGATTTACAAGCAGATTTTCTCACCCTAGATCAAGGAACTATTACTGCTGAAACTGTCAGCAGCCAAGGCGGAAATATTAACCTGACCCTTTCAGATTTATTAACGTTACGCAATAACAGTCAAATTACTGCTACCGCTGGTACTGCTCAATCAGGAGGAGATGGGGGCAATATTACAATAGATGCGCCGTTTATTATTGCTTTTCCCCAGGAAAATAGTGATATTAGTGCCAATGCCTTTGAAGGAGATGGTGGGAATATTAGGATTAATGCCAATGGCATTTTTGGGATAGAGTTTCGCGACCAAGAAACTTCTCTGAGCGATATCACAGCATCGTCGAAATTTGGACAGCAAGGAGAAGTAGAAATTAATACCTCTGTCATCGATCCCACTCGCGGTTTAAATAACTTACCCCAAGACACAGTAGAAGCTAAAGTTGCCGAAGGTTGCCAAACAGCAGGAGGTCAGCCAACATTAGAATTTTTCGATATTGGCACAGGGGGTTTACCGCCTAGCCCTGACGAGCTATTCAGTAGCGAAATGGTCATCGCTGAATGGATTCCGCTCGATCTTGCAGACAAGAAGATACAAGCACCAACTTCAGAAAAAAGTTTTACAGGAGATGAGGTTAGTAATGTAACTCTGCTCAACAGTTTTCCTTGTCAGAAATAAGCTGGTAAACATCGAATTTGATGGTTGCAGCACTATGGGGGAGCTAGGGAGGAGCAGGGGATTTAGGGGGCTAAATGAATTATTGAGCAAAAATGAGGAAACAATGATTAGATTCCCGCGCTACTGGCTATACTCACTGTTAGTAGTTTTAACCAGCACCACCAATACTGGTTATCTTAGGGCACAAACTAGCGAAATTACTCAAAATAGCCTTGATTCTCGCGACAGACCTCAAATACCACCACAGGATATCATTCCGCCATCTTCACCTCCTTCTCTACCCGAAGAACCTCCCTCTTTACCACCACCGCCAGAAGAATTACTTCCCTCTCCCAGAATTCCATCAGAAGAATTTCTCAATACAGAAGAAACAATTACTGTTACTAAATTTATCTTCACTGGCAACACAGCTGTTACTAGTGAAGAATTAAGCAAAAAATTTACTACAGATTTAACGAACAAACCGGTTTCTTTAACCAGATTGCTCCAAATTGCTTCGGATATTGCTAGTCTTTATGCCAAACGAGGATATAGTACCTCCGGTGCAATTATTTCGATTCCTAAAGCAACTCAACAACAAGGAACAGGAATTGTTGAAGTAATAGTTATTGAAGGGGAGTTGGCAGAAATAAGAATTCTTCCTGGGAAAGACTCTCTGAAGCTAAATAGTAACTATATCCGTTCTCGTTTAAACCGAGCTGTATCTAAGCCTTTAAATATCTACGAACTTCAAGAAGCCTTACAATTACTACAGCTCGATCCTTTAATTGACAGTATCTCTGCTACCTTATCTGCTGGTTCTCGTTCAGAACAAAGCATACTAGAAGTAAAAGTATCAGAAGCAGACTCTTTTAATCTTCAAATTTTTGGTGATAACAATCGTTCTCCCAGTGTGGGAAGTTTTCGGCGCGGCGGCATAATTACAGAAGCAAATTTATTAGGATGGGGAGATAAAGTTAGCTTAGGTTATACCAATACCGATGGTAGCGATGCCTTTGACGTTGCTTACACAATTCCGATTAATCCCGATAACGGTACCCTGAGTTTTACCTTCAATAACACAGAAAATGAAGTAGTTGAGTCTCCTTTTGATACCTTAGATATTGAATCAGAATCTCGTTCTTATGAACTAAGTCTGCGTCAACCCATAATTCAAAACATCGATCGCGATACTCGCACTTTTGACGAGGTTGCTTTAGGTGCAACAGCTTTTTGGCGTAACAGCGAATCTTCTTTAGGGAACAACCCTTCTCCCTTATCTCCTGGTGCGGAAGCCGACGGCGATATTGGGATTTTTGCCCTGCGGTTTGCCCAAGAATGGACGAGACAAAATGCTAGTTCAGTTTTCGCCTTGCGTTCGGAGTTTAGCTTTGGTCTAAATGTTTTTGATGCTACTACTAACGAACAGATCGCCGGGGTTGAAAGAATTCCCGACAGTCGCTTTTTTTCTTGGCGAGGACAAGCCCAGTGGGTAAGCTTGTTAGCCCCAGATACTCTATTATTGCTCAGGAGTGGACTGCAACTAGCAAATGATGCACTGTTACCTTCGGAACAATTTAGTATTGGTGGTTTTGATACTGTCCGAGGTTATCGACAAGATCGACTGCTTACTGATAATGGTTTCTTAGCTTCAGCCGAACTTCGCATTCCTATTATTGAAGGTTTTTCCGAACCAAGAATTGTACAAATCATTCCTTTTTTTGATTATGGCCTTGGCTGGAATAACTTTGATGTACCTAATCCAGATCCTCAAAATTTGGCATCTCTAGGTATTGGCTTGCTTTGGCAAGAGGAGAATTTTAATTTTCGCTTTGATTACGGTATTCCTCTAATAGATACAGATTCGAGCGATCAAACCTTACAAGAACAGGGCTTGTATTTCTCTCTGCAATGGAATCTTTTTTGAAATACCAATTTAAAACTAATTATGAAAATTTTTCGTTTAATCTTAATTTGGTTTTTACTGGGTTTATTCCTTACTGCTGGAATCCTACCAGGGCGATCGCAAATACCCCAATCTCACCTAGCCAATGCCCAAAACCTGGTACAACAGGGAAAAAAATACTACCAAGCAGAACAATTTAGTGCAGCGGTAAATAATCTACAACAAGCTGCCGATACCTTTGCTGCTTTAGGAGAAGAACAGAAAGAAGCTATCACTAGAGGCAATCTTTCCTTAGCCTATCAACGACTAGGAAACTGGCAAGAAACCCAAGCTGCGATCGCCAAAAGTTTAGCTCTTCTGAACTTTAAATACGATTTAGATACACCACAAACTTGGCAAATTTCCGAGCTAGATCCAGAAAAACGGCAAATACTAGCAAGAATAATTAATATTTATGGTCGTCTTCGGTATCTTCAAGGTGATGCAGACAATGCTTTATCTAGTTGGCAACTAGCTACTAATATTTATCAACAATTAGAAGATAGACAAGGAATTGTTACCAATCAGATTAATCAAATACAAGCTTTACAAACTCTAGGACTTTATCAAGAAGCGACGAAAATCGGAAAAACAGTCGAACAAAATCTCGATCATCTTCCAGACAATCTCAAATTTCAAGTATTACTCAGTTTAGGTAATGTTTATCGTTCTGTTGGCGATTTAGCAAATTCCGAAAAATATCTCCAAGCAAGTTTGAAACTAGCCAAAAATTCTAATTCTTCTAAAAATATAAGTAATATTCAACTTAGTCTGGCTGATACTTGGCATTCTTGGGGAAATTTAGAAAGAGAAAGACTATTGCCTATTCGTTATGAATATATTCCTTGGCGTTGCGATCGCAACGTTTCCTTATCCCTTCCCCAAAAAGCTCAGGAATTGTATGACAAAGCCGAGAATAAGTATCGACAGATGTTAGAAGCAGAGCGATCGCAATTCTCTACTACAGCAATCAAAGCACAGCTTAATCTCTTAAAACTATTAATTACTAATGGTCAGTGGTCAAAAGCTCAGACACTATCTCAGAAGATAAAATTGTCTGATTTACCGAATAATAGAACCAAAGTTTATAGTCAAATTAATGATGCCAAAAGTCTAGCCTGTATTAAACAACACTATTCTCCAGAAGATATCGCGTGGAACAAAATTACTCGCTTAATAGAAACAGCAATTCATGATACAGAAGGCTTACAAGACAAGCGGGCAAAATCTTATGCTATTGGCAATTTAGGTGGATTATATGAATATTTGGCACTATTAGCACAACAGCAACAACAAAAAGTTAAAGCGCAGCAATGGATACAGCAAGCACAACAATTGACTCAGAGAGCTTTATATTTAGCACAACCTAGTCAACTACCTGATATAGCTTATCAATGGCAATGGCAATTAGGACGTTTATTAGAGGCACAAGGAAAGACACGGGAGTCTATTGCTTATTATCAATCCGCTATTCAAACTCTTGAATCTGTAAGAGGTGACTTATTAACCATCAATTCTGACGTACAGTTTTCTTTTCGAGATAATATTGAACCAGTTTATCGACAACTCGCTCAATTACTTTTACAACAACCAATTCCTAATCTAGCTCAAACCCTCCAAATTATAAAAAATCTTCAATTAGCAGAATTAGAAAACTATTTACGCTGTAACATCAAAAAAACCCAAGCATTAGACAAAATCGTTAATCGCACTCATTCTACAGAAGCAGTTATCTATCCAATTATTCTCGACGAACAAATTGATGTTATTCTCAAACTGCCTCATTCTGACGAACTACAATACCACAATAACAAACTATTTAAAGGAGAAGTAGTAGACGTATTGCAACGACTACAAGATAACCTAGCTAAACCCCACACTAAGAAAAAAGTTCAAGCAGATGCTGGTCAAATTTATCAATGGCTCATTGCACCTTTTGCTGTAGATTTAGAACGAGCTAAAGTTGATACCTTAGTTTTTTTTCTCGATACTCCTCTAAGAAATATTCCGATGGCTGTTCTTTATGACGGCAAGAACTATTTAATTGAGAAATATGCAGTAGCGGTAACTTCGGGTTTAGAACTGCGAGAACCAAAAACTTTACAACGAGAACAATTAAACGCTATGTTAGCCGGTTTGACGGAATCTCGCCAAGGCTATCCTCCTCTCAAAAATGTAGATCTACAATTGAACCAAATTAGTGCAGAAATTCCCAGCCAAATCCTTTTAGATAGAGAATTTACTGTCTCAAGTTTCCAAAATCAGCTTCAATCGCTTCCTTTCTCTGTGGTTCACATTGCAACTCATGGTCAATTTAGTTCTCAACCCGAAGAAACCTTTATCATTGCCTGGGATAATCGCATTAATGTTAACGAATTGAGTAATTTCCTCAAAAGTCGACAAGAAACTGAATCTGAACCAATTGAGTTACTTGTTTTAGCTGCCTGTCAAACTGCTAAAGGAGATAAGCGAGCTACTCTAGGATTAGCTGGTGTTGCTATTAATGCAGGAGCCAGAAGTACTCTGGCAACTCTGTGGAAAGTTTCTGCTGATGAGTCTCCTGGCGATCTCTTAGGTCAATTTTACCGAGAGTTAAGTGCCAATCCCCATCTAACCAAAGCAGAAGCCCTACGTCGCGCTCAACTAGAATTTTTGAAGGATGATAGTCGTAATCGTCCCTATTTCTGGGCTCCCTATATTTTACTTGGCAATTGGCTGTGATATCATTTTGACTAAATAGTCAAATGGCTAATAAGCGAAACTATACGAGGGCGGGAGCCAAATACGCTATTCGTACTTGGTGCAAACGAGTGCGTCAAAGTAAAATCTCTCAGTTTGATAGCTTCCTGGGGACGATTGAAACCTGGCTTGACCAAATTACCAACTATTTTCTGGAGCGACTAACCAGCAGCTTTGTCGAAGGGTTTAACAACCGAGTTAAAGTTCTCAAGCGTCCTTGCTATGGCATTTTTGATGTCGACCATCTTTTTCAACGACTCACACTCGATATTCATGGTTGTCAAAGATTTAGTCTTACCTGACCACCCACTATATATAGCGCTTACCACGGCAATTCCGGTAGAGCCAAAAATCCTCGCAATGCTCCTTGTTATCGAGCGATCGCAACTTGGATAGAATTATTAAACCGTTAGTTAATAAAAGCCGATGACTACAACTAATGTAAAATCCAAACTTACTTTTGAAGAATATCTCAACTATGACGATGGCACGGATAATCGCTATGAATTTGTGGATGGAGAATTGCTGCTAATGAATCCTCCTATTGGTCGCCATTCCTTAATTATTAGATTAATCGGTAAAATTTTTGAAGCCGAAATTGAGCGATTAAAATTAGATTGGTTAACTCTTACTGATATCGGTATTCGCACAGCTTTTAGTCGCTCTCGAATTCCCGATTTAAGTTTAGTAACCCGCGAACAAATACAGCCATACATAAATGTCTCGGCAGTATTAGAAACTCCTCCAATCTTAGCTATAGAAGTTGTCAGCTCAGAATCAATTAATCGAGATTATCGATACAAACGCTCTGAATATGCTGCAGCAGGAATATCCGAATATTGGATTATCGATCCAGCCGAAAAGAAAGTGACCGTTTTAAAACTAGTTGAGGGTTTTTATGAGGAGCAAGTTTTTCACAACAACGAGCAAATAGTTTCATCTACTTTCCCCGACCTAGTTATAACTGTCGAGCAATTATGGAAGGCTTGATTGAAAAAATCATGCGATCGCAACTTGGATAGAATTATTTAGATCAGATCCGTTGCCATTTTTGGAAATAAATATTGATTTGCTTCATGACCCAGTTTAGTAAACTAAGTTGATTTTAGCCCTTGTAATAGGACTAGTATTCAACCAAAAACCTAGAGATGATGTAGCATCTAAAGAAGATTTTGGGGAGATGAATTTATGGCAAAGCAAAAAGTTGGCTTATTATTCGGTGGTTGTTCTGGAGAACATGAGGTGTCTATAACTTCAGCCAGAGCGATCGCATCTGCCTTGAAAGAAGGTGATAATCAAACTAAATACGATATCCTGCCTGTCTATATAGATAAAAGTGGAACCTGGCAATCTAGTAATCTAGCCCAAAAAGTACTGGAATCAGGAGAGCCATTATTACTAGAAAGAGAACAGACAAAAACTGTTACTCAAGAAAGCAACAGCAATCTAACCGTCACTGGTTTTTCCTCTTTAACTCCCGCAGGACAAAATTTTAGTTACTCAGAAATTGATGTTTGGTTTCCTATTTTGCATGGTCCTAATGGGGAGGATGGAACAGTACAGGGTTTACTCAGTTTGATGAATGTTCCCTTTGTCGGTTCGGGAGTATTAGGCTCGGCTTTGGGCATGGATAAAATTGCCATGAAAATGGCATTCACCCAAGCAGGATTACCTCAAGTAAAATATGTGGCAGTAAATCGATCGCAGGTATATTCCAGTCCCTGTGTCTTTCCCAAACTCTGTGATGATATTGAAGCTCAGCTAGATTATCCTTGTTTCGTCAAACCCGCTAACCTTGGCTCATCAGTGGGAATTGCTAAAGTGCGATCGCGTGCAGAGCTAGAAGAAGCTTTGGACAATGCTGCTAGTTATGACCGTCGCATTGTCGTAGAAGCGGGAGTAACTGCCAGAGAAGTCGAATGTGCCGTATTAGGTAACGATAATCCTAAGGTTTCAGTGGTGGGAGAGATTACCTTTGATAGCGACTTTTATGATTACGAAACTAAATACACTGACGGTGCAGCACAGCATCATATCCCTGCCAATCTGCCTGATGCTGTTATCACTCAAATACAAGAGATGGCAATTAAAGCATTTTTAGCAGTTGATGCAGCAGGACTTGCCAGAGTGGATTTCTTCTACTTAGAGGATAAGGGAGAAGTATTTATTAACGAAATCAATACCTTACCAGGTTTTACCACTACTAGTATGTATCCACGACTTTGGGCGCATAGTGGGGTTGCTTTTCCCGAACTAGTAGATCGCTTAGTCAAGCTCGCCGTGGAGCGTTATCGAGAAGCCAACGCCAATTAAATTTTTAATCCCTCAACAAAAAAGTTGAAAAAGAAAGAATCTAGGTTACTCTGAAGTTTGTGACATTTTGTAACCGAATATTGAGGAGAGTATGGAACGCACTTTTATCATGATCAAACCTGATGGCGTACAGCGTCATCTAACAGGAGAAATTATGCATCGCTTTGAACGTAAAGGTTTTACTCTAGTAGGACTAAAAATGATGCAGGTTTCCCGTGAATTAGCTGAAAAACATTATGGTGTCCATAAAGAAAGACCTTTTTTCAATAGCTTAATTGAATTTATTACTTCTGCACCTGTAATTGCTATGGTTTGGGAAGGTGAAAATGTGGTTAGTGCAGCTAGAAATATAATTGGTGCAACTAATCCTACAACTGCTGCACCTGGTTCAATTCGTGGTGATTTTGGTGTTAGTATTGGACGCAACTTAATTCATGGCTCTGATGCGATCGAAACAGCTCAAACAGAAGTTGCTCTCTGGTTTACAGAAGAAGAACTATTGAACTGGAAACCAGTAAGACAATCTTGGCTCTACGAATAAACAAGAATTAGACCGGATTGGATCAAAGATTACTCTACTATCTTAGGAAGGTAGAGTAATCTTTGATTGTTAGTAAATCCTACTGGTTGTCTATCTTTAAGTTCCCTATTCTTCTTGGTCATAATCCTGATTTGCTAAAGCGAATAAGCTGCATAAAGCACAGGTCATTGTTCCTAAAGCGATCGCCCAACTGCTTCCACCAAAGCTAATATTAACTACCCAGTTGGTAAATGCTCCCGCAATCAAAAAAGGAACAATGCTCAAAACCGAAGCATAAAAAGCATTTTGAGATTCTCTTGCAGGACGTGTTTTCTCAAATTCCTCCACAGAAGTATAGAGCCAGCCCTCAGCATAATTAAACCATCTTGCTAACTGATTGCTAATCCAAATTTTAGTGGAATCTAGACCGATATAAAGAGCGAGTGACCAGATACAACTACCAGCAAGATCAATAGTGTCTAGTTCAAATGAAAAAGGGATAATATCTAGTCTCATTTTGCTTATAAATAGTTATTTTGCATGTATTTTATCAATTGCGGAATTTTTGAATAATTTCAACAAAACTTTAATCAATAGACCTCCAGTTTAAAGCTTTGATTAATATCAGTACAAATACTTATGTAAAATATTGCTAGTGAGAAAATTAAACAGTATATTTGTAAGGAAAGTCACAGGTCACTCAGCGATATGACGATTGAGTAACTTGTGGCTACTAGTCAAATTTATGAGAAATACTATTTATTCTATTAGTTTATCTCCTAGGTATTACTTAAAAATTATCTATTGCTTTGCTAAATTGTGATGGGAAACTTTGTGTATTTAATTTCCATCAACGAGGCTAATAAACAGAAACTAATATATTGATTGAGCCAAGATAAATGATCTACAGATTTAGAGTTCGGTTGAGTCGCCTATTAGCCATTGCTGCTGCGGCTTTTGTGATCTCCTTTGGATTTCAGAACTGGAGTATTTTTTCTACACAAGCATCAGATTTACCAGAAAATAACTTGGTAGCTCAAGATGTTTCTGCTATTTGGGAAAAAGGCTCTTTTCCTGTGGAGAATTTTCAATCTTATACGTCTCCCTTTGGTTATCGTATGTCTCCAGTTACTGGAAAAAGGCAGTTTCATAACGGCTTAGATTTAGCTGCCCCCCGTGGTAGTTATATTCGTAGTTGGTGGGCAGGTCAAGTCACTGAATTATCAGATGGCACTGCATGTGGTACCTCAATGACCATTGACTCAGGAGAATGGCAACACGTCTATTGTCATATGGAAGGTCACATAGAGGATTCACCTAATGGAACCTATCTAGTCGATCGAGATGGGGGAATTCAAATTGCTCAAGGGCAAGATATACCCGTAGGAGCAAGAATTGGTCGTATTGGCATGAGCGGACGCACTACAGGTCCTCATCTGCATTGGGTACTCAAGCATAATGGTAGTTATATCGATCCTGCTTTAGTCCTAAAAGAAATGTTTAAGCGTCAAGCTGTTTCTGCTGCATCAAAAAACTCGTAATAGACTGAAACTCTTAGCTCTAAAGTTTACTTTTGTAGAAAGCTAAATACTTTAACAGCCCTTAGCTATGACCCCTAACCCCTTTAAGGCTTATATCTAAGGGCTTTGTTCTTTTAATGGTAGTTTTAATTATCAAACTATTGAGAATATTTAGCAAAAAAAGTTATGATAATGAGGCTAAATATCTCAAATTTCTGAACAGAACTAAGCTAAATATTTATGAGTAATCGTATAAGTAAATTTTCACGTCGTTTATTTATTAGTATCGGTACTGCTGCTTTAATAGTTGCTTGTAACCAAGCTCAGGTAAATCAATCTCAGAGTGAACAGCAAACTGAAACAGCGCCAACCCAGAATGGACAGGTAAATATTTATTCTTCTCGTCATTACAATACTGATGATGAGCTTTATGACGGTTTTACGGAACAAACAGGAATTAAAGTTAATTTGATTGAAGGAAAAGCTGATGAATTAATCGAAAGAATTAAAAGTGAAGGTGCCAATAGCCCGGCAGATATTCTCATTACCGTAGATGCGGGGCGATTGTGGCGTGCGCAACAAGCTGATATTTTTGCCCCTGTAGAGTCGGAAGTTTTAACGCAAAACATTCCTGCTCATCTTAGAGATCCTAATAATCTTTGGTTTGGCTACAGTAAGAGAGCACGGGTAATTATATATAACAAAGATCAAGTAGATCCAACGCAAATTTCTACTTATGAGGACTTAGCCGATCCCAAATGGAAAGGGAAGTTAATCGTGCGTTCTTCCGGCAATATTTATAACCAATCTTTAGTGGCCGGAATGATTGAAGAGAAAGGAGAACAGGGCACAGCAGAATGGATTAAAGGAATAGTTGCCAATTTTGCCCGTCCTCCTCAGGGTAATGATACGAGTCAAATTGAGGACATTGCTGCTGGAGTGGGAGATGTCACTATTGCTAATACCTATTATTTGGCTAGATACGAAGATAATCCAGAAGTATTCGACAAAGTTGGTATAATTTTTCCCAATCAAGAAGATAGAGGATCTCATGTCAATATAAGTGGAGCGGGATTACTGAAAAATGCACCCAACAAGGACAATGCGATCGCTTTTTTAGAGTATCTTGCTAGTCCCAAAGCTCAAGAATTTTTTGCATTAGGTAATAATGAATATCCTGTAGTTGAAGGAACTCCAGTAGACCCCGTTGTAGATAGCTTTGGTGAGTTTACGGACGATACCACTAACGTTTCTTCCTACGGAAAAAATAACGCTGCTGCTGTTAAGATTATGGATCTCTCAGGATGGAAATAATCTAGTTCTTAAGCAAACCAATGAAACAAGTTTTCGGTCTAGCAGCCTTGACAGACATTATGCTGATAGGAGGTATGATGACCATACCATTGTCAGCTCATGCAGAATCACCTCTAACAGTTGTGTATCCGCCTCCAGACCATCAGACCACCGCTGAGCAAATTTTTTTCATTGGTACAGCTCCCTCTCAAGAGCAAGTTTTTATTAATAACCAACCCATCAAAAAACGTAGCCATGCTGGACATTTCGCTCCGAGTTTACCTTTGAAGATGGGAGAAAACATTTTTACCATCCGTCATCAAGACGAAGAAATTAAGATTAAAGTTACTCGCAATAGCGAGCAACCTGAAGTTCCGAAAACATTGGCTTTTGCTCCTGATTCTCTGACTCCTGGAGTAGATATTACCCGCATGCCCCATGAACCAATCTGTCTTGGTGCAGTTGCTCCACCTAATGCCAATGTCTCTGCCATGGTGGGCAGAAGTAAAATTTTACTATTACCCCAATTAGAATCGATCGATTTACCACCCAACTCTGCGGTACTAACAGCCGAAAATAGACCCTCTATCAACTCCAATTCAGGAAAGTACCAAGGATGCACTACTCTTGAGATTTCCAGAAATTATGGTAAGCCAGTATTTGAACTAGAACGAGATGGCAAAAAAGTAACTAAACAAGGTCGAGGTCAAATTGAGATTCTTTCTCCCAAAGATATTCAAGTAGTTGAAGTAATTGCTGATGCTGGAGTAGCTAGAACTGGAGCCAGCACCAACCATTCCCGTTTAACCCCTTTGCCCAAAGGGACGAGAGCCAGAGTGACAGGAAAAGAGGGAGAATGGTTGCGGTTAGATTATGGAGGTTGGCTCAAAGCTGAGGAAACTAAGTCCGTTCTGGGTAATATACCTCCTCAGTCTATAATTCGGGGGATCACTGCTAGACAAGTAGAATCAGCAACAGAAATTATTTTTCCGTTGCAATTGCCTGTACCTGTAGAAGTTAAGCAAAAAGAAACCAGTATTACTCTTACTCTGCACAATACCACCGCTCAAACCGATACCATCCGTCTAGATGCCAATCCCATAATTAAACGTCTTGATTGGCAACAGGTATCACCAACTCAAATTGACTATACTTTTGAACTTCATCAGCAACAACAATGGGGTTACGATCTGCGCTATGAAGGAACAAGTTTGATTTTTACTCTGCGTCATCCCCCTCAAGCTTTATTGCCCTCTGATATTAATACAGCCAAATATCAAGGAAGTAATTTAGCAGAAAGCAAAGTTACTCAGCTACAGTCTCTGAACAACATAGAAATATTATTAGATCCCGGACATGGTGGTCAGGAATCCGGTGCTAAAGGTCCCACTGGCTATCCAGAAAAAGATGTTAATTTACTACTGTCTAAGTTAATTGAGCAAGAATTAAACCAATTAGGGGCAAAGGTCTATTTAACCCGAGAGGAAGATGTCGATGTTTCTCTCAAAAAACGAGTAGCGATGATCGATAAAATTAAACCTGATTTAGCAATTTCGATTCACTATAATGCTCTACCTGATAGTGGTGATGCAGAGAATACTCAGGGAATAAGCACTTTCTGGTATAACACCCAAGCCCATGATCCAGCCATGTTTCTGCATAATTACTTAGTTACTCAATTGAATCGTCCTAGCTATGGCACATTTTGGAATAACTTGGCTTTGACTCGTCCCCATACGGCACCAACGTTTTTATTAGAATTAGGCTTTATGATTAATCCTGAAGAATTCGAATGGATTACCAATACTCAAGAACAACAAAAATTAGCTAAGGCAATTGCTCAAGGAATTAAAGAGTGGTTTGTTACAGTTGAATGATTCGTCTGGTCATTAATCTATTATCTGGTCATTAATCTATTATTGATTGTTCAATTATCTCAACGCTTCCTAAAAATGGTTCTGAGGAAATCTCTCCTAAGTTCACATGGCGATCGCTTAAAAATTGGTTACCTTTTGAATCAAATTTCAAATTGCTATCCATAATAATTTATCAAGCGAAAAGAAAGCTTTCAATGGTTGTCAAAAGCTTTCTTTTATCTGCTCAAATTTAGATTTTCTTCGTAATTACACTGAATATTTTATTGAGTTATTTTTATTTATTTCAAGTATTCAACTACGATCATTTATGTGAACTTTAAGTAACTTCTTTAAAATGTATTGCTTTTGTAAAGATGCTGTATCAGCAATAGAAATTCTTTAATATTTGTGCAATTATATTTATGAGAACTACAAACTTTTTTAAAAAGATAACTTCTAAATATCGATCTTAAACAAACAGATTTAATGAGCTTGATATTACAATTAATTTTGAAGCAAACACAGATGTAAATTATTTTAAAGAGAATATGAGCAGCTTATTATCATCAATAATAATGAGCTGTTTAGACATACAAGTTAATCTCAATATAAGTTCAACAAGCCTTTAAAAGCTAGGTTGAATTGATTAGACAACAACTGTATTCTTCAGGAGTAAAACCAGAAAATACTAGTAATGTCTATGTTCGCTCTCTCTTGGGCATATTTATACAGCTAAATTTTATCGCATATATATGATTAGAAACCATCAATCGCTCAAAAATATCAATTCTATTAAAACTAGAGATTTTAATTTATTGAATTGCTTAGTAATTCACTACATAAACTAATCAATATTTTGACCAAGTATTGAAATTAAGTAAATTGTTCCAGATTGACTGAATCAAGAAAATAATTTGACTGAATTATAAGGCGATCGCTCTGCACTTTGCTTAACTCAGAGTTGCTGTCAGAAATCTTTAACTACATACAACTATTCTTCAAATTTATATTATCGACATGAATCAGATTGTACCGTTAACCTGCAAGGAAGAATTTTCTTTGTCTTTAGCTCAACAGAGACTGTGGGTTCTCCATCAACTCGAAGGAGCTAGCTCCACCTACAATATGCCTACTGCCTGGCAGGTAACAGGTAGATTAGAGCTGACAGCATTAGAGCAAGCAGTCTCGGAAATTGTGCGTCGTCACGAAATACTACGTACCAATTTTCAGGTGGTCGATGGTACTGCGGTACAAGTGATTCGCCCCCATACCCCCATATCTCTACCCCTAATCGACCTACAACACCTGTCCGAGGGTGAGAGTGAGGCACAATTACAACGTATACTCACCGAAGAAGCCGAGCGACCCTTTGACTTGAGTCAAGAACCCTTATTGCGTCTCCTTCTGATCGAGTTAGCTGCCGATTCCCAGGTGCTGCTGGTGAATATGCATCATATTATCTCCGATGGCTGGTCGATGGGAGTTTTTACTCAGGAGCTATCAGCTCTCTACAATGCTTATATTCAAGGACAACCATCTCCTTTACCAGAACTGTCAATTCAATATGCCGACTTTGCTCATTGGCAACGAGAGTGGTTACAAGGAGAAGTCTATCAACGTCAACTCGATTACTGGCAACAACAACTAGCAGGAATTCCTGAACTATTAGAACTACCCACAGACCGAGCAAGACCGGCAGTGCAAACTTTTCATGGGGGTGTGGTCCGATTCGAGCTATCACGAGAATTAAGCCGCAAACTAGAGGCTATTAGTCAACAGGCAGGAGCAACCCTGTTTATGACCCTGTTGGCTTCCTTCTCCATCCTGCTGTCTCGTTATAGTAACAGCGAGGATATTGTGATTGGTTCTCCCATTGCCAACCGCAATCATCGTCAATTGGAGTCCTTAATCGGCTTTTTGGTGAACACTTTGGTATTGAGAACCAATGTGGAAGGGTCGTCTAGTTTCTGGGAACTACTGCAACAGGTGAGACAGACTACCTTAGATGCCTATGGTCATCAAGATTTACCCTTGGAGAAATTGGTGGAGGTACTGCAACCAGAGAGAAGTCTGAGCCACAATCCCCTGTTTCAAGTGATGTTTGCCATGGAGAATGGCACCGATGAAACTCACCAGATGTCGGATTTAACTCTGACTCCCCTACCGGTAAATAAAGTTACTGCACAATTCGACCTGACTCTATCGATGTCAGAGACTCCAGAGGGATTGACAGGATTATGGGAATATAACAGCGATTTATTTGACCCAGAGACGATTCAACGTCTAGCAGGACATTTTCAGGTCTTGTTAGAAGGGATTGTGGCAGCTCCGGAACAATCGATTTCCACTTTGCCTCTCCTGACATCAGCCGAACGTCATCAGTTATTGTTTGAGTGGAATGACACCGAGCAAGAATATCCTCAGGATAAGTGCATTCATCAGTTATTTGAAGAACAGGTAAAACTTCATCCTGATTCTATAGCCGTAGTTTTTGAAGACCAACAGTTAACTTATGAAGAACTTAATATTAAGGCTAATCAATTAGCACATTATTTACAAAAACTGGGGGTACAGCAAGAACAACTGGTGGGTATTTGTGTCGAACGTTCGTTAGACACGGTTATTAGTATTTTAGGGATTCTTAAAGCAGGTGGAGCTTATGTACCTTTAGATCCAGCCTATCCCTCAGAAAGAATAGCTTACAGCATTTCTGATTCGGAGGTTAAAGTTCTATTAACTCAAGAGAAATATGTAACTAAATTGCCAAAACATCAAGCAAAAATTGTTTGTTTAGATAGAGACTGGCAAGAAATCGCCAATTGTAATCTTGGAAATCCTAAGAAGGAGGTTCAACCCACCAATGTAGCTTATGTAATTTATACTTCTGGTTCGACGGGCAAGCCAAAAGGAGTATTAGTGAAGCACTTCAACGTAGTACGTTTATTTACTGCTACTCAAGACTGGTATAAGTTTGATCGCAATGATGTCTGGACACTTTTTCATTCCTATGCATTTGACTTTTCCGTATGGGAGCTTTGGGGAGCTTTAATCTACGGTGGAAAATTAGTAGTAGTTCCCTATTTAGTCAGTCGTTCTCCAGAAAATTTTTGGCAACTGTTAAGCAACGAAGGGGTAACAGTTCTCAACCAGACTCCTTCTGCATTTTTACAGCTAATTCAGGTAGAAGAAAATGCTAATATCGCTCCTCAATTAAATCTGCGTTATGTCATTTTTGGTGGAGAAGCTTTGGAAGTTCAAAGTCTTAGACCTTGGTTCAAGCGACACGGCGATCGCTCACCTCAGCTAGTAAATATGTATGGTATTACTGAAACTACGGTTCATGTTACCTACCGTCCTATTTCGATGGAAGATTTGGAAAAGTCAAGCAGTGTCATTGGCTATCCAATTCCTGACTTGAAGCTATATTTACTCAATAGCCATTTACAACCTGTTCCTATTGGAGTTACGGGAGAAATGTATATTTCAGGTGCAGGTTTAGCCAGAGGCTATCTTAATCGTGAAGATTTAACTAAAGAGAGATTTATTCACAATCCATTTAGTACCGATCCAGAATCAAAGCTTTATAAATCTGGAGATTTGGCACGTTATCTGCCTAACGGAGAGCTAGAATATTTGGGTCGTATCGATCATCAAGTAAAAATACGTGGTTTCCGGATTGAATTAGGTGAAATAGAATCCCATCTCAGTTCACACCCCTCAATTGGTAATTGTCTGGTCACTGCTCGAGAAGATCTTCCTGGAGATAAGCGATTAGTAGCTTACTTAGTGGCTACAGAGAACTTCTCGCCAACCACTAAAGAACTGCGCAGTTTTCTCCAGCAAACTCTGCCACAATATATGATTCCATCTCATTTTGTCTTGATGGAGCAGTTTCCTCTAACTCCCAATGGCAAAATCGACCGTCGGGCATTGCCAGCCCCAGAGCAAGTTAGAGGAGAAAGCGCAGCTACCTATGTGGCACCGAGCACCCCCATCGAACAACAATTAGTCAGTATTTGGACTCAAGTCCTTCAATTAGAACCCATTGGTATTGAAGATAACTTCTTCGAGCTGGGTGGACATTCACTACTAGCAACCCAAGTCATCTCTCGTATTCGAGAAACACAGAACACAGAAATATCCCTCAAAAACCTGTTTGAATCACCCACCATTGGCGAGTTAGCCCAACAGCTAGAAAGACTGGAAACCCAGAGCACGACGGTGGCACCAATTGTGACGGTTTCGAGAAATGAACCACTAATTCTCTCCTTTGCTCAACAGAGACTGTGGTTTCTCCATCAACTCGAAGGAGCTAGCTCCACCTACAATATGCCTACTGCCTGGCAGGTAACAGGTAGATTAGAGCTGACAGCATTAGAGCAAGCAGTCTCGGGAATTGTGCGTCGTCACGAAATACTACGTACCAATTTTAAGATGGTCGATGGCACTGCGGTACAAGTGATTCGCCCCCATAACCCTCTATCTGTGCCGATAGTCGACCTACAACACCTGTCCGAGGGTGAGAGTGAGGCAGAATTACAACGTATACTCACCGAAGAAGCCGAGCGACCCTTTGACTTGAGTCAAGAACCCTTATTGCGCCTGCTCCTGATTAAATTAGCTGCCGATTCCCAGGTGCTGCTGGTGAATATGCATCATGTTATCTCTGATGGCTGGTCGATGGGAGTCTTTACTCAGGAGCTATCAGCTCTCTACAATGCTTATATTCAAGGACAACCATCTCCTTTACCAGAACTGTCAATTCAATATGCCGACTTTGCTCATTGGCAACGAGAGTGGTTACAAGGAGAAGTCTATCAGCGTCAACTCGATTACTGGCAACAACAACTAGCAGGAATTCCTGAACTATTAGAACTACCCACAGACCGAGCAAGACCGGCAGTGCAAACTTTTCAGGGGGGTGTAGTCCGATTCGAGCTACCAAGAGAATTAAGCAGCAAGCTCGAGGCACTCGGTCAACAGGCAGGAGCAACCCTGTTTATGACCCTGTTGGCTTCCTTCTCCATCCTGCTGTCTCGTTATAGTAACAGCGAGGATATTGTGGTTGGTTCTCCGATTGCTAACCGCAATCATCGTCAATTGGAGTCCTTAATCGGCTTTTTGGTGAACACATTGGTATTGAGAACCAATGTGGAAGGGTCGTCTAGTTTCTGGGAACTACTGCAACAGGTGAGACAGACGACTTTAGATGCCTATGGTCATCAAGATTTACCCTTGGAGAAATTGGTGGAGGTACTGCAACCAGAAAGGAGTCTGAGCCACAATCCCCTGTTTCAGGTGATGTTTGTCTTGCAAAATGCTATGGAACAAACCAGGCAGATGTCGGATTTAACTTTAACACCTCTAGCGGTCGACAAATTTACGGCACAATTCGACCTAACTCTGTCGATGTCAGAGACTCCAGAGGGATTAACAGGATTATGGGAATACAACAGCGATTTGTTTGACCCAGAGACGATTCAACTTCTAGCAGGACATTTTCAGGTCTTGTTAGAAGGGATTGTGGCAGCTCCCGAACAATCGATTTCTACCTTGCCTCTCCTGACACAAACCGAACGTCATCAGCTCTTAATCGAGTGGAACGACACTCACGACACTCAGCAAGAATATCCTCAGGATAAGTGCTTCCATCAATTATTTGAAGCTCAAGCGCAAAAGACTCCTGATGCGATCGCTGTCATTTTTGAAGACCAGCAGCTAACTTATCGAGAATTAAATCAAAAAGCTAATCAATTAGCCCATTATCTAAAACAACTGGAAGTGAAACCAGAGACCTTAGTTGGAATCAGCATGGAGCGATCGCTTTTAATGATCATCGGATTTCTAGGAGTCTTAAAAGCTGGTGCTGTTTATGTCCCTCTCGATCCGAGCTATCCCCCAGATCGTCTCAGGTATATTATCGAAGATTCTCAACTATCAGTCTTATTGACCTGTTCAGGAGTTCTGAGTCCAGAATTAACTGCAGGTTGTATGGCGATCAATTTAGAAAGTCAGCAAAATACTATTGCTGAATATAGTACCGACAATCTTGACCTTACTTACTCCTTAGATGCTCTTGCTTATGTCATCTATACTTCTGGCTCTACCGGTAAACCAAAGGGAGTCTTAGTTTCTCATCGAGGAATTGGTAATCTGGCTCTTGCTCAAAGCCATGCTTTTGGTATTAAAGCTGATAGTTGTGTATTACAGTTTGCTTCTTTTAGTTTTGATGCTTCGATTTCAGAAATTGTCATGACTTTTGTAGCTGGAGCAAAACTCTGTTTAGCCACTTCCGAATCTTTATTACCGGGAATGAATCTGCTCGAACTTCTACGTCAAAAGCAGATTACCCACGTAACTCTGCCGCCTTCAGCTTTAGCCGTATTGCCCCATGAGCCACTTCCAGAGCTAGAAGCCATTATTGTCGCGGGAGAAAGCTGTCCTCCAGAGTTAGCTGCTCAATGGTCACAAGGTCGTAAATTCTTCAATGCCTATGGTCCTACAGAAACTACAGTCTGCGCTACTATCTGTCTATATGACCATCACAATAATAATCTACCTATTGGTCGTCCGATTGCTAATACGCAGATTTATATTCTAGATGAATTATTGCAACCAGTTCCTATTGGTGTGGTAGGAGAAATTTATATCGGTAGTGTCGGTATTGCTAAAGGCTATCTAAATCGACCTGAGCTTACCGAGCAGCGATTTATTATCAATCCTTTTGATGATTCTGAAAAACTGTATAAAACCGGAGATTTGGCACGTTATTTGCCCAACGGAGAGCTAGAATATTTGGGTCGTATCGATCATCAGGTAAAAATACGTGGTTTTCGGATTGAGTTAGGTGAAATAGAATCCCATCTCAGTTCACACCCCTCGATTAGCAATTGTCTGGTCACTGCTCGAGAAGATCTTCCTGGAGATAAGCGATTAATAGCTTACTTTGTTGCTACAGATGACTCCTCACTAACCACCAAAGAACTGCGGAGCTTTCTACAGCAAACTCTGCCACAATATATGATTCCATCTCATTTTGTCTTGATGGAACAGTTTCCTCTAACTCCTAATGGCAAAATCGACCGTCGGGCATTGCCAGCACCAGAGCAAGTTAGGGAAGAAAGCGCAGCCACTTATGTTGCCCCTCAAACTCCAATCGAACAACAATTAGTCAGTATTTGGACTCAAGTCCTTCAGTTAGAACCCATTGGAATTGAAGATAATTTCTTCGAGCTGGGTGGACATTCTCTCTTGGCAACCCAAGTCATCTCTCGTATCCGAGAAATACAGAACACAGAAATATCTCTCAAAAACCTCTTTGAATCACCCACTATTTGTGAATTAGCTCAACAGCTAGAGATATTACAAACACAGAACACGACGGTGGCACCAATTGTGACGGTTTCTAGAAATGAACCACTGATTCTCTCCTTTGCTCAACAGAGACTGTGGTTTCTCAATCAACTCGAAGGTGCTAGCTCCACCTACAATATGCCTACCGCCTGGGAGCTAAAAGGTTTATTGCAAGTGACAGTACTAGAGCAAGCAGTCTCGGAAATTGTACGTCGTCACGAAATACTACGTACCAATTTTGAGATGGTCGATGGCATCGCGGTACAAGTGATTCGCCCCCATACCCCTATATCTCTACCCCTAATCGACCTACAACACTTGTCCGAAGGAGAGGGAGAAGCAGAATTACAACGTATACTCACCGAAGAAGTCGAGCGACCCTTTGACCTGAGTCAAGAACCCTTATTGCGCCTCGTCCTAATCAAGTTAGCTACCGATTCCCAGGTGCTGCTGGTGAATATGCATCATATTATCTCCGATGGCTGGTCGATGGGAGTCTTTACTCAGGAGCTATCATCTCTCTACAATGCTTATATTCAAGGACAACCATCTCCTTTACCAGAACTGTCAATTCAATATGCCGACTTTGCTCATTGGCAACGAGAGTGGTTACAAGGGGAAGTTTATCAGCGTCAACTCAATTACTGGCAACAACAACTAACAGGAATTCCTGAACTATTAGAACTACCCACAGACCGAGCAAGACCGGCAGTGCAAACTTTTCAGGGGGGTGTAATCAGATTCGAGCTGCCAAGAGAATTGAGCCGCAAACTAGAGGCTATTAGTCAACAGGCAGGAGCAACTCTGTTTATGACCCTGTTGGCTTCCTTCTCCATCTTGCTATCTCGCTATAGTAACTTGGAAGATATTGTGATTGGTTCTCCCATTGCTAACCGCAATCATCGTCAATTGGAGTCCTTAATCGGCTTTTTGGTAAACACGTTAGTGTTGAGAACCAATGTGGAAGGGTCGTCTAGTTTCTGGGAACTACTGCAACAGGTGAGACAGACAACTTTAGATGCCTATGCTCACCAAGATTTGCCCTTGGAGAAATTGGTAGAAGTACTGCAACCAGAGAGAAGTCTGAGCCATAATCCCCTGTTTCAGGTGATGTTTGCCATGGAGAATGGCACCAATCAAACTCAGCAAATGCCGGATTTAACTCTGACTCCCATACCAGTAGAGCAAGCCACTTCTCAGTTTGACCTAACTCTGTCGATGTCCGAAACTCCAAAAGGATTAACGGGATTATGGGAATATAACAGCGATTTATTTGACCCAGAGACGATTCAACGTCTGGCAGGACATTTTCAGGTCTTGTTAGAAGGGATTGTGGCGACTCCGGAAAAATCGATTTCCACTTTGCCTCTCCTGAGAGAAGCCGAACGTCATCAGCTCTTAATCGAGTGGAATGACACTCAGCAAGAATATCCTCAGGATAAGTGCTTCCATCAATTATTTGAAGCTCAGGTAGAAAAGACTCCTAATGCGATCGCCGTCGTCTTTGAAGATCAACAGCTAACTTATCGAGAATTAAATCAAAAAGCCAATCAATTGGCACATTATCTCCGCTCTCTCGGTGCTAAAGCTGACTCATTTGTAGGTATTTATCTGGAGCGTTCCTTAGATATGGCGATCGCTTTCTTAGGTATTTTCAAAGCTGGAGCCGCTTATTTACCTTTGGATCTTAGTTATCCATCAGAGCGCATCGCTTTGATGATTGAAGATTCCCAAACTCCAATTATTTTAACCCAGCAGAAGCTGCGAGAATCTTTGCCCGAAAATACTGCCACCGTCGTCTGTCTCGATCGCCATTGGTCTTCTATTGCTCAGCACAGCTCATCCAATCCAGTTAATCAAACCTACCCGGAAAATCTGGCTTATCTAATTTATACTTCTGGCTCCACTGGTAAACCCAAGGGGGTAATGATTCCTCATCGCGGTTTGGTTAACCATAATCTGGCTATGATTCAAGAATTTGACCTCCAGCCAGGCGATCGCGTCTTACAATTTGCCTCAATTAGTTTTGATATTGCGGTAGAAGAACTTTTCCCTAGTTGGATTAGCGGTGCCACTGTTGTCTTCCGTCCCGAAGATCTGCTCTTAGCTGCCACTGATATTCTTCAGTTTGTGCAACAACAGGAAGTGACGATTCTCAACCTTCCCACTGCTTTTTGGCATCAGCTAGTGACGGAAATTTCTCAGTTGGAACTGGTCTTACCCCAGACAGTTCGTTTGTTGGTAGTGGGGGGTGAAAAAGCATCCCGTTCTCTTTATGACCGATGGGTCAAGTTGGTAGGAGAGCAATGTCGCTGGCTTAATACTTATGGTCCCACGGAAACTACTGTCACAGCAACAGTCTACGAGCCGGCTGCTAACCCAGAAACTGAGCAATCTGTCTCGGAAATTCCCATTGGTCGTCCCATTGCCAACACCAAGACTTATATCTTAGATCGACAGTTAAAACCAGTGCCCATTGGTGTCCCTGGAGAACTGCACCTGGAAAGTTGGGGTATCGCTCGAGGATATTTTAATCGACCAGAGTTGACAGCCCAAAAGTTCATCAGCAATCCTTTCAGCAGCGATACCAACAATCTGCTTTATAAAACGGGAGACTTAGTTCGTTATTTGCCCGACGGTAACATTGAGTTTATGGGACGCATTGATTACCAAGTCAAGATACGTGGTTTTCGGATTGAAATTGGTGAGATTGAAGCTTTATTAGAACAATATCCCGCCATCCAGCAGACAGCGGTTTTGGCTTGTGAAGGAGTCTCTGGTAAACGTTTGGTGGCTTATTTAGTGCCCCATGATGAGCAGGAAGTCAGCACCAGCGAATTACGTCAGTTCTTAAAGCAAAAACTGCCTGACTACATGCTGCCTTCAGTCTTTATGCAACTCGAGAGTTTCCCTCTAACTCCTAATGGCAAAATCGACCGTCGGGCATTACCAGCACCAGAGCAAGTTAGAGGAGAAAGCGCAGCTACCTATGTTGCCCCGAGCACCCCCATCGAACAACAATTAGTCAGTATTTGGACTCAAGTCCTTCAATTAGAACCCATTGGCATTGAAGATAACTTCTTCGAGCTGGGTGGACATTCACTACTAGCAACCCAAGTCATCTCTCGTATTCGAGAAGCACAGAACACAGAAATATCCCTCAAAAACCTGTTTGAATCACCCACCATTGGCGAGTTAGCTCAACAGCTAGAAAGACTGGAAACACGGAGCGCGACGGTGGCACCAATTGTGCCAGTTTCCAGAAATGAACCACTAATTCTCTCCTTTGCTCAACAGAGACTGTGGTTTCTCCATCAACTCGAAGGAGCTAGCTCCACCTACAATATGCCTACTGCCTGGCAGGTAACAGGTAGATTAGAGCTGACAGCATTAGAGCAAGCAGTCTCGGAAATTGTGCGTCGTCACGAAATACTACGTACCAATTTTCAGATGGTCGATGGCATCGCGGTACAAGTGATTCGCCCCCATACCCCTATATCTGTGCCGGTAGTCAACCTAAAACACTTGTCCGAAGGAGAGGGAGAGGCAGAATTACAACGTATGCTCACCGAAGAAGTCGAGCGACCCTTTGACCTGAGTCAAGAACCCTTATTGCGCCTCCTTCTGATCGAGTTAGCTGCCGATTCCCAGGTGCTGCTGGTGAATATGCATCATATTATCTCCGATGGCTGGTCGATGGGAGTCTTTACTCAGGAATTATCCGCTCTCTACAATGCTTATATTCAAGGACAACCATCTCCCTTACCAGAACTGTCAATTCAATATGCCGACTTTGCTCATTGGCAACGAGAGTGGTTACAAGGAGAAGTCTACCAGCATCAACTCGATTACTGGCAACAGCAACTAGCAGGAATTCCTGCACTATTGGAACTACCCACAGACCGAGCAAGACCGGCAGTGCAAACTTTTCAGGGGGGTGTAGTCCGATTCGAGCTACCAAGAGAATTAAGCAGCAAGCTCGAGGCACTCGGTCAACAGGCAGGAGCAACCCTGTTTATGACCCTGTTGGCTTCCTTCTCTATTCTGCTGTCTCGCTATAGTAACTCGGAAGATATTGTGGTTGGTTCTCCCATTGCCAACCGCAATCATCGACAATTGGAGTCCTTAATCGGCTTTTTGGTAAACACTTTGGTGTTGAGAACCAATGTGGAAGGGTCGTCTAGTTTCTGGGAACTACTGCAACAGGTGAGACAGAACACTTTAGATGCCTATGCTCACCAAGATTTGCCCTTGGAGAAATTGGTAGAAGTACTGCAACCAGAAAGGAGTCTGAGCCATAATCCCCTGTTTCAGGTGATGTTTGCCATGGAGAATGGCACCGATGAAACTCACCAGATGTCGGATTTAACTCTGACTCCCCTGCCGGTAAATAAAGTTACTGCACAATTCGACCTGACTCTATCGATGTCCGAAACTCCAGAAGGATTAACGGGATTATGGGAATATAACAGCGATTTGTTTGACCCAGAGACGATTCAACGTCTGGCAGGACATTTTCAGGTCTTGTTAGAAGGGATTGTGGCAGCTCCCGAACAATCGATTTCCACTTTGCCTCTCCTGACACAAACCGAACGTCATCAGCTCTTAATCGAGTGGAACGACACTCAGCAAGAATATCCTCAGGATAAGTGCTTCCATCAATTATTTGAAGCTCAAGTACAAAAGACTCCTGATGCGATCGCTGTCGTCTTTGAAGATCAACAGCTAACTTATCGAGAATTAAATCAAAAAGCCAATCAATTGGCACATTATCTTCGCTCTCTTGGTGCTGGGAAAGATATATTCGTGGGTATTTATCTAGAGCGTTCCTTAGATATGGCGATCGCTTTCTTAGGTATTTTCAAAGCGGGAGCCGCTTATTTGCCTCTGGATACCAGCTATCCATCAGAGCGCATCGCTTTGATGATTGAAGATTCCCAAACTCCAATTATTTTAACCCAGCAGAAACTGCAATCATCTTTGCCCGAACATAATGCCACGGTCATCTGTCTCGATCGCCATTGGTCTTCTATTGCTCAGCACGGTCCATCCAATCCAGTTAATCAAACCTCTCCGGAAAATCTCGCTTATCTAATTTATACTTCTGGTTCTACTGGTAAACCCAAGGGGGTAATGATTCCTCATCGCGGCTTGGTTAACCATAATCTGGCTATGATTCAAGAATTTGATCTCCAGCCAGGCGATCGCATCCTACAATTTGCCTCAATTAGTTTTGATATTGCGGTGGAAGAGCTTTTCCCTAGCTGGATTAGTGGTGCCACTGTTGTCTTCCGCCCCGAAGAGTTGCTCTTATCTGCCACTGATTTCCTCCAGTTTGTGCAACAACAGGCAGTGACGATTCTTAACTTGCCCACTGCTTTTTGGCATCAACTGGTGACTCAAATGTCTCAGCTGGAACTGGTCTTAACCCAGACAGTTCGTTTGTTGGTAGTGGGGGGCGAAAAAGCATCTCGTTCTCTCTATGACCAATGGCTTAAGTTGGTAGGAGAACAATGTCGCTGGCTTAATGCTTATGGTCCAACCGAAACTACTGTCACAGCAACAGTCTATGAACCTGCTGCCAATTCAAAAACCGAACAAGCTGTATCGGAAATTCCCATTGGTCGCCCCATTGCCAACACCAAGACTTATATCTTAGATCGACAGTTACAACCAGTGCCCATTGGTGTCCCTGGAGAACTGCACCTGGAAAGTCGGGGTATCGCCCGAGGATATTTTAGTCGACCGGAGTTGACAGCCCAAAAGTTCATCAGCAATCCTTTCAGCAGCGATACCAACAATCTGCTCTATAAAACGGGAGACTTAGTTCGTTATTTGCCCGACGGTAACATTGAGTTTGTAGGTCGTATTGATTACCAAGTCAAGATACGTGGTTTTCGGATTGAAATTGGTGAAATTGAAGCTTTATTAGAACAACATCCCACCATCCAGCAGACAGCGGTTTTGGCTTGCGAAGGAGTTTCTGGTAAACGTTTGGTGGCTTATTTAGTGCCCGATGATGAGCAGGAAGTCAGCAACAGCGAATTACGTCAGTTCTTAAAGCAAAAACTGCCTGACTACATGCTGCCTTCAGTCTTTATGCAAATGGAGAGTTTCCCTCTGACTCCCAATGGCAAAATAGACCGTCGGGCATTACCAGCACCAGAGCTTAACCAGCACTATCTAGATAGTGATTTCGTTGCCCCACGAAATGAATTAGAACAAAAGCTAGCTCTGATCTGGCAAGAGGTTTTGAATATTCAATCGATTGGTATTCAAGATAACTTTTTCCATCTTGGGGGGCATTCTTTGCTAGCTATTCAGCTATCTACTAAGCTGAAACAAACTTTTGAAGTTAATTTACCTTTGGCGGCATTATTTCAAATGCCGACCATTCAGCAGCAGGCTAGTTTCTTAGAACAGAAAGCCAATTCTCAATCTTGGTCTCCACTAGCATCTATTCAACCTAATGGTTCTAAAACTCCTCTATTTTTATTTGAAGGGGTTGGTATTTACTATCCTCTATCATCTTGTCTGGGTGAGAACCAACCTGTTTATGGCTTGTCAATTGAAATGATTGATGATTCCAAGCACTGGTTTGATGATATAGAAGGCTTAGTAGAACTCTATATTAAGGAAATTAGAACTGTTCAGCCTCAAGGACCTTACTATTTTGGTGGTATATCTTTCGGTGGCATGGTGGCTTTAGAAGCGGCTCAACAACTTCAAGCCCAAGGCGAAAAAGTTGCTCTCTTAGCTTTGTTCGATACTTGGGGACCTAATGCCTATGTTCGACACCCTCTTTATAAGAGACTTGGGACTCATTTACGTAAATTTTCTCGTTTGGGACTTGAGTATCTTGCATCCAAGAACAATTGGCTCCAAGGGAATGTAGATCAGGTTCAACAGCAATCTTGGACATCAATCAATAAGTTTAATTTGAATTTAGCCGAGGAAAATTATCAAGTTCAAAAAGAGCGACGATTAATTAAAGTAAATCAAATATACGATCGAGCTACACAAAACTATATACCGCGACCATATTCAGGTGATATTACCCTATTTAGGTCTATACAAATGGATGAAATGCTGGAATTTGGAGATGTAGATCCTCAATTGGGTTGGGGTAATCTAGCCGTAGGAGGATTGGAAATTATTGATATTCCTGGCGATCATCTCGGAATTTTAAAAGAGCCTCATGTTGCTAAATTAGCTCAAGAATTAGAAATTCGCATAGATTAATCCAATTTATCTTTTCAAGTTTTCAGCTAACGGCTAAAAGCTTCTAATAATCTGGAACTACTTATCTGCGTAAAGTTCTAATAGCAAGTACCTATTGGGTATAATTCGATGAAAAATATATTTCTTTTTACTTTATCTTGCATCCTAATTGGTGCTAGAGCTTCTAATGCCGAAAAACTAAAAGTTGATGGCAACTTTCTTTCTCCTGCTCAAAAATCTTTAACCTTTTCTCATTCCTTAGCAGGAAATTCAGCCCTAAAGGATAAATTTGCTTTTTCCGGTAAATTTCCTCTAGGGATTAACCTTGCAAAAGATGTGAGTTGGTCAAATAGCAAAATGTGGGTCAATGTAGTCAAAGGTGCCAGAGATTGGGGATATGTAGATAGACCCTATGAGAAAGATCCTAATCTTAAATTGTCAGAAAAAGGATATCCTCTATCCGATGCTGGACTATGGTTTGAGGGACTTGAGTACCAGCCGGGGGTGTGGCAATTTTCCTATAAGGGAAGTGGCGATATTTCTTTTACCTTTGGTGGAACCTTGCTTTCTACCACAAGAGAAGCGGATGGAACTGTAACTGGTACTTTTCTAAGGTCTGATCGCAAAACTTCTGATGGTGAGTTGGATTCAGTGCATTTAATAATGCGAAATATAGACCCTGATAATCCACCATACGATTTAAAAGTTGTTGCCTCAGGTTATGATTTAAACTCCCCAGATGTATTCACTACAGAGTTTCTGGATTTTGTGAAACCTTTTAAAATTTTGCGATACATGGATCTTCTGGAGACTAATCACAGCTCTGTTAAAACCTGGAGCGATCGCATTAAGCCTGATGCACCAGGGTCAGGTGTTGCCTATGAAGATTTAATTGAACTGTCAAATATTACTAACAAAGAAGCCTGGATTACTTTGCCACATCTTGCTGATGATGAGCATATACGCCAAACTGCAAGATTATTTGCTCAAAAATATGATCGCGACTTGAATCTATATCTGGAGAACAGTAACGAGTTGTGGAACTGGGTCTTTGACCAAACCTATGACTTGCACAATTCAATTCTCGATCAATTGATGGCAGCAGAAAATTTAACAGAAGCAGAAGCAATTGCTAACAAAGACCATGAGCAATTGCCACAAAAAGCAGTTGTTGACCGACTTTGTCATATTGCTGATATCTTTCGTCAGGAATTTGGTGACCGCGCAGATCGAATCAAACCGGTTCTGGCAGGGCAAGCCTCCAATAGTTGGCATATTAGCAAAGGCTTGGAACATCTTACTGCGACAAGTAGACAAAGTTCGTGTAATCTTCATGCGATCGCCATTGCCCCTTATATCGATACTTACGATGGTGAGGATTTTAACCCCAATTCTGTGGATGAAGTTTTCTCCTCAATGCGCGAATATTACGAAGCAGAAATTAAACCACAAATTACGGAACACGCAGAATTAGCGAAAAACTATAATTTGAAACTTTATGCCTATGAAGGTGGACAACATCTTACTGGTTCTGATGCTCTGGAGATCAAGACTGCCGCACAAAACGATCCGAGAATGGGTCAACTACTTCAAGATTATTTTTGCTTCTGGAAAGAATCTGGTGGGGAAGATTTTGTTTATTACTCCAGCATCAGCGGCAACTCAGAAGATGGTCATTGGGGTGTAAAAACTAGTATTAGTCAGAAAGAAAGCGTCAAGCACCAAGCCCTTATCGATACCATTGAGAAAGGAGCTTGCACCAAATAAGTAAACAGCTATTAGCTATTAGCTATTAGCTGACCTCACCCTTAAATTACCTTAACCCAAACTGAGGTTAATTAGACACTTCCGCCATTTCAATTGTACGGTTGTCTATGTCTTTAACTAAAAAATTCAAAGGGCGATCGCGACGTATTTTGTATCTCAAACGTCTTGACTGAATTCGCAATAAAAGAGCCTCTAAGCAATCTCGATCAAAGCAAACATGACGTTGACGATCTTTATAGCCCCCACTTGCACCCGCAATAATATGAAGTTGGGTATTTTTTTTCAGTTGATACCACAGTCCTTCTGAGCCACTTAAACCAGTACCACCAGGAGTTGTTGACATGTATAAAGGGTCAAGTCCCCCAGCTCCCATCGCCTGTTCGTAATTGTAGTAATAGTGCAAAGGGATATCTGCTGCGGGAAGCTCTAGTAAACCTTCATAAAACTGTTGGGCGTTTCGTAGGTCTGACACCATCACAGTATATACTTTGGGTGCGCTACGGAGGAACATCCACATCGCGCCAGCATAGGCTACTAATAGCATTACCATAATACCTTGAGTAGAAAACAAACTATCCAAAGCAATGGGAGGTAAAAACGCACCTAAGAAAGTTGTTATTAATGTACCTGAGAAAATGGTGTTAGCTATCATCTTGAACTAAAAAAAATATTTATATTTTTATTTATTTTTTCCTGTTACAGGTAGATCTTATTGAGTTAAGCCATGCTGTAAGGCAAAACGGACTAATTCTGTACGACTGTTGGTACCAGTTTTACCAAATAGACGACTGACATATTTTTCGACATTTCTCACGCTAGTATTTAAGTCACGGGCAATTTCTTTATTCATTAAACCCTGAGCAACTAAATCTAAAACACTTTGCTCTCTTGGGGTTAAATCAATTTTAATCGGCGGCGGCGTAACCGCAATTCCCGAATTTCCACCTAATTTATTGTCTAACTTGGCTTTAATTTCTACTAACTCTTTGGCAATTTTTTCTAATTCCGAACTATTGTCTTGATTATCTGTAGCGACTTGATTTTTGGATAGTAAATTTTTGACGATCGCTTCTAGTTCTTCAGGATCAAAAGGTTTAGCCAAATAAGCATCGCAACCCGCTTCGTATCCTTGAATGCGATCGCTAGTCATACCTCTAGCTGTCAGAAAAACTACAGGAATAGAACGGTAGCGTGGATCGTCCCTGAGTTTTTGTAAAAATTCATAACCATTGACTTGAGGCATCATAATATCTGAAATAATCAGATCGGGAGCTTGAGATTCTATTGTTTGCCAAGCTTCTTCGGCATTGCTGGCAGCGGTCACGCTCCATGCTTCATTATCTTCTAAGTATGCTTGTACGGATTCTCTGATACCAGGTTCATCGTCTACTAATAATAGTTGTTGTTTTTCTGACATAAGGTTTCTAAATTAAGCTTTGTCGCTATATAGACCATAGCTATTTCCATAATAAGACTTATGAGCAAAATTAGAGGCTCAACAAAACAATTCCCCATCAATATTGACAGGGAATTTAATAAAGGTTTAAATTTCCAACGATTTTATTTTGATTCAATCGTATCTAGTTTTGCCTGAACTTTCTCCACTACGTTATCAGGTAGAGGTATATAGCCTAATTCTTCGGCAAAAGCTTGTCCATCAGTGAGAGACCAATTAACCACATCTTTGAAAGCCTGTAGTTTATTGGCATTATCGTAACTTTGATACGCTAGTAGCCAAGTGTAGGTAACAATTGGATAGGAATCTTCTCCTTCAGGATCCGTGACAAAAGCACGTAAGTTTTCTGGTAGGGTAGCTGCTCCCAGAGCTGCAGAAGCAGATTCACTAGAAGGCGCAATATAATTCCCGGCATTATTCTCTAAAGTGGCGGTAGGAATATCTTGCTGTTTGGCATAGCCATACTCAATATAACCAACAGACCCTTCTGTTTGCAAAATTTGTGCTGTTACCCCTTCGTTTCCTTTAGCTCCAATACCAGTGGGCCATTCGACAGTTTTTCCCTCACCAACTTTTTCTTTCCATTCAGGGTTGATTGCGCTGAGATGTTTGGTAAATACCCCTGTAGTACCGCTACCATCGGAGCGATAAACAACTGTTATGTTGCTATCTGGCAAATTAGCATCAGGATTCAAGCTGGCGATCGCCGGATCATTCCATTTAGTGATTTTGCCCAATAAAATATCTACATAAGCTTGACGAGATAGCTTCAATTCGGGAACATCAGGTAAATTGTAAGCTAATACAATACTTCCTGCAGTCATAGGTAATAAAGAGACACCCCGTTCAACCTGAGCCATTTCTTCGTCTTTCATGGCTACATCACTGGCACCAAAATCAACAGTCCCTTGAATAAACTGTTCAACTCCCGCACCGCTACCTACAGATTGGTAAGCAACTTGAACATTAGGATTTTGTTTATTGTATTCTGAAAACCAGCGTTGATATATAGGAGCAGGAAAACTTGCTCCGGCACCAGTCAGAGATACTGATTTTCCTCCAGCATTATCTCCTCCTGCTGTAGATTCAGAATCGGTCGGACTACCTCCACAAGCAGTAAGACTTAACGTGATGGCTAGCACAGGAGCTAACCAAGCTTTTCTTTTAAGAGAAATTGTAGAAACCATATATATTGTCTTGTAAGTTAACTGCTTGAAAGCAAGATGAATAAGTTATCTGCCATCAATTACTCAAAAAAATAAGCACAAAATAGATTTTTTGCTTATGTAGCTACAATAATTTATCTTGTTTCGATTACTTATAGATAAAGACAAGGTTAACAAAGAGTTAACCTAGAGTTATTAAGCTAAATAAAAAAACAAGGTCTGCATTACAAACCTTGTTTTCACACAATATTAATTAAATCCAGAACTTAGAATTTGAATGTAGTACGAATTACACCAACATATACATTATCGTTGTCTTCGTCATGGTTAGGATTGAAGACAACATAAGCACCAGGAGTGATAGCAATGTTATCGTTGACAGGGAAACTGTAAAGCGCCTCGACAAGGTAAGATGTGTCTCTGTCTTCTTGAAGACCATTTTGATTCTCATTTACAGCGTCATCAGAAATAAACTTAGGTAGCATACCACCAGCGATAGATAGTTTAGAACCTTCCCTTCCCAAATCTAGGAAAGAAACATTAGCACCCCAAGTCCAGATTTCACCATCCAGGTTATTGTCATTGCCATCAACTAAACCTGTAACATCAGAGAAACCACCCCAACCGGCGATGATCATTCTTTCGTTTAAATCGAAGGTCACACCTGCACCGATTTTATTAGCTGTAGTATCAGTCTCACCAAAAGGTTGAGCGGCGAAACCCTCTGTTAGTACATCAGGTGTATTCACATCATTATCAATATCTTCAAATAAACCTACAGTATCACCTGCTTGATCGACATCATCACCTGATTGGAAATTACGAACATAAGTTGCACTTACTTCCAAAGCCTCGAAAGGAGAGAAGACGACTTGCCCACCAGCACTAAAAGAACCATTAAATAGTCCTTCTCCATTGCCAGGATCATTAGCATCATTAGCCAAATATAAAGCGTTGACACCTAATTTATCTTCAATGAGTTCTAGATTAACACCAGCACCAGCACCTTCTGTACCACGGAACAATAAAGGATTGCGACGACTGAAACGAGATAATGCACCACTACCACTGCTCTCTAGCATAGGATTTGCAACGTCAAAGATATCATCTAAATCTAAGCCAGCAGTTCCGACCCAACCTCGAATTCGATCATTAAGGGGGAAGCGATAATGAAGGTCGCTAACTTCAATATCGTTGTCTCCACCGGCATCATGACCCAAACGAGTTGAAGCTGTACCAGTTACATCTCCGTCAAGTTGCTCGAAATTACCTGCTTCGAGTCTTGTTCTTAAGCGGTCTTCACCATAGAAGCTAGTATCAAAGTTCAAACGAACTCGATCGCTGAAAGTAGTTTGAGCGTCGCTAACACTGTCAATGTTTCCAACTTCATCACCAAATACATCAGCTATAGTGAAGATTACTTCACCATTTAATTTAGTAGTTGTAGAAAATTGATTGTCTTCCAAGATAGCAGTACGACTTTCTAATTCATCGACTCTGCCACCAAGAGTAGCAAGTTCTGCTTCAAACTCTTGGGTTAGACGGTTGATAGTATCTAAGTCTTCTTGGCTAACAGCTTCCGAAGATGCAATTAGACGCTCAATTTGATTTAAACAGGAGTTTAAACCAGCCGCAAATTCGTAACGAGTTAGAGCCTGACTTCCACGATAAGTTTGGTTAGGAAAACCAGCAATACAACCGTAACGATCTACTAAACTGCGGAGAGCTTCATAAGCCCAGTCTGTAGGAGATACGTCACGCAGTTGGTTGACGTTAGTTACCTGAGATAGAGAATCGTTTTGATCTTGAGTTTGATAATTATTGATTTGTTGCAGAGTGTCATTTACTGCTTGTGCACTCGCACCGCTAGCCGCAAATAATGATGCTGCAAATAATACGGGAGCAACTTTTAACGCTTTCCAAAATAGTTTATTCACTTTTATCTATCCTCACACACCTAATATAAATTTAACTACAAAACAGTAGTATTTTTAACAATCAAAGTTGGACTTTGATGATAACTATTGTAGCCAATATTTCGACTAGTATATTCAATCTTTAGTTATAAAACCAGAAAATCGTGACATTTTAGTGACCGCACACTAGAAAGAAAAATTTATATTAAATTCGACTATCATAATCCCAGTAAAAAGAGATCAGTGAGATTAGCAAAAAAACTCCTAAGATTTGGAGTGACTCAGTTTCTTTTGCCAGTCACAATGTAGGTTACTCTTTGACTAATATTTGTGGCATGGTCTGCCATTCTTTCTAGGTGACGGATGATTAATCCTAACAGCAAAATTGGTTCAACTACTCCGGGAACATCTTTTTGAAAAGCCAAAATATTGTAGATTCGTTCATAGGCATGATCCACAATGTCATCAAGCTCCTTTACTCTTTCTCCTGCACTAGAATCTAAATCTGCCAAGGCAACCAGACTGGTAGCTAGCATCAGTTGGGCTTGTTCTGACATTCGAGCAATTTCGGGCAAAACAGAGTGAGCCGGATATTTCATCAGTTTAACTGCCATTTCAGTTAAATCTTGCGCATAATCGCCAATGCGCTCTAGATCTCGTACCAACTGCATAAAGGCACTAAGTAAACGCAAATCTTGAGCTACAGGTGCTTGGAGGGTCATCAAGGTGGCACAGTTAGATTCGATTTGACGATAGTAAAGGTCAATTTCTTTTTCGATAATCAGGATTTTTTGAGACGCATCAACTTCTCGCTCAAACAATGATTGATGGCTTAAGCGAAATGATTGTTCAACTAAAGTGCCCATGCGGAGAACCTCTTGTTGTACTCGCCGAAGAGAACGCTCTAATTGGTTTTCCTCTGAGCTATTAGCTTTGGGAGATAAAGTCACTGATTATTTAAAAAATTGTTGAATTTTAAAGTTGATCGTGTTTTCTCTATTAATAACAAATAAAGTTTAAGTTCTGCTTAGAAATTGTATGTTGTGTAACCAAAATTGGTTATTGGAATTTTAGTTTTGTGTTATCGGCAGTAATACTTCCAACCAGGCACCGCCAACTTGGGGATGATTTTTAGCTGAGATCGTCCCACCATGAGCTTGAATAATCTGTTCCACGATCGCCAAACCCAAGCCACTACCATCGGCAGAAGGTAAAGAATTATTCTTTTGTTCTCTCTTGCGGGATTTGTCTCCTCGATATAGTCGTTCAAAAATATAGGGAAGATCTGACGCATTAAATCCTGCACCAGAATCGATGACATCAATCTTGAGCTGCTCTAATGTTGAATCTGCTGATTTATAGGGTAATACTTGAACTAATATCTCTTTTTGTGGCGGAGTATGTTTAATCGCATTGTCTAAAAGATTAAGAAAAACTTGAATCAAACGGGAACGATCTGCTGAAATTGTGAGATTCTGATCACCTTTATAGGTCAAGGTTACTTGTTTTCGGTTGGCAATTGGCTCTAGTGTTTGCCACACGGAGTTTATCAGTTCATGTAGCTGAATAGTTTTATAGTTTAAAGCTCGTTCAGGAGCAGCTTGTAATTGAGTTAAATCTAACCATTCTTGAACCAGTTCAATTAGGCGATTGATTTCTTGGCTCATTTGCTCTACCCAACGTCGCTCAGGATCTTGTAGACGTCGTAGCAGATTTTCAGCTACTAAGGAAATTGAAGTGAGAGGGGTACGAAGTTCGTGGGTAAGATCGGAAAAAGTGCGATCGCGTGATTGAGCTAACTCGACCAAGGTTTGCCGATCTTCAAGAAAAATTCCTACCTGTCGATTGGATAAAGGAAACCCATAACCCTTGAGAGCGATCGATTCTACTGTTTGGCGACTGGCTAATTTTTGAGTATCAAGATCCTGCTTTTGATCCTGAGGCAGTGTATAACGAGTAAAATAATATACCCATTCTTTTGATTGCGGATGTTGAGTTCTGCGGGTTTCTTCGATCAGGCTATCTAAATCATAGGAGCGTACCACTTCTAACAACAGACGAATTTTTAGCGATCGCCGACTATCAATTCTCAGTAAATCTTTAGCTGTTTGATTACAACCTAAAAGTTGATTTTCCGCATCTACTTGTAAATAACCAATTGGTGCTTTCTCAATTAGTTCTTGCCAATTACGTTTATCTTTTTTGAGCTGTTGGCGCTGGCGGTCTAAATCAAGCAACTCTCGACGAATTAGAGAGTGTAAAGGGAGAGCAATCTCTTCATCTATATTGGTTCCATAAGATCTCAGGGTTTTTTTTAGCTGCTTTTTAAAGCGATATTGCTGCCCGGCAAAAATTCCCAAGCCAACTGCTAGTCCTAAGAAAAAATATAGAGCTGCCATAGGGTTTTTGTTAATCCTGACTGAGTAACTATAGTTATAGTTAATTGCGGTTAAGCTATCAATCAAAATTAATTAACAATATGTGTGGGAGTGTCAACCAAAGCGATAACCAAATCCCCTGACTGTAATTAGATATTCAGGCTGGCTAGGCTCTTCCTCAAGCTTTTCTCTTAACCAACGAATATGAACATCAACAGTTTTAGTATCTCCCAGAAAATCTGGACCCCATACCTGCTCTATGAGCTGCTCTCGTGACCAAACTCGGCGAGGATAGCTCATAAACAACTCCAGCATACGAAACTCTTTGGGTGACAAATTAACTTCAGTACCGCGAACCACAACTCGGCACTCCTGAGTAAATAAACTGATGTCGCGATACTTCTGGATCGAAGTTGGCACAGAATTACTGTATCTTTGGCGACGTAGTAGTGCACGGCAACGAGCAACCAACTCTCTCATGCTAAAAGGCTTAGTTAAATAATCGTCTGCCCCAACCTCTAATCCCAATACTCGATCTGTTTCACTACTTTTAGCACTAATTACTAAGATCGGAGTAATATCTCCCTGGAAGCGCAACAGACGACAGATATCTAGTCCATTAACTTCCGGTAGCATTAAGTCTAAGATAATTAAGTCTGGAATTAATTTTGTGCGAGCCAAGTCCGAATTTTGCAACGTATTTAGTGCCGTTCTACCATTAATGGCAGTATGCACCTCATAGCCTTCTTCCTCTAATGCAATTACAATCATGTCTCTGATCAAATCTTCATCCTCAATCAGCAAAATTCGGTTTTTTTGCGTTAATTTGGATTCAGTTGAGGCTTTATCGGTTTCTAGAGAAAGCATAGACAAGTACTTTGAATTGTTCTTAATATTACATATACACTAAAACTGTTTCTTAGGCAGATTTTAACCAAAATGAAAACCAATTTTTGATGTAAAAATTACATTAACTTTAATATTTTCCTGCATAGCGTTCTTCCTTCCAAGGCTCTCCACGATGATGATAGCCATTGCGTTCCCAAAAACCAGGCCGATCGTGGTCGAGAAATTCAATACCACTGATCCACTTCGCACTCTTCCAAGCATAGAGGTGAGGTACTACTAATCTCATAGGACCACCATGTTCGGCGGTGAGGGGTTCCCCATTGAGAGTATGGGCAAAAAAGTTTTCAGCTCGCGCAAAATCTTTTAAAGCTAAATTAGTGGTGTAACCACCATAGCAATGTTGAAGAAGATGTGTGGTTTTCGAGTTGAGGTCAATTTCCTGAAGAAAATCTGTGACTTTGATTCCTGTCCACTGGACATCTAGCTTTGACCACCTGGTAACACAGTGAAAATCGGCAGTAAAGTCCTGCTGAGGCAAACTCATGAAATCTGACCAAGTAAAAGTTTTGGGTTCGGCTAACCCCCACACTTTAAACTGCCAGTCTTTAGTATTTATTTTGGGTGTTTCTCCATAGGTGAGAACGGGAAACCCTTTGGCTAAATACTGACCGGGAGGAACGCGATCGCTTTGAGATGAATCTGGTTTGGAAAAAAACTTTCTCGGCATAATCGCCATCGGAGCAAGCTAAAAAATAATGATGTGTACCATTTAAGGAAACACACCACTCATCATTTTACCGATTTAATCACTCAGAATCCAACAAGGTAATTAATCTATTCTTCTAATCTATTCTTCGTCATCATCGTCATCATCCTGAGGATAAACAAAACTATTAGAACGTCCAGTCAAGACGGATTTTCCTAAAGACAAAGCTTTTTGGGCTTCCAAAGCTGCTTTGCGCTTCCAAGTAGCTTTGCGACTATTACGTTTTGATTTAGAAGTTTTCTTCTTGGGTACTGCCATAATTATTTAATTTAAAAGGACAACCTTTCTATTGTAATTGTTCGACAAAAAAAAGCTAGAGAGTTTGACCAGGAAATAAACTAGTTTCACCAATAGACTGCCCAAATTCCCCATTATCAGATTCTAAAAACTTTTGATGCACTATTTCTCTAAACTCTTCTAAATCTGTTTTCCAGTTATTGAGGAAATTAGTTATTTGAATCGCTTTATTTTCTTGATTTTTACCCACATTCACACTGTAATTAAAACTACCGGCGAACAAAATTGCTATGATGGGCTGCTTCTGGGGTTGCTGCAATCTGGCTTCTGAGATGTTGATTGTTAGTTGGCATCTATCTAAGAGATACATTAAATTGATACCTGCCTGTACGGGGACTCTACCAATTTTTTTCCAAGCACCGGAGCCAAGTAAATTGCCACTTATATATTGCCGTACGGTTTGAGGAGCATTGGGGAACGGAATCAAAATTTTAGGGCTAATACTCAAGCCCATATATTCAGCATGGGGTAACTTGTGGATATATTGACTAGCTACAGTGGCGACTGCCAACTCTGATAATTCTTTCGACCCCAGTGATTCACTAATGCTGATGGTGCGGGGTTGAGCGGTAAGACCAACACCATTAGAAAAACTTAATTGAGCAAAATTAGGCTTTTGTATCGGTTGCTGGGAAAACTTCCATTCTTTAGGAATAATGCCACTAAATTTGAGAAAATCTTGACTCAACATAGATGGAGTAAGATCTTGGGCAGCAATAATTATGGAGATTTCTTCAATAGATCTGGTTTCACTAGTCGTGTTGGCGGCGGATGTTACATTGAAGCTTGACATGAAAATTTAATCAACAAAAACGATTTCTTTAGGTATATATCAGTAAGTTGCCCAAAATAAGCTGCTAAATTCACAATATACCAGAATCTCATCAGTAGTTTTTTAGCCATTAATTACTGACTAAGGGCTGATTTTGTCATGCCAAACTCTTCAATTTCTGGTTTTTTCTTGAGCCAAAAACCCATCTACATCCCTGTTAGTCAATTTACTTAATGAATTTATATTTTAGATTGGGATTGCTGGGAAAGGTTTAGCGAGTTGTGAGCGGTGCTGAAAAATCACTACCCGTTTTGCTAATGAACTCATTTTTAAGTATGGTGATCGCTCTAGCATATTGACGATCTGCTTTAGTACCAATCAAATCTGGATTGACACTTAAAGTAGTTTGCTCTTCCCGACTCAAGTCAACTTTAATATCAGGAGCTATACCTTTTTGGTTAATATCCATACCGCTGGGAGGGTAATAGCGAGCAATAGTAACTGCCAAACCCGAACCATCAGAAAGGGCATGAACCGACTGTACTGTTCCCTTGCCATAAGTACGACTACCCACAACTTTTGCCCGATGATTTTCTTTTAAGGCTCCGGCTAAAATTTCACTAGCACTAGCCGAGTAGCCATCTACTAAGACCACCAAAGGCAAATTAGTTAATGCCTTACCATTGGCAGAAAATTCTTGATTGCCCCCTTTACGATCAATGGTAGAGACAATTGCTCCTTTTTCCATCCACATACGAGCAATTTCAACACTGGAAAATAGTAAGCCTCCAGGATTACCTCGAAGATCGAGAATAAAGCCTGAAGCTTGTTTCGCGCTTAATTCTTGGATTGCTTTCTGCATTTGTTCCGCCGCATGGGAACTAAATTCATCAAGCTTGATATAGCCTACCTTAGAATCTTGCTCTTGATTGAGGGTATAGCTAACAGAGGGTAATTCAATTTGTGCTCTAGCTATGGTGACATCAAACGCAGGTTGTTCTGACCGAGAAATCTCTAATATGACTTCAGTGCCGACTTCCCCCTTGATTTCTGCAGAGGCTTGTTCTAAGGTCATCAACTTGGTTGATTTTCCATTGACGCTAACAATATGATCCCCTGCTTTAAGTCCTGCTTCACTTGCTGGAGAATTAGGGATAGGCTCAACTACAATTAATTTACTCGTTTTTTGGTCAATTCCCAAGCGAATACCAATCCCCGAAAGCTCTCCGGAAGTCTGGCTAGTTAACTCCTCATACTCTTCTGGAGCTAAAAATCTAGTATAAGGATCCCCCAAGTCTTTTAGAGACCTACGAATAGCTTTGTAAGCAGTTTTTTGATCGGTGTATTCTGCTCGAAGCAATTCTTGTCGTTTTATTTTCCAGTCAATATGATTAAATTCGCGATCGACAAACTCACTGTTAACAATTTGCCATACTTCATCAATGATGGTTTTGGGACTATCTTCTAGTGCGGCTACTACCGGAGAACTACTATGGGATACCAATAAAGAAGTGGCAGCAAAAACTGCTGTTAATTTTATCGCCTTGAGACGATAGTTTTTGGATTTTAAAAAGCCTAAAATCAAACCAGAACGTCTGGAGGAATAATTCATGAGCAAGGTAAACTTATATAGAAATTATGATTACAATACAGTCTCAAAAAATCAGATTTCTGAATGGTAGTTCGGAGTTAAAGTAGAGCAAATTATCTTCACGAGCAAATTATGTAAAATACTTTTAATCAATTTATCCCACGATAGTATCAACAGGTAAACCGGAGTTTGCAGATTATAATTATTGAGTTTTTGATCTTTACTTCTCTCGTCAGTACATAATATAAGGGTTAATCTTTTATATATGTATAACATTTTGCTGTAACTCTCTGCTGACAATGCTGACAAGTTGTCAATAAAATTAAATATCTAATTCTAATCATCTGCCAAATCTGAAGCCATAAAATTGAGCAAAATTTGACGGTGAATGCCTCCTATTGGTCTTGACTCGCCTGCTTTAGCAGAATAAGCGTAACCAAGCTTAATCTCGGTAGGAGTTAATAGACCCAGATCCCATCCTTCATTTAATTCTAATTCATCGATAGTAACGATTAGAGGGCAAAAAAATAGATAGCGTTTAATATTTTGCTCTGTATAACAGCCAAGTTCCTTCAGTTGTTGGGGCTGATAATTAATTTCTTCAATTAACTCTCGTTTAAGTCCTGCTTCTGGTTTTTCTCCCGGTTCTAAATGACCCCCAAATAAACCCCAAACCCCAGGATGAACAATAGTAGGAATATTATCTCGTAATTGCATCAAATATTTACCATCTTGATGAATTATTGCCAAGGTTACGGATATGGGCTGTAAAGATTGAGAGCAATCATTCATAAAATTTAGCTTATGTTTAAATTATTTAGAGATTGTCTGGGCAATTTTTACTTATAAATTTTTTTTGCTATTGTACTAACTTTTAATTATTGTTAATTGACTGGGGACTATCTAGCTGTTCTAGTTCAACCAGATACAGATCTCCTAACTCTTGCTCAGCAAAAGGCAAACTTTGATATTCAATCTTACCCTTAATAGTTATTTGCTGCCCCAGTTGAGGACTAGTTTGGGATGTAACGATCCAGATCTTGCCTGTGGCATCTTCTATCTGATATGCAGCATTATCGACAAAAGGAGCTAAATGCACCACCTTACCTGTTACGTATATAGTTTTGCCGATATTTTGGGTCGAGATTTTATCAATAGAAATAAATGCTGTTTTACAACTTACTAAGCTGCCCAGTAATATTGTGCCAAGGCTAATTAGCAACAGTTTGCTTATAACTGGCTTAAACTTGATCTTGGAAATTAGCATGGGCAAATATATTTTTTTCCCAGTCATCAACACCCAGCTTAACCTGTTTAATTTTTAGTTTAATTTTTACAAGTACTTATGTCTGCTCAATCACCTTGCCTATTGGATGGTAAAGCTTTAGCCCAAAAAATTCAGTTAGAGTTAAAAACTAAAGTCGCCCAGCTAGAATCTAAAATGGGTCGTCCTCCTGGCTTGGCTGTATTGATGGTGGGTGATAATCCCGCCAGTGCCGTCTATGTCCGTAATAAAGAGCGAGCTTGTCAGAAGGTAGGGATTGCTTCGATGGGTAGACACTTTGCTGCCGATACGACTCAAGAGGAGTTAGAACAGGTAATTGCCCAATTAAATCAGGACGAGAAAGTAGACGGTATTTTAGTCCAACTGCCCTTACCAAGTCATCTAGACTCAATTGCTCTTTTACATCGCATTGATCCTGATAAAGATGCTGATGGTTTACATCCAGTCAATTTAGGTAAGCTAGTGCGTTCAGAGTCTGGTTTACGTAGTTGCACTCCCGCTGGGGTTATGCGACTTTTGCAGGAATATGATATTTCTCTTTCGGGTAAAAAAGCTGTGGTGATAGGAAGAAGTATTTTAGTTGGTAAACCGATCGCTCTGATGCTGCTGGAGAAGAATGCCACGGTGACTATTGCTCATTCACGAACTCAAGATCTAGGTGCGGTGTGTCGTGAGGCAGATATTTTAGTGGCGGCAGTGGGTCAACCAGAAATGATTACCCACGAGATGGTGCAACCTGGTGCAGTAGTAATAGATGTAGGTATTAATCGACTAGAAAATAGTGAGGGAAAATCGAAATTGGTTGGTGACGTAGATTTTGAGGGAGTAGCAGCGAACGCCAGCTACATTACCCCTGTACCTGGAGGTATTGGTCCCATGACGGTAGCAATGTTACTCAGCAATACGGTGCAGAGTTATAGCCAAAAAGTTTAGTAACACTACTGTTGCTTCTTCCAAGATTTTAGATTAGATAGTATATAATCTTATTTTTCAGATAATTAAATTAATTGAGTGAAAAAGCTAAATTTATGCTGCTGCTTATTTTTTGCTTCTTACTAGCTTTTATTTGGTCAAGTTTTATTGAATACTGGCTGCATCGCCTAATGCATATATATCCTCGCTTTGGTCGAGATATTATTCCTCACTATAGGCACCACAAAGAAAACTCAGCTCAAGGGGTTATACCAGAATTTAAAGATTATTCAATGGCAGTACCTTCAGGTTTGCTTGCCTTTTTGATCTCCGTTCCTGTAGGAATTAGTTTTATTTTGGGAAGCTTAGTTTATGCTATTTTTGCCGCCTATGCCCATCAGTTACAGCACGAAAACCCAACCAAATGTGTTTGGTTGAAGATGCCTGTTCACTATGTACATCATAAATACAATCAGTGGGATTATAATTTTGGTTTGGCGGTAGATTGGTGGGACAAGGTATTTGGTACTTATAAAGCAGTCGATTGGTTAACAGAAGAAGAACTTGAAAGACCCGAACAAGGCTATCTACAATTAAAGTGGTGGTAAGTAGATCCACTTTATTAAATATGGAATGGTTAAGATCGGGGTTAGGTGATAGGGGTTAGGGATTAGGGAGAATCATCTTCAATTTTTTTACTGTTCTATTAGACGTTTTATAGGTGGAGCTACTTAATACTTAGTTGTGTTCTCAAAAACCGTAATTTTTTAATTGTTACTTGCCAATACAAAAACGACTAAAGATGCGATCTAAGACTGATTCAGTCACTTCTTCTCCAGTTATTTCACCTAAAGCCTGAATCGCACCACGGAGGTCGATAGTCCAAAAATCTAGTGGCAGTTGATTAGTAATGGTTTCTTGCACTTGTTGCAGGGCGATTTTAGCTCTAGTTAAGGCGGAAGCCTGTCTTTGATTAACTGCTACTTCGGAATTGGTAGCTAAAATTTTCTTTTGCGCCACTGATGCTAAAATCGCCAATTCCAAATCATCAATCCCCTCATTTTTGGCAGCACTGGTATGAACTACTTGTTTGATTTCTGGAGGGTAATTAATAGATTGAGGAGCGATTAAGTCAGTTTTGTTGACTATCAGTATTAGTGGTTGATGTTTTACTTGTTGATATATTTTTTGGTCAGCAATAGTCCAACCTACCGAAGCATCAATAGTTAATAAGATTAAATCTGCTGCTTCGGCAGCATCGCGCGATCGCTCGACACCAATTTTTTCTACAGCATCTATCGTTTCTCTGATTCCTGCGGTATCCAGGACTTTAATCGGAATTCCCCCCACTACCAAAGTAGACTCAATCACATCACGAGTTGTACCGGGTAAATCAGTGACAATGGCGCGATCACTTCGACTCCAAGCGTTAAGCAAACTGGATTTCCCCACATTGGGGCAACCCACAATAGCAACTTTTAAACCACTCCTTAATAATTCTCCTTGTTCCGCTGTTGCTAAAATAGCTTCTACTTGGGTTAAGGTCCCAGTTAGTTGTTGCTTTATTTCCTTTTCATCTAGGGGTGGTAAGTCGTCGGCAAAATCAATGCGGGCTTCTACTTCAGCCAAAATGTCTAAGCAAGTAGCCCGCAAATCGCGAATCGGACTAGCTAACTTACCTTGTAATCCTGCTAAGGCTATTTGAGAAGCTGCTTGAGATTGGGCGGCAACTAATTCGGCAATACTTTCTGCTTGGGTTAAATCAATTCTGCCATTGAGAAAAGCTCTCTGGGTAAACTCTCCTGGTTGAGCTAATCTTGCCCCCTCAGCAATACATAACTGTAAGACTTCTTGTACGGCAATAATACCTCCATGACAGTGAAATTCCACTACATCTTCCCGCGTAAAAGAACGAGGTCGCAGCATTAACAGTAATAAAGCCTCATCTACGGTTTGTTTAGTTAGAGGGTGACGAATATAACCATAAAGAATACGATGACTTGACCATTCCTGCTTACCAGCCCCCTTGAATAAGATACGGGCAATACTCAGGGCTCTTTCTCCTGAGAGGCGTACTATACCCACACTTCCCTGTTGAGGCACAATAGCAGTGGCGATCGCCACTATGGTTTCTCCCTGAACTAAAGACATTTAGGTAAAATATATGCTTGCTTCGTATTAAACTATAAAACTTTCTAATCGTTTCTTTATTGTGTAGCATTTATTATTTATCATTGTCATTTATCATTTAAACCACTTCTACGTTGGAAATCAGCAGTTTTCGATTATTAAATTCATGAATAAAGCCGTAGTCTTACTCTCTGGGGGATTGGATTCCGCCACCACCGCAGCTATTGCCATTACAGCAGGATATGAGGCGATCGCGCTTTCTTTTCGCTATGGTCAACGTCACCAGAAAGAATTAGATGCTGCGACCAATATAGCTAAGATATTGGGGATCGCAGAACATTATGTAGTGGATGTTAATCTCTCACAATGGGGTGGCTCGTCGTTGACAGATGAATCTCTGACTATTCCCCAAAAGGGACTACAACCAGATATTATTCCTTCTACCTATGTACCGGGACGCAATACAGTTTTTATCGCGATCGCCCTTTCTTTGGCGGAGGCGAAAAATGCTCAGGCTATTTATTTAGGAATTAATGCGGTAGATTATTCTGGCTATCCTGATTGTCGCCCTGAATATTTGCAAGCCTATCAACAGCTAGCCAATCTCTCTTCCAAAGTTGGCATCGAAGGCAATACTCCTCAGTTAGTCGCCCCCTTAGTGAATGATTCTAAAGTGGATATTGTACGTCGCGCTCTCGAATTAAATGTACCAATTGCCGATACTTGGTCATGTTATCAAGGGGGAGAAACTCCTTGTGGATTGTGTGATTCTTGTCGAATTCGCGATCGGGCTTTAATAGAAGTTGGTCGTTTTGATTTAACCAGTGAAGCTAGTAAATCACTAAAAGCTGATAATTAATTATGATAATTAATTAAATATCAATAATTTTGGGTTTATTAACTAAAAAATCATAAATATCTATAAATAAACACAAATGAATTATATTAATAAGTACTGGATTGATTGCGCATATTAGTATTTATAATCAAATTGGGCGTGTTTAAGTATAAGGATTTTAACTGGTATTTTTTTTTAGCAACATTAATGGTTGTAATTGCAATTCAGCAGATAAATTTAACTTCGGCAACAGTTATAACTACTAATAGTCATTTAACTCAGGAAGTAATTACTCTCAACGATCAAGCCAAAACAACTACTCAGAACACCAAAGCATTAACATACTTAGATCAGGTTTCTAATAAGTTTAATGTAGAGTTAGCTGTAGCTTCTTCAGAAAATCAATCTAACTTAACTAATTATCATGCTGCTCAAGTTGAGCGTATTGACGAGAAGGCTAACCCCAACACTAAAGAAGTCAAGATAGCCTCTTTGTCTATTTTTTTACTACTGTTTATTTCTATTGTTGTCTTTTATGCTTTCTTTTTATTCTACAAATGGCTTTTAGGAGTCGATAGTCATAAGCTAGTTAGATTACAAGACAGTTACAATGCAGAACAGCCCTCGGCTTTTTTAAATCCCGAAAACCAAGATGTCGTTCCAGCCAAAGATAATCACCAAGCAACGGTATCTAAACTACAAATTGCCTTTTCTTCTCAGGCTAATAATCTACAAGAAAAATTAGCCCAAGCCGTTTTAAGTGTTGAGATTAGACAAGATCAAGGGTTAATCGAATTGATGCATAAAACTCTATCAGTTTTAATCGATCAAGAGCATTGGACTCATGTGAACCAGACTTCGGTATCTCTTCCTCTACAAGATGTCAAAGCAGAATTTGAGGCAATTATTGATACCGAATATAACAAATCAGTTAGAGAAAAGATAAATACTAGTAATAGCAACACCCAAGTGGAAAAATCTTCAGAGTCTAGTGAAGATGACATTTTTAAATATATTGTAGTTACTTTAGTTATATGTACAGCCCACAAAAAACTTTTACATAACACAATTCATACTAAGGAACAGTTAAATGAGGAATTAATAGAACTTAGTCAGATGGAAAAGGATAAGTTAATTAAATTTGATTTAGTTTGGAATCCAGGAACAGCAGGTAATTACATTACCAACAATCAATTGCTTAGAGAGTATGGCGATCTGCTCAGGCTTTTTTAATCAAAAGCATTGATAGTCTAAAAAACTACTAGTGGATTGGGGCTTAAATAAGGTAACTATTAAACAGTTAAAACCTTACCTTTATAAGTCCATTTGAAAGGCTTTGCCATCTTATCGTTGTAGTAAGCAATAAAATCAAGAATCTTCGTCGCTAAATCTCCTGTACTTAGAAAACTGCTTCGCTTGAGAAGTTTACGCATTAAAATACTGAACCAAATTTCAACAACTCGATTGGTCATGGCGGGGAAACCCCGCCGACCCTCTCGTTCAATTTGATTTAACCAAGAACAGTGTTTTGGAGTGTAATGAAAGACGACCTCATGCTCAGGATTGCTTAAAAATTTGGCTCGAGTTTCCATTGACTGAAGAATTCCCGACTGACCTTTTTTACCCAATGTTACGGCGGGAATTCCCTCATTAGACGCAATCCAACGAACCAAAGATTCAGAGACATGGATATTTAAACAATCCATGACTAAATGCCACTTTTTAACTCTTTGGTTAGCTTTAATCATTCGCTGCACATGGACAATAAAATCTAACTCCGTTCTAGTTTGACCAATACTTTCATATATGATTTTGCCACTACTAATATCAAAACTAGCAATTAGAGTTTGAGTGCCGTGTCGAATATATTCAAACTCTCTTTTGGCTGGCTGACCTGGTTTCATTGGTTTGTCAAAATATTTTCGCTCCAGAGCTTGAATCCCTGTCATCTCATCGGTACTGATAACTCTTTCTTCCCTTTTTCTTAAATCTTGTGCTTGTTTGTACAACCAACAGATGTTTTTGATTTTTTCATCAAACTTTTCGTCGGGGGGGGATTCAACCAATATTCTGAGACATGGGGTTTTAAGGTGGCTTCGGAGAGTAATCTGCCCACGTGCCTTGTGGAAATACTTCCGACTATTCCTTGTTTGACCATCTCTTCTGCTAATTCTCTTGATGTCCAATGACTGATTGGTCTGCCATATTTTTCTGGTGACTCACAAGCAATGGCAAATAATTGTAATACTTGTTCCGTCGTAAATTTAGTCGGTGACCCTGGTCTTTCTGCATCCAATAGTCTTTCCTTGACGAGTGCATCTTTTTGCTTCAACTGTAACCATCTTTCTCGCCACAGTCTTGCCATTTTTCGGCTAATGTCTAATTCTTTTGCAATAGTGCGATGATTTTTTCCTTGAGATGCCAAAAGTATAATTTTGGCTCTCTTGGCAACTTGTTGACTGGTACTATGACGAGCCAAAATCTTTTCTAATTCTTGTTTCTCTTCATTGTCTAACTTTACTGGTTTAGGAGCTAGTCTTGGCATCTGCTTTCTTCTCTTATTTTTACTCCTGATTAATGGTATCTTTATTTGCGCCCTAATCCACTAGTAGTTGCGCATTTCAATAGAATCTGGTCAAATATTTGCCTAGGAACTACAGCAGCACAAAGGGCTGGATTAACCTCAAGACAATGGAATTGGAATAATATCGTTACCTATGCCATAGTTTTTTGATTCACCACCCGTTGCTTCAACTCAGTTGCAATGGCGAGATTTGATCGTTGCCCCAATTCCTAAAATGCCCATCAATTATTGACCTCCAGTGTTTTGTAAAGATTATCTGTATTACCATTCGACATGAAGAATCTGAAGCATGTAAGGAAGCTTGATGATACGAATACTCCAAGGCATTTGATCGATTAAAATATCGTGAGTTTTATGTTCGACTTGTAGTAAAAGATGGTCATTTTTGAATTTCAAAACTCCATTTCTTTGCAAAAAACCTCTTTTGAGACCATCAATTGAAATGTTTTTCAGAACTGACCAATTTTGAATGACTGCACAGAGAAGCTCTTCACATTCATTCTGCTCATCTTTTGATAAAACTAAACTGTTAGGAATAGGTTCTTCAAGACTTTTGCCACACAAAAGTTTATTTAAAGGTAATAAATACTCTAAGGATTCAGTCGAACCGTCTACTAAATACTGAAGTATCAGTATTGCTCGGTGAGCAGTCTGAGATGTTATGAATTTTCCTGATTGGACTAGGCTTAAGGTTTCAAAAAATCGATTAAGAAATGGCCACAATAAAATTAATCCAGAATTTTGGATGTAAATTTCGGAATTGTTTCTAAAAGCGACAGATGAATTATTGAATGGGTCAGCTTCAATTCTTTCGTCTAACTTCTTATGGAGGAGGGATTCGCTAGTTGTTAATGGAAAAATTTCTGGCTGAGATATTAGCTGAGATATTGGATTTTGGGTCGTTAGAGAATGATCGAAGATCGCCTGAATAACAGTTTTGATTTCCGACAGGATTTGATTCAGGCTAGGGGATCTTGCTTGTTTTTCTAGTGCAGTAATTTGAGTTTCGCAGGTTAAAATTAGTTGTGGCAGATATTTTAATTGACTATCTAAAGAAATAGAAGATTCTTGAGTAATTAAATTGTTGATTTGTTTTAGAGTCGTTTTGATACTGGAATTATAGGAAGCTATATTCGGTACAGTAAAGTCTAAATCTTGAAGTTTAGTTAATAGCTCGATCAGGTTTTTAATGTTTTTTATTATCTTGCTTTCTGGGCTTGATAATTGTCTTATTCTCTTTGGGGATGAATTAATTAATGTTTGCGGTAATTCACTGGAAAATTTAGTTCCTGATGCTGTCAAAATTGCTATTGCAGATTGCAATTCTGCTATGAGAGATCGCCACTCTATTTTTAACTGAGTCGCAATATGTAACAGGTTTTCCCTGAGAATGATATCTATGCTGGGCTTTGAGATTGGATGTAGAGCAAGCTGTAACAAAAATCCTTGCCAAATTATTGGTTTGAGTCGAAGAAAATCGACATTTTGCCAAGATTTGACAACAGGCGTTAGGGTTTGAATATCGGTAAAATAAGGGTGAATTACAGAATACCAAGTAGGTGCTAAAAGCTTGAGTATCTCTAACCGTATTGCTTCCGAAAATTGCTCAAGAATGCGTTGTCTTGGCTTTTCTTGAGTCAGACTATTTTGCAGTAGGTTTCTCAGTATTTTCGGGGCTTTAGTCAGGAGATGGGTAAAACTTTTTTCTAGATGCTTTTGATTTAATGGTTCGCACCACCAAGGTAAACAACCAGTGTGGAAAAAGTAATGCAATAGTTCTAAATTTGCATCTATAATATTGATTGGTTCATAATTTTCCTTGACTTCGGGTTTTTGGCGATCGCCAAATTCAGACATTGAGGATTGCGATCTTGATTGCTCAGAATTAGGAGAGAATGATGTTTGCGCAACTGAGTTTAATGATGTTGGGGGGGTAGCTTGCTCTTTGTTGGGAGAACTCTTGGGAGAGGGCATCTGTCACTTTTTGGACAAAATCTGATTCTAGGTTGGCTTCATCAATAGTTCCGAGGTCGATTTCTAGGCGATTGATTCGGAAAATCTGCTCTGGATCGCTGATTTGATTGCAGTATGATTCGATCAGAGGAATAATCTTACTGCGATAGAGGGCACTTATTTTGTTTTGTAGCTCAAAGGCTTTGAGCTCAGAGTTAATGTGGAGATCGAGGATCTGTCGCTTGATGATATGGCGTTGAGAAGTCATTTGCACCTATCCAAATTTATCTCTAATCAAAGGACGATAAAGGGATTTTCTACCCTATCTTGATCGTTCTCAACAATGGTCATATATCCCAGTAAAGCGGGAGGTTGTTGGATCATACTAGAGCCTAATTCCAAGAGAGTAATCAGGCGACTGGTATAGTCTGCTGATGGAATAGTATCAGTACTACTATCGCTGGCTAACTGTTGTAACCAGATGGCGTAGGTAGTCTCAAAGTCTTGCATTTTAGCCCGTTCGAACCAGTGGAGATGCAGGGTAATATGGGCTGGAGTTTCCGCAATAAGGGTAGAGATCGCCAATTGCTGAAAGCTCGGATTACTAAACCGACCAGACCAGTTTGGAAGAATCACACTGATTTGAAAGGAAAAAGGATCGGGAAATTGGTCACTTCTGACCCAGGCTCCAGTATCTTTTGTTTCTCCTGAGATGAATTGGCGGTCAATATCAAAGGTATCTGCCTTAATATTGGTGATGGAGTAAGTGCCGTTGTAGTAAATGGAATAGAAAATATCCAGGCGATCGCCTTTTTTCAGACCATGATTTTCGGAAGTGCAAGTGACATAGCTTGTGTTATCCGATGCCTTGAATTCTGTAATCGGGTGGGAAAAACTCAGAAAGTCTTGAGATTGTTCTGAATCAGGGGCTGGGACATCTTCGAGGCGGGGGCGCAGCAGAATATGTTCAACGAGATAAAAACCTTCGGTATCATCAGAGGAAGCCAGAAATTGGCGATCTGGTTCGATACCTAATAATCTGGCAATACGTCGTTTCAACCCAGATACATTATGGAAATTTTCGATTTTATTAGGATCGAGAGTGTAGTTAAAAGCTTGATTACGACCCGCACTAACTTGAGGATAATCTAGGGCAAAATCAACTTTATGTTGGACGATCTCCGTCGAAAGATCGGAATCAGGATAGAGTAGCGAATAATCAGTAAATGTTTCCCCATACTGGGCAATGAGGTGATCTAGAAAACGGTTTTTGCGCTCTAATTCTTCTGCCTCGCTGATGGCTGACTGCTGAAGATACTCTCCATAGGAATTCTTGAGAATTGTCTTTGCACCAGGGAAATGCTCAATGCTCTGGGCAAAATAAGTTTTTATTTCCCGATTGCTGAAGGAAAATAGCTCCTTGACCCGATCGAGTTGGGCAAAATAGTTGGCGAGGAGCTGATCGAAAACCATCAAATAAGCTTGTAATTGCTTGGCTTGGGCTTGACGCTCTGCCGTAGCAGAGGCAGGTAAACCAATGTCACCGATGCCATAGGTGAGGGGAAATTCATTTTGGATCGAAACATAGTCGGCTAATTCGCGATAATCTCCTCTAGGAATGGGAATATCTTGGGGGGTCTTTACGTCTAAGGATTTGTCAGAGTTAGCCAAAAAAGCATCTTTCGCCCCTTCTACTTTGACCGAATCTAGAGGGCAATTAATCTGACCCTTATAGAATTTGATATCGCCAGATTCTACGGCTTTCTTGATGGACTTTAAACTAGGGGTGAGCTGAGGATCGAGATCTAAAGCCCATAGCTGAGGTGTTGGGGAGCGATCGCTGGCAATGGTGATACTTTTAACGGCATTAACCCCAGGCATATCTAAAATAAGATGAATTAGATCGGATGTGTGGAGTTCGCTCTGGCGCTGGAACTTTTGTAATTGTTCATCATCGATAAAGCCATGCTCAAGCTGAGGTCCGGCAAAAATATCTTCTACTGGCATACCCTGATTGAGTAATTCTGTCAGGGACAAAAATTCTAAGGTAGGGGAAATTTCCCGTTCTAAGGCAGTGTAAAGCTGTGCCATTAATTGGTGGGGATTTACTCCATCGCCAATTTCAATTTCAGCTTTAATGATGATTTCTTCCAGTGGCAAGACTCGAATCTCAACAAAGTCTTCGCAGAGATTGCGCTGTTTTTGAAGTTTCTCAGTAGCAGCTTTGACCAGATCTTCATCTTGATAGCCTGGTTCTTTTTCTAGCAGAACTCGGTAGAGTCCTCGCAAGTTAACGGGTTCGGCAAGGTTGAGGCTGCTAAAGCTTAAGCTGGCTTTGGTGGCATTATAATAAAGTTCAGGCTGGGGGATCTCAATTGGTTCTAACCAGGCATTTTTAATACCATCAATATCAATTAATATCTTGCGATAGTCATTGATGGTTAGGGGATTAACGGTGAGAATATCTCTCGCGGTTAAAAACAGGGATGGAGGATCTGACTCACTGGGGGGATAGGCCAACAGATCTTCCATCGCAAAATCAAGACGGTAGCTGAGATCGGTGATCGCATAACAAAGGGCTTCTAGTATAGTAATCCCAGGATCGTGGGAATTGTAATCAGTCCAGCGATTTCCTGCTAGTTGGGCGATCGCTTTGATACCTTCATCTCGTAGCAAGGCATAATCCATGCCAGGATGGGGAAGGGGAGCATTGGAGATGGTGATGAGAGATTCAGTCATGGGAGTTTGTTACCATCTCGGCGGGTTTACCATCTAAAGCGTCCAAGGAAGTATCAGATTCTGTATTCTCTGTCTTCGCCAATTCTTCTTTTAAGACCTGGATCGCACCTTCAATACGGAGTAAGGTATCTTGAAGGTTGGCTTTTTTGGTTTCAAGCTCTGCTAATACTTGTTGACCTGATTGAAACTCAGTTTCGAGTTCTTGGAGGCGTTGTTGGAGTTGTTGTTTCATTAGAGTCTAGAGTCTCAATTACTTAATATGTACCATTCGAAAATATCTTTGAGAGGCAAAGACCATTGTCAGTAGAGCACAAACTTTTCTATAAGATTTATGTAATGAGGTTTTTATCGATATTTCCTATGGATATAAACTAGAATGTATAAGCTTTTCAAGAGATTATTCTTCCAATTGATGATCGCCAACTTATGGTTGAACATAGGATCTTGTAGGCTGAAAACCTCATTGTTTCATGACTTCGTAATCTACTGATTGTTGATTTTTTTAATCAGAAAGTCATCTACTGCATCAATAGCCTGCAACAGCTTATCAATATCATCACAACGCTTAATGTATCGTGTAAATATGAGGAACATGTCATCTGCATAGGCTGGAAATATTTTGGAAAAAGTAAGATAGCAACTATATAAGTCTCGACTATACTGACCATGAATTGGCATAGTTATAGCTAACTGAAATAAGTTTGAATCGCTGAAGAATTAAAGCTAAATTGGGATAATAACCCTTAAACAATCGAAAATAAAACCTAAAAATGGCATATTCTTTAGATATGCGGCAACGTGCATTAGACCTGTTAGAAGAAGGCAAAAGCAAAACAGAAATATCAAGAATGCTTGGAGCTAGTAGAACAAGTATTCTTCGATGGGAAAAAAGAGCCTTAAGAGGAGAGCTTGCAGCTATTTACCCCAAAAAAAGAGGTGGGTTTAGAGTAGATGATGAAAAATTAAAAGCTTATGTCGCATTAAATCCCGATGCCTATCAAGCAGAAATAGCAGAAGCGATTAGAGCCAAAGAAAATACCGTATGTCGAGCACTTAAAAGATTGAAGATTAGTCGAAAAAAAAGACACCGCAGTACCGAGAACGGGACCAACAAAGGCGAAACGATTATTTAAAAGAGATAGAACAGTATCCCGAACAACAGAGAGTTTATCTAGATGAGAGTGGGCTATGTCATCGTTTGCAAAGAACTCATGGCTATGCTCTCAAGGGAGAAAAAGTACACGGTCTAACTGATGGCAAAAGACAGGGTAGAACCAATATCATTGGGGCTTGGTCAACAGATAATAAACTTTTTGCCACAAACACTTATGACCATACTGTCAACAAGAAGGTTTTTATGGATTGGATTAAATCTCACCTTCAGGGACATCTCACTCATGGGATGGTTGTTATCATGGATAATGCTCCTTGGCATCGGGGAAATGACATCAAAAATCTCATTGAAAGTACTGGTGCCCAACTGATAAATCTTCCCCCCTATTCTCCAGATCTAAACCCCATCGAACATGCATGGGCTAATCTCAAACATTATGTCAAATCCGCAAAAAAAGACTTTGAGCACTTCTCTGATAATTTGGCTGCACAGCTAAATAAAATGAATCATTCTAAAATCAGTTAGCTATAATTCTAAACCAACTCTTAAAATCCTTTTTGCAATCCATCCATAAATCTTGAGTATCGGTTGTTTGTACATGTCATTGAACGATAGTGTCTTCAAGGCGCGAAGGTCGGCTTTAGCTGTTTGCACATCCTGTACAAATGACTGTTGTAAAAAGCAAATACTTTTGTCTGGCTTGAATTTTTGTATCTTTTCAGATACATCTACGCCATAAATACAAATGGAATTAATTTTGAGGCTAAATTGAGTATTCCGTGATAATGCTTGATAGTTCACACCATAAATATCAATTTTCATATTCTCAGAATATACCTCTTGAATTATTTTACTTAGTTTTTTTTTGAGCTCCCTAATCGAAGTATCTTGGTAAAAAAGAACTATTAAGTCAATATCAGAAAGGGGCACATAAATCTTTCCTCTTGCAATTGAGCCGCGCATATAAATGCTGTGAATATTTTTATAATGTTCGTGACTAAGGATAGCCTTTTTTAATAAATTTATTATGTCCTTTAATGCATCCGAAATACGATCAAAATTAAGATCATTCAGTAAATACCCTTCAATATCTAGGGGGACATATTTTTCTGTTTTATTTACTATAAGTTGGTCGTTTTGCATGGCTAGCTTTTCAGCGAAAATAATCTGTAGAAAGTGAGTTATGTATTGATTGCAAATTTATTTTTAATAGTTCATCTCCAAGAAAGTAGACATTATATATTTGGGGTTTGATATGGGAGGCTTCCCTCTATGTAGATAGGTCCAAAATGGAGGAAACATCAACAACCGCCCTTGAAGAGGTTGGACTTTGTAAGTCACTGTCTTAATCACTTTAAATTCAGTCTCTCCTCCTTCCTCAACGGTGTTCAAATACCATTGAGCAACAAGCATGCGTTTACTATTTGAAATTCGCGAGACATCTACATGCCAATCAAAAAAGTGAGTTCCATCATTATCATATTTTTTGATTCGAAACTGTGTCGGAACCAGTGGAATATCGATAGCAGAATACTTTTTCTGATACCTTTGCAAATAGCTGAGTAGAGATTTTTGAGCTTGATATAAAATTTCCCATTCGACCTCATTGTCAGGGGACAACGCTAGCTCCTTGACTTTTTTGCGTTCAAACTTACGTACATTTGGCTGCACCATGCCCCAATATTGTTCTTTTTTACAGTTCTCGAAATAATTAATCACAAGCTTACAAAAATCGTGAGAGATCGTTTCATCATAAACTTCAATATATGGCTCCATAAGTTGGCTGACAGAATATGTTTAACAAAACTCTGAATGATTGACTGATAATTATCTTAGCTTTGCCTGGGAACACTTTTATTAGTCAAGTATTCATCCATCAATGCAATTCCTGAAAAGGAACCCCAATTTTGCATGAGGGCTAGCCTGAAAAATGTAAGAGTTTTTGTTGCTAGATTAATATCATGAATTGGCTAAAGTCTTTGCCTTAAGTTTTCATGATGAAGGCCATTATGTAGAAAGGTGGCATCGTTTCTAATCGGCTGCCTCCACCAGCACTGTTTGTAGTTTGGGAATTACTAAATCCCATGGAAATCCTCTTACGACTAGCGGATATTACGGCTTTATCACTCGTTTCTCTATTATGATCATCCTTGTTTTCATCATTATCGTATATGTCTTTATAAGTTAGCGTGCCAGTTGTGACGCTATTAAGATAAGTCAACTCTTTTAACCAGCCCCGCTGTGCGGTAGAAAGACCATGATTAGAACTCTTGCAAAAATATTTTGTGGTATGCTAAGAAGTTTTACTTTTTTATTAATCAAACATGAAATATTGGCAAGCTATTAAACTTCCGTCAAGAGAATTTAAGCGGCTTACTGGAGTTAAACGACAAACTTTTCGGTTAATGGTACGCTTGGTAAAAGCAGAAGAAAAACAGAAGAAAAAACCAGGGCGTCGAGCCAAATTAATTATTGAAGATCGGGTTTTAGTAACACTTCAATACTGGAGAGAATATCGAACCTACTTTCATATATCAAAAGATTGGAAACTAGCCGAATCTACAGTATGTCGTATAGTCAAAAAAGTTGAAAATATTTTAATTCAATCTCGAAAATTCAGTTTACCAGGGAAGAAAAAGTTATTGAAAAATGCTCTTAATGAAAAATTAATTTTAATGGATGTCATGGAAAGTCCAATTGAAAGACCCAAAAAACATCAAAAAAGATTTAATGCGTGGAAAACAAGGAGAGCATACTTTAAAAACCCAAGTAGTCTTTGGAGAAAAAACAGGAAAGATAATATGTCTAGATCATGAAAAAGGGAGAACTCATGATTTTAGATTATTTAAAAGTAGTCAGGTAAGATTTCATCAATTGCTTAAAGTTATAGGGGATAAAGGATATCAAGGAATCACTAAAATTCATGGGAATAGTGAAACCCCTATCAAAAAACCCCGAGGCGGAAAATTAACCAAGGAACAGAAAAAATATAATCGTCAATTAAATCGATTAAGAATTGCTGTTGAGCATATTAATCGTCGTTTAAAAATCTTTAAAATTTTGTCGTATCGATATAGAAATCGGCATCGCAGGTTTGGCTTAAGAGCGAATTTAATTGCTGGTATTTATAATCATGAATTAGCCTAATAATCGCGGTTTTAAAATTAAACTATTCCAATTTTTTCAGTAATCAATTAATTACTGAAATAGATTTTGCTGTCAATTTTTAATATAGCGATCGCCCAATAATAGTTAATCGAAAAAAATAGCTCGATTCTTACTATTTCAATCAACAAAAATTCAAACAAAAATAACCCCTTATCAGATCACAAAATATTTTTGCAAGAGTTCTATAGTGCAAGTAAACTTCGCGAGTAGAACCAGCAATTTGATAGCCATATTTCTCTATCCATTCCAATAAGCTACAGTAAGCATTTCCCAGGGAATTAAATGAACCATGATGCACTACACAAGCCATGGTTTCCACTTCAGGCAATTCATACACCCACACGGAAGGAGCTTGACGATGATCATGAGGTATAGTGTGAGGTATGGGCACAATTGCTTCGAAAGGAATGTGTTGATCTCGTAATTTAGTTTCATGATAGACATTAATACCACTACCAACATCTTTGATTCCTTGACTAAAAACATAACCATAAACTCGCTCAAACAGTTTCTCAATGATGGAAGTGCAATTATCAAAATCGGGAAGCACTCCTAAAGTGCCAGCAACCAACTGAGATTGTACAGGTTTGAGAATAATTTCGTAATTAGACATTGATTTCTCCTGTTCTAGTTCTTGTAAACGAATTGTTACTTTGTTGAAACGAGCCACGTCTTCAGCTAGTGCAGCTAGGCGGAAATAATCCACCAGTTAATCATGATCTTTAAAACCCTCAAACTTCCACACAAACGGCTTGGCAAAATGCCAATTAAAGTAATCAATAAAATTCAGAATCTTTTGCTCCAGGTCTTCAGTCGAACAGAAACTACTTCTTTTGAGCAAACGCCTGACTAAAATAGAAAACCAACACTCAATTTGGTTCAGCCCTAATGTATGTTTCGGAATATATACAAAGCGAATCCGATGTGATTCATCTGATAAAAAAGCCTCACGGCTGGTCATGGATTTTAAAATTCCTTCTTTCCCTTTAACTCCTAAATCCGTAGTAATTCCACAGTTTGATGCTACTAAATTAACTAAACTTTCTGATTTATGAGTATTGAGTTGATCCACGATAAAAATCCATGACCCTTTTTCATCAGTCTGAATTGTTTTCTGGATATGTTCATAAAAATCTTGTTCAGTTCGAGTTGCACCGATAGAGGGAGTAAGTACTTTTCCTCTGGCTACATCCCAGTTAGCAATTAAGCTTAAGGTTCCGTGGCGTTCATACTCAAATTCGATTTTCTCTACTTGTTTAGGCTTGCCTGGTTTGGCTGGAAATAATCTTTCAAGAGCTTGAATACCTGTCATTTCATCGGTACTAACCAAATGAATACCTTGTTCTAATAACTTTAAGGCATTTTGATGCAGTTGACAGATATATTTGACTTGCTTTTTAAATTTTAGGGGGTCATCAATTTTGGGATTTAACCAGTAAC